>DATJSB010000141.1:0-4601 GCA_035504315.1 Occallatibacter sp.
GCGGAAATGGCGGAAAACGTCGGCAAATTCATCGAGAAGGCTTTTAAAGAATTACGCACACACGGAGAAGTCGCCGACATTTCCGGTGAGCTTGCATACAGGCCGATCAAGCAGGAATTCGACCTCGGGTGGGCAAGCGCGGCCGTATTCATGGCACTGTGCGTCTACATTCATCTGAAGAAACAACGCGCGGAAAAGCAGGTTACCGGAGTCCGATAGCGGAACTCCCGATGTGGTGGGGCCTGTTGCGGGCTTTCCGAAATTAAAGGAACCCTTTCACGCCGACTCCGGGGGCTAGAGGCCGCGCTTCTCATCGCTCCTCGCTCGCCTTCCGCAACTTCTCAAACTCATCGCCCGGCAGCCATTCAATCGGCTTTGCCTGTTCGCTGGCCAGCCATCCCAGCGCAAATCCGAACCGCGCCAGCTTGGCGTTGCCGCGAAAATCCCAGTCCGCGCGGTATTCGTCCGATGGCTGGTGATAGTGGTGCGCCACGTAATCTTCAAAGACTGCGCGTCCCCACGCCTCATCGTGCCCTTCAAACAACTCACCCTGGTCAACTGAAAATGCCGGAATCCCCACGCGCGCCAGTGAGAAGTGATCGGACCGGTAATAGTGCCCCGCGGAGGGCGTCGGATCAGGCAGAAGTTGCAGGTCGAACTTCTCCGCTACGCGTTGCACTGTGGGCCAAAAAGTGATCCGATCCGCTCCACCCAGACTCACTGAACGCGGAACCCCGACCGGAAGCAGCATGTCATAGTTCAGATCGAGCGAGATGTCTTTTGCCGGTACCGGCGGGTGCACTCCCAGATACTGCGAACCCAGCAGTCCCTGTTCTTCAGCCGTAACCGAGGCAAAGTACATATCGTGCGGCGGCCGCACGCTCGATTGCGCAAATGCCCGCGCCAGTTCCAGCAGAATCCCGCATCCCGTGCCGTTGTCTGCCGCGCCGTTAAAGATCTGGTCGCCCTTCAAACTCGGGTCGATTCCCAGGTGGTCGTAGTGTGCTGTGTACAGCACCACGTTTTTGCCGCCTTCTGCGCCGCGCACCCGCCCCACTACGTTCGCGCTCACGTAGCGCCGCACTGCACTCTCGATATGCGCGTGAAACCTGGCCGGCAGCTCAACGGCATGAAACCCGCGCTGGCCGGCAAGCTCGATCTCATGATCAACGTCGCCCATTCCGGGCACGGTCGCCAGCAGCTTTTGCGCCACAAAGTGCTGGATCCATGCAGCAGCCCTGAGCGTCGCAGTCGGATCGCCCTCCAGGTAGCTCTTCTCAACCGCCTGCGAGTTGCGCACCACCGCCCACGGATAGCTGGCCAGGTCGGTCCGGTGAATAATCAACACGCCGGCTGCTCCGCGCCGCGCAGCCTCTTCATACTTGTAGGTCCAGCGGCCGTAATACGTCAGCGCCACACCCTTGAAGAAATTCGGATCGTCCGAAGGCGGCTCGTTCACAATCACCAGAACCACCTTGCCCTTTACATCGAGATCTTTTCCGTCGGGGCCCGCGTAGTCGTTCCATTTGTACTCGGGCGCGTCAATTCCATAGCCCACAAACACAATCGGCGCATCGATGTCGGCGCTCGTCTGGCCCGTCTCGTCTTTCAGCACAATGTCCGAACCGTATGTGAGCGGAATGGTGCCCGTTCCGTTGCCGCCCTTGGCGTTCGTCACTTCAAAGCTCGTCTGCGTCTGGTCTTCAATCGTGTGCACCGCGTAAAGCGGCACATGCTGGAAGTAGGTTCCGTCGTCGCCGGCCGGCTCCAGCCCGTCGAGCGCAAACTGCGTGGCGATGTACTCGGCCGCCAGTTCGCCTCCGCGAGTGCCGGGTCCGCGGCCCTCCAGCAGATCGAGTGACAAAAACCGTACATGCGCGCGAATCTTCTCAGCGTCGATCGAGTCTGCCGCCGCGCGCGCCTCTGCGGGCAAACCCTGAATTTCAGAAATCCCATGCCCTGGACCCCCGCCAACTATTTGCTGTGAATGCAAGGGAGCAAGCGCAACAACCATGGCCGCGAAAAACCAAGCAGACGTGCGATTCATTGAGTCTCTCATTCAATCAAAGAATACGCGGCAGTCGCGCTCAATCGAGAATGCGATTCGACTGTCTTTTCAGACTATTTCTCCATCCTGCGGCGGCGCAATGGCGTCGAGCGGAACGGTCGGCAGCAGATGCGCGCGGATGAGCACTTTGCGCGCCAGTCCCGTAAGCGCTATATTTGCGGCGTCGCTCAGCGAAACCCATCGCCGCTCGCCCTGCACCGCAGTCAGCTTGGCCGCATCGTCCTCAAACACGGTTCGAATGCGCACGTAGTAGTTGGTCTGCATAATCGCGTGCCGCACGGTCATCCGCAACTCCGCCGGCGGCACTTCGGCTTCGAGGAGTTGCGGCAGCTCCCACATGCCGGGCATTACGCTCACTGTGGCTGGCCGCTGCTCCAGAAGCACCTCGCGTCCGCTCCGATCGTGCGCCGCCTTCCTGTCTGATGTGCGCACCGAGAGCGCGTGCGCAACCGCAACGCTCTTCATCGGCGCGCGCTTTTGAGTTCTGTGCTCGCCTCGCGTAGTGCATCCCACGGACAGGGGGCACTCGGTGCATCGCGGCCCGCGCGGCAGGCAAACCACCGCACCCAGCTCCATCATTGCCTGGTTAAAATCCCCGGGTCGCGCCGGGTCCACCAATCGCGCCGCAAGCTCTCCGACCTTTCGCCGCTGTTTGGCGCTCTCATCCCAACCTGCAAGCCGGCAGATCACTCTTTCCACGTTGCCATCCACCACGGGCACGCATTCGCCGTGGGCGATGCTCGCAATTGCCCCCGCGGTGTATTCGCCAATCCCCGGCAGTTCCCGCAGTTCATCAGATTTTCGGGGCAGGCTGCCGTAGTAGTTCTGGGCCACGAACTGTGCGGCCTTGTGCAGCATTCGCGCCCGCCGGTAGTACCCCAGTCCGCTCCACAGCGCCAGCACTTCTTCTTCTTTGGCCAGCGCCAGCGAAACCAGCGACGGAAACCTCTTGAGAAATGCCTGGTACCGCTCCACCACCACCGCAACGCGAGTCTGCTGCAGCATGATCTCCGACACCCAGACGGCATATGGATCGTGGCTTCCGCGCCACGGCAGGTCGCGCTTGTTGGTGTCGTACCACTTCAGCAGCCGGCGTCGCAGGCGCTCAGTTTTCAGCGAGGTCAGCTTTAACGAATCCCGCCTGAACGACGCTTGGTTGCGCGCTGCCATGTGCCCAGCTTACGGCATTTGCGACTGTGCGTGCTCGCCCGTCGCGCTCAACTGTTATTCACGACCCCTGATCATTGGTCTCTGGTCACGGCCCACGAATCACAACCCACGACAGACGAGTCACGAACCCCGCTCACCCCAGCAGTTCGCCCACAATCCCTGGCGCCGCCTTCAACGCCGCATCGATCTGGCTCTGATCCTTGCCGCCGGCCTCAGCAATCTCAGCCTTGCCGCCGCCCGATCCGCCGACCAACTTTGCCACGGCTCCCACCAGCTTGCCCGCTTGCACCCGCTTCGTCAGTCCCGGAGTCACGCCCGCGATGATCGCCACTTTGCCTTCAGGCTGCGCCGACGCCAGAACCACTATGCCTTCGCCCAGCTTCTGCTTCAGGTTATCGACCAGAGTGCGCAATTGCCCGCGTTCCAGGTTATCGGCGCGATGCATCGCCACCTTCACGCCCTTTACGTCGGCCGCATCTGCAATCGCCTCGTCCAGCGCGCCCGCTGCACTCCTCATCCGCATCTCTTCCAATTCACGCCGCAGCTTCTTCAGCTCGTCGTCTTTCGAAGCCATCGCCAGCCGCAGCGATTCCGCCAGGTCGCCCTCCGCAGAAGGCGTGTACTGCGCCGCCGCCTGCGCAACCTCAAAGTCGCGCCGAAACGTATCCAGCGAACCCAATCCGCTGATAGCTTCAATCCTTCGCACGCCGCTCGACACCGACGTCTCGCCGGTCAATTTGAACAGCCCGATCTCGCCCGTCGCCTTGGTATGCGTTCCGCCGCAAAGCTCCGTCGAAAACCCGTCGTCGAGCTTCACCACACGCACCTTGTCGCCATACTTCTCTCCGAACAACGCCATCGCATGGTACTCGTTCACGGCCACGTCAATGGGCACGTCTTCGAGAGTCTCGACGCGCGCGTTCTTCAGCACCTCGCGGTTGACGATGGTCTCAATCTCATCGAGTTCCTCATCGGCCACCTGCGCAAAGTGCGAGAAGTCGAAGCGCAGCCGGTCAGGATGCACCGCCGAACCCGCCTGCTTCACATGCGTGCCCAGCACCTGCCGCAGCGCGGCATGAAGCAGATGCGTGCCGGTATGGTTGCGCCGGATAGCGTCGCGACGGTCCCCATCCACCACTGTGTTCACATGGTCGCCCACGGCAAGCGCCTGCTTCAGAATCGCCTTGTGCGCGCGGACGCCCTGCACTGGCAGCACGCAGCCAACAATCTCGGCCACAGTCGAATTCCCGTCAGTAGTCAGGAAAAAGCCCGTATCGCCAACTTGGCCGCCCGAGTCGCCATAGAAGCTCGTATGATCCAGGACAACTTCAACCGCATCGCCCGCGTTGGCCGCGGGAACGCC
>DATJSB010000142.1:0-2955 GCA_035504315.1 Occallatibacter sp.
CTCCCGGAAGAATTCGGCGACTGCTTTCGCGCTCAGCGGGATCTTGCGAATATCTCCGCGACTCGTACGGCAAACCACTTCGTGCGCGAGAAAGTCAAATTCGACATCCAGCAACTGGCCATCGGGCGTGGGCATGGGCGATGTCGAGAGACCCCGCGCAGTTACATAAAGCGGCACATTCCACCAATGGTTCTGCAACGGCGTGAGAGCCAGGCGCGTCTTACCCACAATTTGCGTGTACATGTGGAGGGTCTCAGCGGTCTCTTTCCACTGTTCCCACTCGAGATCGGGCCACGAGCCGAAATTGGGTAACGGATGCTGCATTTTGACTTCCCCCCCCCTGCTCCACCCCGCCGGCACACGGTCTCCCGCAGCCCGGCGGAACTCGATTCTACTATGCTGGGATCTTCATCTTGACATCGAGATGTTGAACTCGGTAGGTCGTTGTGCGGCGCGATATCGCGGTTGACACTCGCCGCGAAAGGCCGCTCCAGAATCCGAAAGTCAGCCATCTCGAACTCCGCATGGTGGCAGGCATGAAATCCGGTCGACAGGGAATCAATCCCGCGCTTCCGCCCGGCGGCAGCGGATGCGTTGAATGCCCTGCAGCCGGCGGCTGGTGGCTGCACCTGCGGCGTTGCGCCGAATCTGGTCACGTGGGCTGCAGCGCGAGTTTGCCCGGCGCAAGCCACAATCGAGGCTGCAGGGCAGCACGGCATCGAGCTGGAAGTGGTGAAGCACACTGAGGCCAAACGCGGCTTCGTACCGCTGCCCGGCGCTGGGTGCTGGAGAGAAGTCTTGCCCGGCCGCACGATTTCAGCCTCTGGCCCGCGGCTTCGAACCGCTGGCTACCACCCTTGGCACGTCTCATCTCCTTGCCTGCGCCTGCCTCATGCTCGCCGCTCTGTTCAAAATTCCCGCTTCAGTTCAATAACAGGTTCCAGGGAATATGGATTGGGGGTCAGGGATTGGAACACTATACTTAAAGGCGCCCTGTGGCCTGCCGGCAAGAGCTATGCCTCTTTGCTGTGCGCGCACACCGCCTGCGTTAGGAAGCAGTGGTTGCGGTGCACACAGCGCAACATCACCGTTGTGGGAGGAGCGATGGCGCAGTCATGGATCAGCAGCATGCTGGGCAACTATGAGTCGGGCCGCATCTCGCGGCGCCAGTTTGTGGAGGTGCTTTCCCTGCTTGCCGCAGGGACGGTTGCGCCGGCGGCGCTGGCTTCCGCGCCGGGTGGCTCAGCCTCGGCAACCGCCCCGCTGGAGCCGCTGGTCCCGATCAGCGTCAATCACATCGCGATCGGCGTCAGTGATGTCAATCGCTCAGTCGAGTGGTACACGCAGCTCTTGGCTCTCAAGTTGATCCAGCGAAACGAGCACTACGCGCTGCTGCAGTTCGGTGATACGCAACTGGTGCTGCGTTCACCCACTGAGGAGCACCCTCATGTGCAGGTGGGCGCGATTTCGCACGTCATGTTCGGGCTAAAGCCCTACGACGAGCCGGCGCTGAAGGCGCGGCTCGAGGCGGCCAACCTGAACCCACGCAAGGACCTTGAAAGCTTCCTCATCCGCGACCCCGACAACTTGCTGCTGCAGATCGGCGACGAGCGCATGGGCATCGACAAGGGCTATCCACCTTCGGCACAGTAATACATCGCGTAGCCGGCCTCTGCGCAGGAGCGTGCGGCAAGGGCGCTGCTGCGCTGCCGCCGCCCCAGGTTGAAGCCGCGCAAGCCATTCGCTCCATCGACCCCAACTTCAAACGGGAGAGAGAATGCGCGGCCAGAAGCTGGCCTCTCTGCGCCGGCATCCTGAAGACCAGCCGGTTCCGGCTCCGGCGGGCAAAGTGCCGGCAGACTGGGAATCAAAGCTGCATTGATCGTTTGCAATCGATCGTTTACATCGGAGATGCGGCAACAAAGGTGGGTTGTCGAGGAACGGCCAAGCCGGAGATCTCGGATAAGCAAACATCGTCTCGAAACATTCAGCGAGGGGGTCTTCGCCGTCGCCATCGCCACATGGTTCTCGAAAGGTAGGTGCCGGGCGAAACTGCGTTCGCCGCGCTTCCATCCGTTCTGCCGGTTTTTCTAAGCTGCGTTTTCAGTTTTGTCTGCGTCGCGATCTACGGGAATAACCTTCATCATCTTCTGCAAGCCTCGCAACGAATTACCGCAGGCGTCCCAGGCTCTCGACCGAAGGCGCGAAATAATAGGAACCCGTCAGCGGCTGGGTAAAGCGGGTGAGCGCGTCGCGCGTGCCGTTGCCAAGGCCCGCCATGCTCTCCAGCATCCTCGAAAGCCGTTTCTGATCTGCGCTGAATCCCACGAACATGGTTCCATGGTCCTCCACGCTTCCATAAGGCATGTTCCGGCGAAAGATCTTTCCAAATTCGTCCTGGTCGGTGCGAGCAACGTGCGAGTTCGTTGGCTTGTTCGCGAGCTCCACGCTGGCGAGCTTCGTGCGCCCTATGACGCACTCCTGTTGCTCCGTCGAAAGGCTTTCCCATTCGGCTGCCTTGTGCTTCCACTTCTGAAGCAACAGGACCGAGCCGGCAGCGCCCGGGGCGCCTTCTGGTATGAGGGCCACGCCAGGAGCGTCCAGCAGCGTCGGATTCTCAGAGCCGTCGGTGAAACCGGTGAGGTCACGATCATGCCGATACGACCAGCTCGAAGTTTCCTCTGTCAGTGACGCCAGGCCTGCCAGGTCGCCAACGACTGAGCGCGCCATATCGAAGATAACGTCATAAGTGCTGCCCGAAAGCCATACCACCGCGTCGCGCTGCGTGCCCGGGATGACAAATCCTTCCACGCCCCGAATGTCATCGTTGAAGCCCGTCACCTCCGGAGGGATGTCGTCGGGAGCGAGCTTGCGCCACAACTCAGGCCGAAAGGCGATGACAAAGTTCACGCCTCCTGTGGTCGTCCGCGGTTCCCGGATAGCCGAGATTCTCGC
>DATJSB010000143.1:0-46559 GCA_035504315.1 Occallatibacter sp.
CGCGCCTCTGGGACTGACTCCGATCGCTTTCCATCTGCGTCACATCGCGCGATCCACTGACCGCATCCTCACCTACGCCGAAGGCAATCAGCTCACCCAAGAGCAACTGGCCGCGCTCAAAGTCGAGTCAACCGGCGACGAAACGCTCGCCGAGCTCATCGCCGCGGTTGAGATCTCTTTCTCCAACGCCGCAGAGCGCATCCGCGTGCTGTCTGTGGGCGATCTCAACACTCCGCGCTTTGTAGGACGCAAGCAGTTGCCCACGTCGATCGGCGGCGCGTTGATTCATGTTGCCGACCACACCCAGCGGCACGTGGGCCAGGTGGTGACGACGGCGAAGGTGCAGAAGGCGATGCGGTAACGATCCTCGGGTTGCAGGCGATGTTTTGACGAGAAACAGCACGAAAGTTTTCGTGCCGGCCCTACGGGGCGGCTTGTTCATCATCGCGAACCAACCCAGAGTTCCACCTGTCCCTCCGCTTACGCTTCGGGGTCAGGTTCCACTCTGGGCTATTGTCGATCGGCCCCTCCCGGGGCCGGTGACGTCGAAGGCCACTAAAATTGGATTATGCCGGGCAATTCACGATCCACGCGTCGCTGGCTGCGCGATCCGCTCTTCCTGCTTGCCCTGGCCGCCGCGCTCATCGCCATCGTCGTCCAGTCCGGCGAGCTTGGATCGTCTGACACGCAGCACCGTGAGAACGCTGCCCACGCGCTCTGGACGAGCGACCCTCCGGTCTTTCCCTACGAGTATCCCGATTTCGGCATCCACGGCCGCACTGGTGCGCTCGAAACCTGGTACGGCATCGGTCAGCCGCTGCTCATGCTGCCGTTCGATATCGCCGGCACGTACATCGAGCGTCTGCCCGTTTTCGCCGACTACAACGGCAACGATCCCAGCGTGCGCAACATCGTGGTCAGCTACGGTGTGAACATTCTGCTCAATGTGCTCACGGCGCTCGTCTGTTTTCGCTTTCTGCGCCGCTTCGAGTTTTCCGTCACTCAATCAGTCGCCGGCGCGCTCGCACTGCTGCTTCTCACCACGCATCTGCACTACACGCAGAACATGATGGAGAACAACTACATCTGCCTGCTCACGCTGGCCGGCTTCTGCTGGCAATTGGAGTGGGTGCAAACCGGCAGCCGGCGCGCGCTTGTGATCGGCTCGGCCGCACTGGGCGTGAACCTGCTCACGCGGCTCACGACCGGCCTGGATCTGCTCGACTGCGCGCTCTTTGCTCTGCTTGCACTGTGGCTCGCGGGTACGCGCGCCCCGGCACTCCGTGACCGCACCAGAATCTATGCTGCCATCGCGCTGCCCATCTACGGCTTCTTCATCCTGCTCGACCGGCTCTACCAGTTCTACCGCTTCGGGTCGTTGTTTAACACCTACGTGGGCATCGCGGCGATCCAATGGCGCGCAAACGATCCCAGCCTTCCGCCCAACTTCCCCTTCAGTGGAGAGTTTCATTCCGGATTCTTCGGTGCGCTCTTCGCGCCTGAAAAATCCATCTTTCTCTTCGACCCTCTGCTCGTCCTTATGCTGGTTGTGGCTGCTGTTGCGTGGCGCCGCTTGGCCCCGGCGATCAAAGCCTACACGCTCGCCACCGCTGCCATGCTTCTCGCTTACATCTGTTTTTACGCGCGCTACTTCACCTTTGCCGGCGACTCGGCCTGGGGCGACCGCTACGTCTCCACAAGCGTCGAACTCGCTGCGCTGCTGGCGGTTCCGCTGCTGCTTGAGCTCTGGAGCAGATTGAGCCGCACGGTGCGCACCGCCGGCGCGGCCCTCATCTCCGCCGCCGCTGTCGTCCAGGCATCCTCCGTGGCCTTCTGGCTCCCGCTCGAACTCTACCAGGAGGAGACCCTCGGCCATCCAACCTTCGTCGTCTGGCAGCGGCTCAAGAACATCGCGGCTTTCGCGCTGGGCAAGATGGAGGCGTGGGGCCTCGTCAACGCGCCCATGCATCGCGACCCGTGGGACTACGTCCACATCACCTGCTGGAATTTTCTGCCGTTTTTGTTGCGACGTGCGGGAGAAGCGCCGGCGTGGGTTTGCGACCTCACACTGGCCCTGTGGTGGGCTGCGCTTGCGGCGCTGGCGCTTGTGTTCTGGAGGTTGTGGCGGGTGCTGCGGCTGCGTGGAGAATGTTGGTGAGTTGGCGTTTATAAGCTGCAGATCCATCGACTTCGGTCGCAGGAGCGACCTCCGCTCAGGATGACATTGCGCTTAAGAGGCCGCTCAATCCGCCGACTCGAGAATGTGCCCCATCTTCTCGTGCTTGGTCTTGATATATGCTGCGAAGCTCTCCAGCGGCTCAACCTCGGCCGATACGCGCTCCACAACCTCAATGCCGGCCGCTTCAAGCGCAGCCACCTTTTCGGGGTTATTGGTGATCAGCCGAACCCGATTCACGCCCAGCAGCTTGAGCGCCGCGACGGGCAGATCGTAGGCGCGGCAGTCGGCTGCGTAGCCCAGTTCTTCGTTGGCTTCAACCGTGTCGAGACCCTGGTCCTGTAGTTCATAGGCCTTCAGCTTGGCCATCAGACCAATCCCGCGGCCTTCCTGCTGCTCGTACAGCAGAATGCCCGCACCGGCCTCGCCGATCATGGTCAGCGCCATCTCAAGCTGCAGACGGCAGTCGCAGCGCAGCGATCCAAATACATCACCGGTCAGGCACTGCGAGTGAATGCGCACCAGCGGCGGGGCGGTGTGGATGTCGCCTTTTACCAGTGCTACCAGTCCTTCGGGCGCCACCTTGGCAGGGGCAGGAGGGGCAGGCGCCGTGGGCCCGCAATCGGGGTCAATATCCGGCTCGCCCTCAAAGCCCATGATGCGGAAATTCCCCCATCGCGTGGGGAAATCCGCCTCGGCCACCTTGATTGCGCCTTCATTTGCCATATATCAATTTTATCTGATGCCCGCTCGGCCAATTTGTGACGGCGGGCAACGTCGAACTACTATCGACAAAAGAGGCTCCCAAGGCGCGATGGATTCCAGTTGCCTGATACTTCCGGTCGCAGGCGAAAGTGACCTTGCCGCGGTGCGCGCGCTGTTCGAAGAGTATTGGAACTCCTTCGGCTTCACGCCCTGCTTCCAGAACTTCGGCGAGGAATTGGCCGGACTGCCGGGCGCCTACGTTCCGCCTGCGGGCCGCCTCGCTCTCGTCCGCGTCGATGAAGAACCGGCCGGCTGCGTCGCATTGCGCCGCGTCGACGACCGCCGCGCCGAACCCAAGCGTCTTTACGTCCGCCCTGCCTATCGCGGTCTTGGCCTCGGCCGGGCGTTGCTTGAGTGGGTGATGAACGAGGCCCGCGCCATCGGCTACACCGAACTTGCAGGCGACACCATGCCGCAGATGCACCAGGCCCTGGCGCTTTATCGGCAGATGGGCTTTGAGTGCAGTTGTTCGGTTCGGCCAACGGCAGCAACACTCGCGCCGCAAAAGGATGAGCCGATTTTGATTCGCATTCCGCTGTGAACTGCTGGGCAGCGTCCAGTTGTTTTTGAGCAAGTAGTCAAGGGCTAAAGTGTTTGCGTGAGAGCTTGATTCGGCACGCATTCCGGGTGCAAATCGGAGGGAGCAGCAGCCTTCAGGCTGCTGAATGAAGCGAAAAAAATAGAAGCGGCTTCAGCCGCGGGCCTTCCTAATCAGTCCCTTTAACCTCGGGCCGAGTTCTCACGCACACCCTGAAGCCCCATTTTTTTTGGCCATTTTCGGCACGGCAAAATCCGTGCCCTGATACAAGGCCCGCTTCGGCCCGCCTTCGATGTGAACTGAGACGCTGTGGCCTTTCAATAGTGGAGCGAAACGGTAACTGGGAATCTCTTCATTCATGTGGCTCGCTACTCGCGCTGCGCGTTAGAGTTGTGAGGTGGATTACCGGCTTCTGCTTATCACGCTGCTGGTCAAGTTGGGGGTGGTGGCCTCGGTGGCCAGCGTGCTGGCGCGCGCCAGCACCTTCCGCCGGCTGCTGTTTGCCGAGCACCGCCGGCGCCGCCAGACTCTCGCCCTGCTCGCATTCTTCCTGGTTCCGCTTACCTTAGGCGTTTATTTTCGCTTCATCGTGCCGAATTTTTCGGCTGCCGACATTTCGTTTGAGACGGTCATTCTGCTGGGCCTGCTTGTCAGTCCCGGTTGGGCCATGTTTTCGGGCGCGGTGCTCTCAGTTCCTGCGGTTCTGCATCACGAGTACCTGGCATTGCCCTTCAATGTCGTGCTTGGGTTCGCCGCGGGAATGCTGGGCCGCTACGTGGAAACCGAGGAGATATGGTCGTTCACGCCGTTAATCGATCTCAGCATCTACCGCTGGGTGCGCCGCAACCTGCGCAAGCCGCGCTTCGACCGCCAGATCCTGCTGCTGGTGCTCATCGTCGCCATGGAGATGGTGCGCGACTGGCTCGCGCATGAATTTCCGCACCGGCTCTTCGCGCTGCTGGCCAATCAAGTCTGGCTGCAACCGCTGGTCTGGATCAGCGCGCCCATCGTCGTGGGAATCGCGCTCAAGGTTTGGAATGCGCTGCGCGTTGAGCTCTCGCTCGAAGAACAAAAGCGGCTTTTGCTTGAGGCCCGCCTCGACGCCCTGCAGCGCCAGATCAATCCCCACTTCTTGTTCAACACACTCAACTCCATCGCCTCGCTGGTGCGCAACCAGCCGGAACTGGCGCGCGAGATGACTGTGAAGCTGGCCAACATACTGCGCGCCCTGCTCAAGGATCACGATACCTACGTTCCGCTCAGCCAGGAACTGGACTTTACCGACGATTATCTCGACATCGAGGTTGTCCGATTCGGCGCCGGCAAGCTGAGGGTCGAGAAAGAGATCGACCCCCGATCGCTTTCGGTGCTGGTGCCCAGCATCCTGCTGCAGCCGCTCATTGAGAACAGCATCAAGCACGGACTGGAGCCGCGCATCAATGGCGGCACGGTCACTGTGCGCAGCCGGCTCAACGGCGACCGCCTGCTGATCGAAGTGGACGACGATGGCGTGGGCATGGGCGGCCGTCCCGTCGGGGCACTGCACCGCACTGGCTCCGGCATCGGGATGAAGAACGTACAAGAACGCCTCGACGTCCTCTACGGCGATCAGGCACACTTTAACGTGGTCAGCAATCCCGGCCGCGGCACCCTGGTCTCCATCGAGATTCCCGTGGTGCTGCCGGGTGCGGGGTAAATGCAATTTCGCACGCTGGGAGGCGGCATGAACGACAGTCAAACCACTGCATCGGACGCGAAGCTTGAGGGCATCGGACAGATCGCCATCTACGTCACCGATCTGGCCCGATCGAAGGAGTTTTATGGGCAGACGCTCGGCCTCAAGCATCTCTTCGATGCCGGGAACATGTCGTTCTTTCAATGCGGCCAGGTTCGGCTGCTCATTGGCGCGAGTGACAAGCCTGTCGCAACCGGCGGCGTCATCCTCTACTTCCGCGTGGCCGATATCAACAAGGCCTGCGCTGTATTGAGCGCCCGCGGAGTTGAGATCGCCCAGCCGCCGCAATTGGTTGCCAGGATGCCCGACCACGATCTCTGGCTCGCCGTTCTCAAAGATCCCGATGGCCACCCGATCGAGTTGATGAGCGAAATGCCGCGTCCGGCCGCATAAGCGCCGTGCGTCTCAGGCGCAGCTTGCTGCGGACATCATTGGCCGGCAGGGCTGGTTGTGTTCGTGGCGCCCGAAGAACTGGCGGTTGCGGCAGCCGTCGCGGCCATGGCTGATCTTTTCTTGGCGAGGTCCACTAGCCAATAGCCGTATTCCTCTCGTATACCTCGCCCCGGCCTGGAAAACGTTCGATTCGGCTGCCTCATATACGCAAGAAACATCTCGTGGTCCTGGGCCGATGCGGCGTTGATCAGATCGTCGACAGAATAGGTTTCCCCCTTCTTTTTCTTAGGGTCCGCCGGAATAGTCCGCACTGTTTCAGTCGACGACTTTTCAGGGACTTTGTCTGTACTGAACAGCCATTTCACTTCAAATGGCGCCAGAGCCGGGACGAGCAAACGGATAATGCCAAAGAACGGAATGTAAGCCCTCAAAAAAGGCATTCCGATCAGCACCCCCAAGAATGCGAGGTGGGTCATGAACGTTTGGCCAACCGGCAGCGCAACTGTTCGTTTTTGATCAGAGAGCAGGATGAGAAGAAGCAGGTACAGGTGGTAAGAAACCAGCACCGACGTGTAAGCCGCGGCCGCTCCAGTCAGCAGGTAATGCCCGATCACAAAACCGATCAGACTGCACACTACAAAGCCCGCATAGCGCGCTACATTCTTCATTCGCTCCCGCTCCTTTCTGTTCCAGCGCGCATGGCGGCCGCATATCGATCGCCGGCATGCCTGCGCACCGCTGCCCCCGTCCTGCCGTCACCCTGACGTCCGGGCGGAGGAATGGCCAAAAGTGGTTCTGTGCAGCTTTCCAACTAATATAGCTCAAGATTCGTAATCCTTTTGATCCGGTATCCGGGATTCTTTCATCTCCAGCCGGCTGTCGCGTGTCGTAGCACCGCCGTCGCTGTATGCTCAAAAGATGGTCCGTTTCACGGTGCTGGCCTCGGGGTCGAAGGGCAACAGCGCGATCGTTTCGGGGGGGCGCACGCGCATCCTCGTCGATGCCGGCCTGAGCTGCCGTGAACTCTTTCGCCGCATGAATCTGACCGGAGAGGATCCCCAGACTCTCGACGCCATCGTGATTACGCACGAGCACCAGGATCACATCAACGGCCTCGCCGTAGCCGCCCGCAAACTCGGCATTCCGGTGTACTTCACCGAGGCCACTCACCGGGCCTGGATGCGCTGGCTCACTCCGCGCCGCCAGATGACCTATGCGCAATGGCTTGAGCAGTGCAGACGCCAACAGGCCGAGCGGCAGGCGGAGATTGATTCGGCCGCAGAATCGTGCGATCAGGAAGACCCCGGCGCCGATTCCGAAGTTCAGGCGCAAGTGGCTGAAGCCACAGCAAACTCAGCGGATCTGCCGTCGAAAGCGGCACCAGAACGAACCGAACCAAAATCGCCAACTCTTCGCGACGACCCGACTTGGCTCCCGGCCGTCATGTACTTCGAAGCAGGCCAGCCATTCTCCATCGGCGATATCGATCTCAGCCCCTTTACCATCCCGCACGATGCTGCCGATCCGGTTGGGTTCGTGTTTTCCACAGAAGGTATTCGCCTGGGTTTCGCCACCGATCTGGGCTACGTTACCCCTAACGTCAAGGCTCAGCTCAAGCGGCTCGATCTGCTGCTTCTCGAATCGAATCATGATCTTGAGATGCTTCGTGATGGGCCATATCCCTGGCAGGTCAAGCAGCGGGTACTGTCGCGCGTTGGTCACCTCTCCAACGACGCCGCGGCTGAGTTTCTGGCCAACGACTATGACGGACAGGCTGCCTATGTCATCCTCGGACATCTCTCTGAGAGCAACAATCTGCCTGATTTGGCAAGGGTTGCGGCTGAACAGGCGCTCGCGCCAAGGGCCAGCCTGCTGGCTAACAAGTTGATTCTCGCCGCGCAGCGCGAACCCCTTTCTTCTATTGACTTTTAGCGAAAAAGGTTACAATAGTAAGACACTAGCGTCTCTTCCCAAGGTTCGGATTGGCGAGTTCGACGGCCAAATTGGAACCTTTGCAGGCAAGAGAGAATCTAATCGGTAGCGCCATTGGAACTTCGTTAAGACGGGCGCATCGTTGAGAGCGGGGACCTTCCGGCCACTGGATCCGCAGCTGATTGAGCCAATTTTAAGCAAAGTGGGTTTTTATGGCTATGGCAAGAACGCAATGCACTGACCGGGTTGTTGGCGCCATTTTGAAAAGCTGGCGATATGATATCTCGGCCATCTCGCCTGAGATGAGGCGGGATTACGTCAACCATTTCGCCGAATGCCCTCACTGCAGCTCCCGCCAGAAGTTTCATCGCAGTCTCGATGGAACCCTGGCGATTCTCACTTCGCTCGCCGCAGTCTTCTTTCTTTTCGCCCTGGCGGTGCTCAAGCACATCAAACCGCTCGAGCATGTCGCCTTCAAGATCCTTGGCCTCGACGTCTTCGACATGTACCATATGCTGGTCTCGGCAGGTATTGCGGGGTTGATCTTCTCGGTCATTGCGCTGGCCTTGGTGCTGATGGCCACGCCCGCCCCCTCCTATTTGGGCGGAATCGCCGCCGAGCGCGCCAAGTCGATCGAGGAGCATCTCCCCGAAGCGATCAAGTCGCTGCGCATCAGGTAACGAACCCAAAGGTAACTTTCAAAGCGAAGGCCTCCCACTGGCGGGAGGCCTTGGCTTTGGCTGATTGCACGGGTTCGACCGTCGCTATTCCTTCAGTCTGCGCCCCGACTTGCGGTTTTGCATTTCACTCTATAGCACCTGGTGCTACACTAATTTTATGGGAAGCGAGGCCGCGAAGCCAGAGCGCGTTTTTAAGACTGCCTGGTTTTCCAAAGCGGCCCGCAAAGCAAAGATCTCGGATGAAGAGCTCTGTACTGCTATCCGGCAAGTGATGCTGGGACAAGCAGCAGATCTCGGCGGCGGCGTTTTCAAGAAACGTCTCGACAGGAACCGATCAAGGTCGATCATTCTTGCCAAGGGAGGCCGTCGCTGGGTTTTCGAGTACCTTTTCGCCAAGAAGGATCGGGAAAACATTGAGAACGACGAATTGGTCAAGTTCAGAAAACTGGCGAGGGTCTACGAGGTACTTACCGAGCAGCAACTGAAACGGCTGGTCGAGAATTCAGACTGGATGGAAATCTGTCATGGCAGCTAAGCAGAAATTCAAGAGTGCTGCGTTCGAGGCAATTCACTCGTCCGCCTCCGCAATGCTTCGCGCAGGTGCGATCGACAAGGCTACGATGCGCGAGTTTGATGAAGCGTGTTTGGTTTCTCCCGCTCCAATGGGACCGCTGAGGATCAAGAAGATCCGCGAGGCGCAGCGTGTAAGCCAGCCGGTTTTTGCGCGGTATCTGAACACCAGCGAATCAACCATTCAGAAATGGGAGACAGGCGCGAAGAAGCCAAGCGGAATGGCGCTCAAACTCCTCGATGTCGTAGAGAAACACGGGCTGAAAGTGTTGGCCTGAACCAGGCAGAACGCCGCGGTCAGACAGTCTCCCAAATAGCGCAGGGCGCGAATCTCGCGCCCAGCCTTACTCACCGTGTACCTTCGAAACCGGGCCCTACTCGCCGTAGTTCAGGCTCTCCAGGCCGAGGTATACGGCGCCCGAGCCCAGCTCTTCTTCAATCCGCAGCAGCTGGTTGTACTTGGCGATTCGGTCGGTGCGGCTGCACGAACCAGTCTTGATCTGGCCCACGCCGGTGGCGACGGCAAGATCGGCGATGAACGTGTCTTCAGTCTCGCCTGAACGGTGCGAGATGACCGATGTATAGCCGTAGCGGCGGGCGAGGTCGATAGCTTCCAGCGTCTCAGTGACGGAGCCGATCTGGTTGAGCTTGATGAGGATCGAGTTGGCCACGCCCTCCTCGATGCCGCGCTGCAACAGCTTGACGTTGGTAACGAAGTTGTCGTCGCCCACAAGCTGGACCTTGCTGCCCAGCTTGTCGGTGAGAATGCGCCAGCCGGCCCAGTCGTTCTCAGCCAGGCCGTCTTCGAGCGAGACGATGGGATACTGGCGAATCCAGTTGTCGTAAAAGGCAACCATCTCCGCGCTGGTCAGTTCGCTCTTGTCGCCCTTCTTGAAGACGTACTTGTTTTTCTCCTCGTCGTAGAACTCGCTCGATGCCGGATCTAGAGCGATGGCAATCTGCTCGCCGGGCTTGTAGCCGGCCGCTTCAATGGCTTCAAGGATGAGCTCAATGGCTTCGGCGTTCGACTTGAGCGAAGGAGCAAATCCGCCCTCATCGCCAACGGCCGTGTTGTAGCCCTTCTTCTTCAGCACACTCTTCAGCGTGTGGAATGTCTCTGCCGACCAGCGCAGCGCCTCGCTGAACGCTGAAGCGCCAACGGGCATGATCATGAACTCCTGAAAGTCCACGTTCGAGTCGGCATGCGCGCCGCCGTTCAGCACGTTCAGCATCGGCGTGGGCAATATACTCGCATTCACGCCGCCCAGATAGCGGTAGAGAGGAACCTCGAGCGTCTGTGCCACCGCGCGCGTGCAGGCCATTGAAACCGCGAGAATGGCGTTCGCCCCCAGCTTGCCCTTGTTGGCGGTTCCATCCAGCGCAATCATCGTGTGGTCGATCAGCCGCTGGTTGGCGGCGTCCATCCCTTCCAGTTCGGGCGCAATCACCGTCTCAACGTTGGCCACGGCCTGCAGTACGCCCTTGCCGCCGTAATGGCTTTTGTCGCCGTCGCGCAACTCCACGGCTTCATGCTCGCCGGTGGAAGCGCCCGAAGGCACAATGGCGCGGCCCTGTGCGCCGCTCTCCAGAATCACGTCAGCTTCCACGGTCGGGTTCCCGCGGGAATCAAGTACTTCGCGGGCACGGATGGCAACAATCTCAGTCATATCGCTCCTCATGATGCGGTGCAGCAGCCGGTCGTTCAACTTGGGACGGCGATCCACGGCAAGTACCTCTCCGGCAGCGCTCTTTATGGTGTTTAGAAGCCCATGCACGCGTGGAATTCTCCGCGAAAAACAATCAGTCCGAAAGGTTTCGCTTCCGTTCGGATTCTAGCAAATCCGCCGCTGCAGACCGGTGTGGCAGCGGTCACACGGGGGACCGCGGTTCCTTATTTCTGAATGGATTAACTATCTCGATTCGTGCCCAGCCCGACACCCGCTTACGCTTCGATTGTGTTCGGGAGCCTCGAATGCGGTTAGCCTGACAATGGGTGAGTTGTATGCTGGCCGCGCCTCAATGCCGCGCCTCGCAACCTTTTCCTTGCAACCGGGTCTGATTAGGGAGGGGGATGCCGCGTCCCGACGGCAGCCAAAGCCATCCAAGAGGAGGGATGCATGAATCGGCCGTTCCTAGTGTTCGCCATGCTCGTTGCCGCGGCTGCCATGCTGGCGGCGCAGGATCAACAACAGCAGCAGCCGAATCCCTACGCGGGAACTTCGAATCCCCCGCCGGACTCGACCATCATTGACAGCCAGCCCCCGGCGCCAACTCCGCCGCCCAAGCCCACGCCTGCCCAGTACCCGCAACAGCCCGCGCAGCCCGCTCAGGCTGCTCCGGCGCAGATGCTCCCTGCCGCCAATGCCTACGCACCCGCTAACGGCCCCGCCAACGGCATGGGTGGAGATGGAACTGACAGCGGCATCGTGCAAGTGGCGCCCGGCAACTCGCAGCCAATGCTGAACCAGCGCGGCGCCTTCGACGACCCTGACGGCGACATCGTGCATCCAGCGCCGCTGCCGCCCGGAACGCTCGGCTATGGAACCGTCATCCGCGCCCGCCTGCTCGATGGCCTCTCCAGTGCCGAAAACCGTATCGGCGATGCTTTTCGTACCCGCGTGTTGAGCGATGTTTACCAGGGCGACCAGGTGCTGATTCCCGCCGGATCTGAAATTGACGGGGTCGTGAGCCAAATCTCCACGGGTCACGCCGGCGGCCATGGTTCGATGATTCTGCATCCTGAGACCGTGATTCTGCCCAGCGGCGCGCAGTTCAGGATGTATGCGCAGCTCAGCGATACTCCCGGCTCAAACACCCGCGTGGGCAACGAAGGCACCGTGACGCCAGGCTCGCGCCTGAAGAAAGACAGCATTGAATATGGCGGCGCAACCGGCGCTGGCGTCATTACCGGCGCGATCGTCGCCGGTCCCGCCGGAGCGCTGGCCGGCGGCCTCATCGGCGCCGGCGCCATCACCGTCCACCTGCTCGTCGACCATCCCCAGGTGAGGCTCGACCAGGGAACCACGCTGAAGTTCATGCTCACCGAACCGCTGAACCTGGTCTCAGCCATGCAGCCGCAGGCGCAAATGCAACCCCAGATGCAGCCGCAGCCCCAGGCGCAGCCTGCGCCAGATCAATCCGGCGACCAACAGGCTCCGTCAACTGATCAGCAGCCCGTGCAGAATCAGTAGCCCTCCTCCGGTCCCGCGATTTTCAATCGCGGGACCACCGCCAGACGCAATTCAATCCGCGACCCTTGCCTCCCATTGCGCCCGCACCCTTAATCCTCGTGATTCCCCGCGGCTCAGCCTGCCATTCACGCCGTTTAAACTAATCCCACCGGAACAACCGGGAATCAGCGCCGAAACCCATCGGCACCTTTCACGTTTGTTCGCGGCATTTTTCTTTTTTCTTATGGATACATTCGTCATTCAGGGCGGCAATCCGCTGGTCGGAACCATTCGCGTCTCGGGCGCGAAAAACTCGGCGCTGCCCTGCATGGCCGCGGCCATCCTTACTGAAGATCCGGTCACGCTCGAGAACATTCCGCAGGTGCGCGACATCTCCACCGAGCGCAGGCTGCTTCAATCCATGGGGGCCGAAGTCGAACCCGGCTCGGGCGAAGCAGCGCACAGCGCCACGATCAGTTGCCGCAATCTCTCCGACCCCGTCGCCAAATACGAGATTGTGAAAACCATGCGCGCCAGTTCGCTGGTGCTCGGTCCGCTGATTGCGCGCACCGGCATGGCGCGGGTGGCCATGCCCGGCGGTTGCGCCATCGGCGGCCGCCCCATCGACCTGCACATCAAGGGCCTGGAGCGGATGGGTGCCACCATCTCCCAGGAGCATGGCTACATTGAGGCTCGCGCCGAGCGTCTGCGCGGCGCACACATCATCTTCGACAAGATCACCGTTACCGGTACTGAAGATCTGCTCATGGCCGCGGTGCTTGCCGACGGCGAGACGGTGATGGAGAATTGCGCCCGCGAGCCCGAGGTCGTCGATCTTGCTTCGCTGCTGGTCACCATGGGCGCAGACATTGAGGGAGTGGGAACAGCCACCATCCGCGTGAGCGGCGTTACCACACTGCGCGGCGCGCGCTACCGCATCAATCCCGACCGCATCGAGGCGGGAACGTTTCTCATTGCCGGCGCAATTACTTCCGGCGACTTGATCGTTTCGAACTGCAATGCCTCGCACCTGGGCGCAGTCATCGCCAAGCTGCGCGAAGCCGGCGCACGCATCGAGGTTCTCGGCCCCGAAGCGGTGCGCGTGCGCAGCGACGGCAAGCTGACGGCTGCCGACATCTCCACCGAGGAGTATCCGGGATTTCCCACCGACATGCAGGCGCAATACATGGCGCTGGCCACGCAGGCCGAGGGCACCAGCCACGTGCGCGAAAACATCTTTGAGAACCGCTTCATGCACGTTCAGGAATTGGTGCGCATGGGCGCCGGCATCAAGGTGGACGGCAATACGGCTACCGTGCGCGGCCCCTCGCGTCTTTCGGCCGCAGCCGTAATGTGCAGCGATCTGCGCGCATCGGCATCCCTGGTCCTCGCCGCGCTGGTAGCGGAGGGTGAGACCATCATCGACCGCGTCTACCACATGGATCGCGGCTACGAGCAGATCGATGAGAAACTGCGCGGCGTGGGCGCGCAGATTCAACGGCTGGGCAATCTTTTTCCGCCCAGAGTGGCTAAAAAGCCCGCAGCGTAATTGACGCCGGATTCATTCGCTGCCGGCGGGCACTGTTGAAATCTCCGCGCTGCACAGATTAAACCCTTATTCTTCGATCGGTGCACAGGTTTTCATCGAATGCAAGCAACTAATTGTCTCCGGGTGAGTTTCTAACTGCAAAAGGAACCCGATCTTCGCAGGTATTTCAGTGAGCGGCTGCGCCGCGAAGAACGGACGGATTCCGGGTAGAAAACCTGTCCGGAACCGCATCATCCCCGGAGGAATCGTTTCCTGTGAAGAAGACAGCTTTGTCTCTGCTTCTAGCTTTCTGCTTGCTCCCTGCGGCTGCAATTGCACAGGTTTATGTCAGCATTGCGCCACCAACTCCAATTGTTGAAGTTCATGACCATCCACCGCATCCCGGGTGGGTATGGATCGACGGCTATCATCGCTGGGACGGTCACCGCTACGTATGGGTGCACGGCGTCTGGCGTCGTCCGCCGCATCCTGGTGCGGTTTGGGTTGCCCACCGCTGGGAACACCGTGACCGCGGCTGGGTGATGGTAGAAGGTCACTGGCAGTAAGCGCAAGTCAACAATCGGGTAGGAGGCGGGATTACTCCCGCCTCCTACCCGATCGGACCTCTGTCTCAGCTGATCTCGATCACGTCCCGCGCCTTGGACGCAGCTTCCTCGGCGCGCTCCATCAGCTTTTGCGCCGCTGCGTAGAATTCCGCTGCCTGAGGACTCTTCGGCCCGGCCAGTGTTACCGGCAATCCCCGGTCGCCGCCCTCGCGAATTGCGGGCACCAGTTCAATCGATCCCAGGAAAGGAACATTGAACTGCTTAGCCGTGCGCTCGGCTCCGCCGCGTGAAAAGATGTCGATCTCGTGGTGGCAGTGCGGGCAGGTAAAGTGGCTCATGTTCTCCACAATGCCCAGAACATCGACGTTGACCTGGCCGAACATCTCCAGCGCCTTGCGGGCGTCTTCAAGGCTAACGTCGCTGGGCGTCGAAACCACCACGGCGCCGGTCAGCGGCACGGTCTGCACCAGCGAGATCACCACATCGCCCGTGCCCGGCGGCAGATCGACAATCAGGTAATCGAGCTCGCCCCAGTTCACCTGCTGCAAAAACTGCCGGATGATCTGGTGAAGCATCGGTCCGCGCATCACCAGCGGCTTGTCGCCCGGCGAGATGTAACCGATCGAGATTGTCTTGATTCCGTGGGTGATGTTGGGCTCGATCATGTTGCCCGGCCCCACCGTCGGCTGCTTCGTCGAGCCCATCATCAGCGGAACGTTTGGTCCGTAAATATCGGCGTCGATCAGGCCCACGCGCTGGCCCAGCTTGCTGAGCGCGACCGCCAGGTTTACAGCCACCGTGGTTTTGCCCACGCCGCCCTTGCCCGACCCAATCGCCACAATCTTCGAAACGCCTGGCAGCGCCACCGGCGCAGGCATGGCATGTCCATGTGCCATCAACTACTCCTTGCTTTCACAATTCCTCAATTCAAATCTTACAGGAGCGCAATTGTTTCTTCAGGCATCAGTCCCGGCGCAACCTCAACGCCCGCCACGTGTGCCAGTACCCGATGAATCTGCCGCACCCCTTCAGTGAGTGATGCGGGGCCGGGCTGCAGGATGCACGTGGATGGAATCTCGTACACCTGGCCGTTGCGCACCGCGCTGATTTCACCCCATGCCGCGCGCGACTTGATCTCGTTCTTCTTCACACGCTTGCCGCACCAGGATGCAAGTATTACTTCAGGATCGCGCGCAATCACTTCGTCTGCAATCACTACCCGATCCTGCGCCTTGCCACACTTGCGCAGTTCGGGAAACACCGGCTCGCCGCCGGCCATCTCAATCAGTTCCTCCACCCACTCAATCCCGGTAATCAGCGGATCGTTCCACTCCTCGAAATACACGCGCGGCCGCCTCGGAAACCTCTTCGCCGACTCGGCGATCGCCTCCAATCCGCGCTGCAATTCACCAATCAGCGCTTCTCCCTCCGCCTCTTTGCCTACGATGCGTGAAAGCGTCGCGATCATCTCCAAGATCTGCTGAACGCTGCGCTGGTTAAAGGCCAGCACCGTCACTCCGCGCCGGATCAGTTCGCTCGCAATCTCCGCCTGCACATCGCTAAAGGTGAGAACAAGATCCGGCGCCAAAGCTAGAATCTTCTCAAAGTGTGCGTTCTTGAATGCCGAAACTCTCGGCTTGGTGCGCGCCTCAGGTGGTCGCATCGCATAGGCTGAGACGCCCGCGATCCGATCCTGCTCGCCAAGCCGGTAAAGGGTCTCGGTGGTCTCGTCGGTCAGGCAGACGATGCGCCGGGGAAGGCCTGCACCTCGCGACAGGGATCCTGGCGCGACCGGCATGACTTGGGCTTCAATTCTGCGCGATGAAGCATTCATGAGCGGAGCGGCCTCATACCATCATGACGGTGCGTTCTGTGCCGATTCCAATGCCTTCAGGGCCTGTTTTGCTTCGTGACGCCGCGACGACTCGGCCTCCCGGTGCTCCCGCCTGAGCAGGGCGTCGTGACAGCGGCGAATCTCGTTGGGCGTTTCAGGTTTGAGCGCGGGAACCTTCACGCGCCGCCCATGCTCATCCACGGCTACAAACACCAGGTACGCGCTTGCCACATGCGATACCTCACCGGTCCGCGTGTTTTCAGCCCACACCTTCACGCCCACTTCCATCGAAGTCGTAAAGGCGCGATTCACGCTCGACTTGAGCGTCAGCAGATCGCCCAGGTGCACCGGCCGGATAAAGTCAATGTGGTCCATCGCCGCCGTCACCACGTAGGTGCGCGAGTGCCTGAAGGCCGCCATTGCGCCCGTCAAGTCGATAAAGTGCATCAGCCGCCCGCCCAGCAGGTTGCCCAGCGTGTTGGTGTCGTTGGGCAGGATGATCTCGGTCATCTCCGACTGCGTGCTCGCTACCGTTCGCTCCGCGGGATTGTTTGCTGAATTGCTCATTCTGGCTTCGCTCATTTTGGGGCTTGCTCCGTTCCTCAAGCGTGCTTATTCCGCTCCGGCTACAATGAAAACGGGTGACGCTGATTGCTGCCTCGTCCGGAGCCGGGCACATGTTCCAGTTTCGGTAATCCAGGCTGTTTTCGCAAATCCCCCTCGGCCGAATCCCCCGGCCAGACAAGAGAACGCACTTACGATGGACAAGCTCGCAGGACTGAAAGAGATTCTCGCACTGGATCCCAAGAACAGCTTTGTTCGCTACGGCATCGCGATGGAATTGGCTGGCCGCGGCGAAATCTCTGCGGCGCTGGCCGAATTCGACACTCTGCTGGCCAACGATCCCGACTACACGGCCGGCTACTTCATGTCAGCGCAGACGCTGGCCAATGCCGGCCGTACCGCCGAGGCCATCGAAAAACTCAAGGCCGGAGTCTCATGCGCTGCGCGTGCCGGTAATCGCCATGCCCTCAGCGAGATGCAGGCGATGCTCGACGAATTGGACCGATAGATAGCCGCCCCTTGCGTTCCCAAACAACTAAACCTGCGGTATTCTTGAATTTACGGTTAAGATTTTAGTCTTCGCTCCGTAATCTTGAGCATCCCCTCGGCATCTAATCAACTATGGCGAAATATTCGATCGTTGTGCCTTTTCACAACGAAGAAGAAAATGTTACCGCTCTTTATGCCCGCCTCAAGCAGGTGATGGAGCAGGTAGGGGAAAGCTTCGAGCTCGTACTCGTCGATGATGGTTCCTCCGACCGGACCTACAAACTTCTTGAAGAGATCGCTGCGGTCGACAGCCGCGTCCTGGTTGTCAAGCTGCGCCGGAACTTTGGCCAGACTTCTGCCCTCGCAGCCGGCTTCGATCACTCCTCGGGCGAATTCATCCTCGCCATGGACGGCGACCTGCAGCACGACCCCAACGACATTCCCGCCTTCATCGAAAAGCTCGACGAGGGTTACGACGTCGTCTCGGGATGGCGCCGGGAGCGCATTGACAACTTCTTCATGCGCCGCATTCCCTCGCGTTGCGCCAACTGGCTCATGGCCCGGCTCTCCGGCGTCAAAATTCACGATTTCGGCACCACCTTCAAGGCCTATCGCCGCGAAGTGATTCAGAACGTCCCGCTCTACGGGCAGATGCACCGCTTCATTCCTGCGCTGACAAGCTGGTATGGCGCCTCCATCTGCGAAATCCCCATCAGGAACGTGAATCGCGAGCGCGGTAAAAGCCACTACGGCATCGGCCGCACCTTGGGCGTATTCTTCGATCTTTTGACCATCCGCTTTTTGCTCAGGTATCTCAACCGTCCGCTGCACTTCTTCGGCGGGCTGGGCCTTCTGGGGATCCTGGGCGGCAGTGTGATGGCGGCCTACCTGCTGGTGTTGAAGCTCCTGAACCCGCACGTGAGCATGCTCGACCACCACGGTCCCTGGTTCGTTGTCGGATCGGTCCTGATTGTTGCGGGAGTGCAGTTGCTCGCTCTCGGCCTGCTCGGCGAGCTGCAGGTGCGCCAGTACTACAGCGGCCAGCAGCCGGCGTCGTACATCGTCGATCGTGTGGTGCGACTCGCATCGGCCGACGAGCAGAGCCTGATGCCCGAGCGCCGCGAAGACAGCTTCTAAAGACAGAGAATAGGGAGTAGTGAACCGGGAATAGAAAGCGCCTGAAACCTCAATCCCTTCTTCCTATTCCCTACTGGCTACTCCCTATTCTCTTGCGCCATCCCACCCCAACGGTTCATTCTTTACCTTGTCATGAAGGCCATCCAGATTAGTGAAACGGGCGGGCCCGAAGTTCTCAAGCTCGTCGAGTTGCCGATCCCCGAGCCGGGTCCCGGCCAGGTTCTCATCCGCGTTGAAGCTACCGGGTTGAACTTCGTTGAGGTCTACTTTCGCAAGGGAGTCTACAAGTCCGCGCTTCCGTTCATTCCCGGCAGCGAGGCTGCGGGCACCATTGAAGAGCTCGGCCCCGGCGTTACGGGCTTCGCAGCCGGAGACGCGGTTGCTTCAACGAGCGTAATCGGCAGCTATGCCGAATACGCCCTGGTTCCTGCCGCGCAATTGGTTAAGGTGCCTGCCGGCCTGAGCCTGGAGTGCGCTGCGGCTGCCATGCTGCAGGGCATGACTGCGCACTATCTCGCCTACTCAACTTTTCCACTCAAGGCCGGCAATACTGCTCTCGTTCACGCCGGAGCCGGTGGCGTAGGTCTGCTGC
The DNA here is from genome assembly GCA_035504315.1 of Occallatibacter sp. Lineage (GTDB taxonomy): Bacteria > Acidobacteriota > Terriglobia > Terriglobales > Acidobacteriaceae > Telmatobacter. The sequence continues at coordinate 18,670 of DATJSB010000143.1, forward strand.
TTACGCAGATCGCCACTCACATCGGCGCTCGCGTCATTACCACGGTGTCGACTCCGGCTAAGGCTGAGCTCTCGCGCGAGGCCGGCGCATCCGACGTAGTTCTTTACACCGAGCAGGATTTTGAAGCCGAGGTCAAGCGCCTCACCGGCGGCAAGGGGGTTGAGGTCGTCTACGACTCGGTTGGCAAAACTACCTTCGAAGGTAGCCTCAACTGCCTGCGCCCGCGCGGCATGATGGTGCTCTTCGGCGCATCCAGCGGCCCCGTCCCGCTTTTCGATCTCCAGCAGCTCAACAGCAAGGGCTCGCTCTTTATCACGCGCCCCACCTTGTGGCATTACTTGGCCACGCGCGCTGAGCTCGAGTGGCGCTCCGGCGACGTGCTCAACTGGGCCGCAAAGGGCGAGCTCAAGCTGCGCATGGAGCATACCTATCAGCTCACCGACGCGGCCCAGGCGCAAATCGACCTCGAAGCCCGCAAAACCACGGGGAAGGTTCTGCTGGCGCCGTGAAGGCAGGGAACAAGGAACAGGGAACAAGGAACAGGGAACAGGGAACAGTGAACAAGGAACAGGGATTTGAATTCGTTGAATGAACGGCTTCGTATCAGGCCACGACTTTGGTCGTGCCGCAAAAGGCGTATAAAAATCAGGGCTCAATTGAGAACTGCGTAAGTAATATCCAGGAAACGCGCCGGAGGCGCATCGGTTGTTAGCCCCGCGTTTCAACGTGGGGAATCGATTATGTAATCCTGTTTCGGAGTCCCGTAGGGACGGCGCAACAACATTTCATTATCGGGCGCGAAGAACCGTCGCCGATAATGGTAGTCCGCTCTTCAATGCCCACTGTCCACTGTCCACTGCCCACTGCCCACTGTCCACTCTCCACTGTCCACCGTCCACTGTTCACTGTCCACTGTCCACTGTCATGACCGTCTCCATCACTCCCACCGACCGCGTCTTCGTCCTTACCGGCGCGGGCATCAGCGCCGAAAGCGGCCTGCCCACCTTTCGCGCCTCCGACGGCCTGTGGGCTGGATACAACGTTGAAGAAATCTGCACACCCGAGGCGCTCAAGCGCAATCCCTCGCTGGTCTGGGATTTCTACTCCAAGCGCCGCTCCGACGGCGAAAAGGCCGCACCCAATCCCGCGCACATCGCGCTCGCCGAGCTTGAAGCGAAGATTCCCGGCCGCTTTTTTCTCTGCACGCAGAACGTCGACGATCTGCACGAGCGCGCCGGCTCGCAGAATCTTGTCCACATGCACGGCGAGCTGGCCAAGTCGCGTTGCAGCGACGAGTGCGGCGCGCCGCCCGTCGAGGATCATCGCATCTACTCCTCGCTCAGCGAAGTCGGCCGGTGCACCTGCGGCGCCCGCCTGCGCCCGCACATCGTCTTCTTCGGCGAGATTCCACTGGAGATGGATCGCATCCAGCGTGAAATCTCGCGCAGCACGTTGATGGTTGTCATTGGCACGTCCGGAAACGTGTATCCCGCAGCCAACTTTGTGCATTGGGCGCGTCAGGCCGGCGCTCGCACGGTTTACATCGGCCCCGAGCCGCCGCTCAACGCCCATGCCTTCACGCAGGTTGTGGAGGGCAAAGCCGGCGAGGTGATGCCAGGGCTGTTTCAGACTGAGAGCTGATCCTCGCCCCGGTCCGTGCTACTTGTTCTGCTCCACCGGCTCAACCTCCGGCAGGTTGAGCTTCGTTCTCTCGGCCTCGCGGTCAAGCTGCGCCCGCTTCGGAACCTCAACCATGTCCTGGTCGTGCGCAGTTTTGTGAACTTCGTTCTGCGCCGGTTTCAACTTCGTCACAATCGATTGCATAGTTCTCCTTTCGGGTCGATCGTTCGACCCGTACAAGCTTGTTTATGAATGTTGTTGGGATGAGCCGCCAACCGGGCTGACTCGCTGACTTACTGACTCGCCGACTCGCTGTTACCTCGCCTTGATAAACTCCACCCGCCGGAACCTCAGCCCGCTCCAGTCCTCGTCGATCGCGACCGCCCGCACCGTGTCGAATCCAGCCGCCTTCAGCTTTTCCCAGCCGGTATCGCGGTTAAAGTCGCACTTCAATTTCTTCGACGTGCCTTTGGGGTACGCAAACCACACAATCGCATCGCCTTTGGCGCGCTTCACAATCTGCGGGGTGAGTTTGTCCACTTCTGCCTGCCGCGTGACAAACGCCAGCCAGAAGCCGCACTCGGCCACCGACTCAATGTGGCTGTGGATGGTAATCACCGGCAGCCGCGCCAATTCAGGTTTAAAGCTCTCTGGCGCGTTTAATACAACAATTTCCTGCCGGTCGCCGAGGTTGAGTTTTTCAAATACTGTCGCCATGGATTCTCATCTTACCCGCTATAGCGAATTAACCTGCAAAACGTGCTCAGAAAAAAAGAAGGAGCCCCTCGAAAGAGAAGGCGGAGGCTGCACGATTGCCTGGCCCCAGCGGGAATTGTCATCATACGGCGAACTTTTCTGGCGATGCATCGAAGATTCGTTTGTGCTCTATCACGCAGAAATAGTAGGTCTTTCCCTTGTAAATCGACCACAGAGATCGATCAATCTCCATGCCGCAGACGGCGCAGAGAGGATGATCCGCCGTCTGCTTGATGGGGCCGGCAAACTCCGCGTTGGAAGACGGGTTCAGCCAGCCCTGGCCCTGATATTCAAGCAGAGTGGCAGTCTGGCTTGCGACATCCCGGCCGAAGTAGCGCTCGACCACCCGCAGGGCCAGATCAATTCCAGAAGTGAGGCCGCCGGCTGTCGCTAAGTTGCCCGATTCAACCCAGCGGGCTCCACGCTCAACATGAATGTCCGGATACTGCATCGCAAGGTCGACGTACGCGCCATGATGTGTGGTGGCAGCCTTGCCTGAAAGCAAGCCGGTGCTCGCAAGCACAAAGGCGCCGGTGCAAACGGACATCGTAACATCGGTGGACTTAGTCGCATTGCGAATCCAGGCTTTGGTGGCCTCGCTGGCAGGGCTTTGCGCTGGGATGACGATTACCTTAGGTGCGGGCGCATTGGCAATCGTATAGTTAGGCGTGATCTTCAACCCACCGCCCGCAGTAATGGGAGCCGCAGTTTCCGCCACCGTGTAGAGATTGAAGAGATCATACTTCCTGCCGGGAATGCTGGCTCTTTCGAAAACCTCCCATGGGCCGCAAAAATCAATTACGACGGCGCCTTCGGAGATAAGGAACGCGACCGGAATGGACGCGTTGGCCGGAGTGGTAAGCGGATTGGGCGCGGCGCTTTCTCGGGCTGCGTCGAATGTTGCGGCGGCCGCGCCAGGTAGAGTCAACGAGCCGGAGGCGGTCAAGCCGAGGGCTGCGGAACACTTGAGGAGTTCTCTGCGATTCATTGAGATGACCTCTGCGATAGATCTGCTACGAGCGGTTTGTGTGTCAAAGATGATGCTTCGGATGTCATCGATGCCGCGCGGCGATTGAATTCGGACATATCGTTACTCCTTATTCAGATGGATTTTCATCGTCACGTACGGTATTCCTCAAGGCATTTAGTAGTTGAACCGGTATCGAACCTCCCCGTAAATCTGCCGCGGGTCATTCCAGTGGAATCCGCCGAACGTCAGACTGTTATCCAGTTGCACACGGCGGTTCGCCACATTCACCGAGTTTGCCGAAACGGTAAACTTCTCTGCGAATGTCTTTCCAATAGCCAGATCGAAGGTGGTATGACTGGGCAGATACGGGCCGGGATACTGGGCCTCAGGCGTCCCGTACAACCCGTTCGTAAAACCCGAGCCGTAGTAGACATTGGTGGAAGCGTACGCCCTCCAGGGCAGGGTGCCGTTGAAGCCCACGTTCAACGTGTTTCTCTGGTCATGGTCTACGGGTGCAAGCCCGGGCGGAATGTCGAGCGGGCAGGCCGTTCCGACCGACGGAGGACAGATCAATCCTCCCGTGATCGGCGAAGTTGCCTGCGCGATCTGGTTCGCATAGGTCAGGTGAAACTGCCCATGGTGCAGGACATCGGGAGAACGCAAGGTGAGTGCCCACCCCTGGATCTGTGCATAGGCCCAGGTGATCGGCCAGAAGAGATTCGACTCTCCGATGTTGTTGTGGTCTAGCCAGTTCTCGGCTCTGGTTTCATAATTATCGGCGGTCAAAATCCAATTGCGGTATGGAATCGTGACGCCGTACTGCCACTGGATGTCCCGTTCGCCATCGAGCGGAGCGAAGCCAAAGTCCTGGCTGGTGGCCAGGCCCGCGAGAGCGCCGGTAGCCGTCGACAGTGGCGGAGCCTGGTAGTAGTAGCCATAGAAGCCGCTAAACACCCAGTTCAAGCGCGGGACTCGCAACGTACCTCCCACGCGAGGGTCGCTTGCATGCTCTGCTATGGTGGCGTTGAACTGCGTTTCACGCAGCCCGGCAATCAAAGTGAACCAGGGAGTTACCTTGAATTTGTCGTTGATGAATTCAGACACCACGCCGCCATTCACGCCGATCGAAGAGGGGGCAACGTTTGGGGTCGCGGGCGTCGGTGAAGGGAAATAGTTGTAGAAGTAGTTGTACTGGTGTTGGAAAAAGCTGTAAAGACCGGCTTGAAGATCGTTCTTCCAGAAGTTCTCGTTGAGAGCGATCTGGGCTCCGGCGTAATTGGCGTTTTGATAGACGGTCGAGATAACGGGGGTATCGTTCGGACCGCCATTGTAGTCGGCGCCATTGTAGTGATAGAACGGCGAAACCGTCAGCAGCGCATCCGGACTGAACGTGTGCACCCAGGAGAAAATTGCATATCCATCGGGCTCGCGCTCGGAGTCATGCAGGCCGTAACTCGGCGACTCGCCTGAAGATTCCAGGATCAGGTTTCCGGATGAGTTGGGATTCGGATCGATCGGAATCTGGTAATAGTCCCTTCTCAGCGAAGTAACTAACCTGTATTGATTCCTGGCGTCGGGGTTGAAGATGAACGAAGCGAATCCACCAAAGCCGTTGACTGCGTCGTTGACCACCTGGGGGATGGGCGTCTGGAGGCCGTAAGCGCTGCGGTTTCCATTCGCGCTCGCGTACCAGGCGAATCGCTGCGTGTGGTCTCCGCAGCTGAACTGGTCGTCGGTCTGGTAGAAGTTGCCGCCGGTAATCACTAGGTCGCACTGCTTGTCGCGTTCAAAACCGTTTCGTGGCAGGACATTGAAAACTCCGTACGTGCGGTCTCCATAGTCGGCGTCGTAGCTGCCGCTATACACCTCGAGATAATCAATATCCCGCGGATCGATCTGCGGCCCAAGATTGGTGGCGATGTTGGTGTTGGGGATGGGGACGCCATCGATCAGCCAATTGACCTGGTGGCCACCCATCATATGCAGCATATCGTGCGTGACATAGGAAGCCGGAACGTAGTCCGTAATCATCTCCATGCCGTTGGTGCGGTCCGCACCTGGAGTTTGTTGAATGTCGTTACGGCTCAGCATGGTTGTCGGCGTGGCGCTGTCTGTCAACGCTTCCACCGGCGTTCCCGGCACCACGACCCTCTCATTTGCACCTGCGACAGCTAATTGGAAATGGAGAATCGGGCTGGTGTCGGACTGAACAATCACGTCCCGGCTCACCTGTCGGAAGCCATTCATTGAGACCGTCACCGTGTAATTCCCGATGGGCACGGAGGTGAATTGAAATTCACCGTTATCGTTGGAGTTCTGCGACTGCGTCCAATCCGAGGTTTGTGCCTTCAGCGTCAGATGCGCCGCCTGGATGGGACGATGTTGAGGATCATGGACTACGCCGCGAACGGAACCGAAGATCGTGGCAAATGCGGGAAGGGAAGCGGTCATCATCAGAGCCGCGAGAAGAGGAAGACGTTGCATGAAGACCTCCGAACAAAACCTACTTGTGCGCAGGCAGCGGGTTCGAAATCAACCGGAGCGCCGCTCCTGCAGGTATGTGGGGAATAGTTGAGAAGCGGTTCTGGCTGCGGTTTGCAGCTCTTGCGCGGCGCAAAAATGAAATCTGTGCGTTCTCGTGCACAGGGACACAAAGCCGCTGCGCTTCAAATCACCAGCGCATTCTCAACGGATGTCAACCGACGGTTGATGCTGGAGGTCCGCGGCCGGCGTGGGTTCGCGCCGGAGTTGCGACAGGCGACGCGTGCGTTGCAACCGGCACATACGCTGAAGCGATCTGGGTCTCGCCCGTTCCGGCCGTAGCCACGAGCGCCTGTGCCGGTGTTGACAGCAGAGCTATCGCGCCCGGGTAATACGGGCACGTCATCGGCACAGACACCATCGGCGTCTTGCCGGTCGCTGCCTGCCTCGTCACCGCCGCCATGCGCACAGACATCGCGCAATGGTGCGCGCCATTCCGCCTGCAGCACGCAGGCAGATTTGCGTCCTCGCTCCCATCGATCAACGACGTGAGCGGCCCGAACCCGAAGATCAGGATCAGGAATATGGAGAAGCCGCGCCGCATCTGCCAATCATGCTACCAGAGAACGAGGAACAGGGAATAGGGGGCAAGGAATAGGGAACAGGGAGCAGGGTTGTTGACGCCGCATTCTGAATTCTGCAAAAGTGCGGGGTGCGGATAACGGTTCTGCGTTACCCACACCCCGATGACATTGCCGGGAGTCATCTTCGATTGACTCCCGCAGATTCGTCTTTTCCATAGGCCACAATTGGCCTCTGCGTAACGCTACACCCGGAAACAAATTCAGTTTCCGGCTTAGCTGCCATGACCTCAGCGTTCAGGTTTGGCGGTCTTGTTGTTGTGTTTCTCGTTGTAGATTTGTTTACTGTTTTTGTTCTGTTCGCGGTTGACCTGCTGCTTCTGTCGCGCGTTCAGCGCGCCGCCGTTGGCGGTACGCTCATTGTGCACCTGCCCCGCCACGCCCGACTGGTTCCGGTTGGTGCGGGCCGCCTCGCCTGAGGTCATCTGGCCGCTGCGCAGCCCATTGGCGGTGCGTTGCTGCTGGTTTGCTTCGCGATTGTCCACAGCATTGGGCGTCACCGTGTTCCCATTATGCTTTTCGTCGTAGATCTGACGGCTGGCCGCGTTCTGCTCGCCGTTAATCTGCTGCCGTTCCTGGTTGGTCAGCTTGCCGCCATTGGCAACCCGATCGTTGTGGACCTGCTGGTCGATATTCGATTGGGTTCGTTCGGCGCGCGATGCTTCGCCTGAGGTCATCTGGCCGCTGCGCAGGCCGTTGGCAATGCGCTGATCCTGATTCGCCTCGCGGGTGTTCGGGTTGTAGTTGCGGCCGGCTGTGCGGTCGGCTGCGGTGATCGGCTGCGACTGCGCGTGCTGCTGCGCCACCTGGTGATAGGCGTTCACGTTCGAACTGGCCATCGTCCCGGGCATGCCGTGATTCACCGAAGCCAGCTGCGAGCGGTCCTGCGCAGCGAAGTTTTCGTGCTGCACCTGATTGGCGGTCGGCTGGAAATGCTGCTCGCCGGCAAACCGGGTCTCCTCAGGGCTGGGCTGACGAACTATGCCGCCCGGGCCGTTGAAGCTGGTGTGATTCACGTTGACGATCGTGGTGTTGTTTACGATGGTGCGGTCCACGTACACATTGGTTACATGAACGCCGCCGAAGTTGGCGACTGCGCCGTTGTAAGCGAACACTCCGCCGCGCCACATACCGCCGCAGAAGCCGATGCCGCCGTAACCGAAGCCGTAATTAACTCCGCCATAGAAACCGATGTGCGGTCCCCAGTAGCCGGCGTGCCATCCGTATGCGCCGCCTGCAAAGCCCCAGTAGCCGGGGGTCCAGAGTAGCCCGACCCTCGGCGGCTGCACCCACACGCCGGGGACCCAGTAATAACCGGCCGGCCCGTAGGCCCAGTAGCCGGGAGTCCACATATATCCCGGCGCGGGCAGCGGCGGCTGCGTATAGACCGGCAATACGGGAGGAGCGATGTTGACCGATATGCCGATACCGATGCCGAACTGGGCCCTCGCAGCGGGTACCACGAGCAAGGGAATCGAGAGCAATGCGGCGATCATTAAACCGCTAAATTTTGAACGAAACTTCATCAGGGGGTCTCCTTTTGTCGTATTGTAGTACGCGCCCGATTCTTTGAAATCACGGTACGCATTGCTACGACGGGTGTCTTCTGTTGGAACCCGGAGTCGGTCTGCTTGTTGCGGAAAAAGTTGGCGTGAGACTTATTCCCGGACTCTGCTCCGTGCCCTCGCCCTTGCTTCGATGCCTCTCGCGTATCATCAAAGATGACGCCGGATTTCGCGGCAGTTTGCATCAGTCCAGAGGAAACGCCAGGTGCCCCAGGCAGGTAGTTCTGCATTGCCGGTTGAAGTGTCCGTTACACCCGCGCAGCACCCGTTGCGTATAGCCATCTTCGGTTTCGGCACAGTGGGCAGTTCGGTGGCACGGATTCTGGTGGAATCAAAGCCGCGGGGCCTCGCACTCACCCACGTCTTCAATCGCAATGTCACCCGCAAGCGCGTGGACTGGGTTCCTGCCGGCGTGGTTTGGAGCGAAGACGCCGATGCGGTGCTCGCCTCCGATGCCGACGTGATCGTGGAACTGGCCGGCGGTCTCGACCCCGCGGGATCCTGGGTTCGCAAAGCTCTTGCATCCGGCAAGAGCGTGGTCACCGCCAATAAAAAACTCATCGCATTTCATGGCATCGATCTCGAGCGGCTGGCCCAGGAGAAGGGCGGCCATCTCAAATACGGCGCGGCCGTCGCCGGCGGAATTCCCGTGATTCCCGGCCTCGAGCAGGGCCTGGCCGGCGATCGCATCGAGCGTATCCAGGGCATTCTCAACGGCACCTGCAATTTCATTCTCAGCAAAATGGAGAGCGGAGCGGAGTACGCGCCGGTGCTGACCGAGGCCCAGGCCAAAGGCTACGCCGAGGCCGATCCCACTGAAGATGTTGGCGGCTTCGACGCCCGCGCCAAGCTTGCTATTCTCATGCGCCTGGCTCTGCGCGTGCAGATCGACCCCGAAGAGATCGTTCCCCGTCCCATCACCGAGGTCAGTGCGGTCGACTTCAGCTATGCCCGCGACCTTGGCTGCACCATACGCCAGATTGCTCGCGCCGAGCAGACCGATGGCCGCCTCGCCGCCACCGTGGGTCCCATGATGGTCGCGCTGCGTTCCCCGCTCGCATGGTCGCAGGGTACTGAGAATATGGTTATCGCCAGCGGCCGCTACGGTGGCGATGTGGTCTTTTCAGGCCACGGAGCCGGCGGCCATCCCACCGCTGTCGCAGTGGTCAGCGATCTGCTCGCTCTGGCTCACGGTTCGCGCCGCGTCGACATTCCCTCCGCGCCCGCGCACGTCGGCGCAGAGTTCGAGGTGCCCCACTACATCCGCTTCCTGGTCATGGATCGCCCCGGCATCGTCGCCGCCATTACCACCGCTCTGGCCAATGAGCAGATCAACATCCGCGCTATCCTGCAAAAGCCCGGCTATCCGGCTCACGCGTTGCCGTTCGTAGTCACCGTCGAGCCCTGCAAGTCTTCGGCGCTCAAGCGCGCGCTGGCCTCGGTGCGCACCATGGACTGCATGCTGGTTTCACCGCTCGACATGCAGATGCTGGAGTGAGGGAAGGGAACAGGGACTTAGGAATAGGGAATAGTTGAGCTTTGAAGAAGCAATAGAGTGAAGAAGTGAAGCGGCGAGCTTGCCCCAGCCCTTCATTCGGAGGTCAACCGTGATCGGCACCATCTATCGATGTGAAATCTGCGGCGAAGAGAGCGACAACCCGCTGCGCTGGATCGTGATCAACTGCAACAGCGCGCAACTCACCATCTACAAGTGGACCAAAGCGGCAGCCGACGCGCCCGGCGCGCGCCACTACTGCGGCGAGGCTCACGCCCAGGTCTACGTCAGCCGCTGGCTTGAAGCTGCGTGCTCATGAGCCGCCCGCTCGGGCACCGGCTCGTGCGGGCCTTTAAAACAGGAAATTTAACAGCCTCCCTTCGTTTTTTCCGTGCTATGATCGGTCCGTCTCCCCTTTGAGCCTGTCTTCGGGTCATGACTGTTCGGTGCCTGTTTGCCACGAATACAGCTCGATCAAGTTCGAAATCATTTCAAGCTGGCGCGACGCGGGCGTGAATCTCGTTTCTGATAGAGAGCGGAACCTTTTCAACGGGGATTCCGGCTTTGTAGATGCGACGTTATTCTTTTTCGTGTTTGCACAAAACCGTGTGGTCATTGAGCCGGGAAGGGTAGCTATGAAAAAAGCGTTGGGGATTTCCGTTCTGCTGCTCTGGTGTTCGCTGGCACCAGCCGTCTGGTCGCAGAACGAGGCTGAACTCCAGCAAAAGCTCGAAGGAGTTTACACGCTGACCAAGATGACCGCGGACAACACTGACATTGTCACGCCGGGAGCTGTTCTGGTGCTGCACAAAGATGGGCTGCAGATGTGCAGCACACAGGCCAGGGTAGCCTTAAAGAATAACTACAAAGGCGACCGTCTTTCCGCGGCCAAAATGTCCTGGTCTATGGAGATGGGTCTCGTTCAACCGGATCTGCCGACAGCGCAGATTCCCATCAAGGAGTTCGATTCTGGCGATAAGTTCTGGGTGACGGGAATCGTTGTCGACAAGAACGGCGTAACGCTCAAAGTAATCAGCGACCCTTACGATGACGTTCGCTACTGGGCACAGATTCAGGTCCCATTCGACAAAAAATCAGACGTCTCCGACGACGCTGTGTTAAAGTCTGTCGCCGAATTACTGACGGTGGACAACGGCCAGAGCCAGAGCGCTTCGGGCGCGCAAAGCCAGGACCCCAAGGAGCTCATCAAGCAGCGGCTGAGCTCAACCCTGGTGTTGACCCAGGGCAATGTCGATACAGGCGAGATCACCAAGGCCGGCTCGATCATCGATCTGCGCAAGGATGGGCTGGTGATGTGGACCCTCGAAGACAGAGTTGCGCCCCTCTACGTCTACCGCGACGGCAAGTTGTCCATGCCATTTATGCTCGGCGCCGAAGCCAACTCCAAGCTGCATGCCAAGGACCCGGATTTGAATCGCTTTAATGTGCCTAAACGAACCTTTGTGGCCGGCGAGAAGTTTTGGATCATCGACTACAAGGTGCTGGATTCGGGCGTGACGATGGAGTTTGCCAGCGACCCATACCAGGATGTGCGCTACATCGGCTCCATCGGGTTCCCATTCGACAAAAAGCAGCCCGTTCCTTCTCCCGACGATTTTATGAAGACCGTGGCTGAGGTGATTGGCGTTGAAGCGCCGCCCGCCCAGAACAACGCGCAGTCTGCGCCTCCGCCGGCAGCGCCGGCAGCACCAGCGCAATCCACGCCGGCGATGGCGCCTATTGCCCCGCCAGCACCCCCGCCTAAGGAAGTCTCGCTCGGACAAACTCAGGCGCAGGTCCAGGCTATCCTCGGTCAGCCAACCAAGGTGGCGGTGCTGGGCAAGAAGGAAATCGACTATTACCCCGATATGAAGGTGATCTACGTTGACGGCAAAGTGAGCGACATTCAGTAAAAGCTAAGCGCGCACCGGCCCGCTCGACTCGCGAACTATCAGCTCAGGCCTCATCACTACTTCTGAGGGATACTCCTGGTCGCGATTCGCGATCTTCGCCAGCAGTATTTGCGCGCCTCGCTGACCCATCTCGAACAGCGGCTGGTGCACGGTCGTGAGCGAGGGGACTGAGAATGCCGCCGAGGTAGTGTCGTCGAAGCCTACCACAGATATGTCGCGCGGAACGTCGAGCCCGGCGTCCTTGATAGCGCGAATGGCTCCCATTGCCGCCATGTCATTGAAGCAGAACATGGCGGTAAAATCGCGAGTCCTCGCCAGCAATTCGCAGGTCGGTCGATACGAGATCTGCGGGTCCATCGGGTGATGTCCAGTCTTCATCGGCCAGCCGCTTGCATCCAGGCGTACCTCGAGCATGGGGTTGGCCTTCAGTTCCAGTTCTTTTGCCGCTTTCTGGATCCCCGACCAGCGGTATTCCGAGTCGGGAATCGCTCTGGGCCCCCGCATGAACGCTATCTTCCGGTGTCCCAGATCATAAAGATGTTTCAGCGCAAGCATTGCGGCAATATCGTGGTCCAGGACGATATTGGTCACATCTTTTGGCGTCCCCGAGTGCACCGAGATTCCCACCACCGGAACCGGAACCGTAACGTCTGGCAGAGACGTATTCAGCAGCAGGAACCCGTCAACGGCCCGGTCCACCAGCATGCGCGGGTACTTCTCCATCAGGTCTTTGTTCCAGTAGTGGCACGTGGTGAAGAAGAAATAGTGAGACAGGTTCAGCTCCTGCACAACGCCGCTCATCACGCGCGTAAAGTAGCCTTCGCTTAAGTCCGACGCCAGAACTCCCACCGTCATCGAACGTCTCTGCCGCAACGATCGCGCAAAGTAATTGGGCCGGTAGTTCAACCTGCGCGCAGCTTCAACCACCCGGTCGCGCGTCTCCTGAGGTATCGATTTTGCCGAGGGCGAATTATTTAAGACCAATGAAACCGTAGTTTGCGAGAGCTCAAGGTACTCAGCGAGAGATTTCAGATTGACTTGTCCAGGCGGGTTTGCAACTTGCCCCTTTGTCATGCTGGAGTTGTACCACGTTTGGCCCTTCCGGGGAAGCGCGATGTGCCATTAGAGAATCGATTTTGCACCGAAAATGCTTACTCGGACCGCAGGCTTCGAGGAATGCCTTTAAGAGCCCGCTTTTCTCCGCAAAATCCCGAGACATACGCAATCGGAACCCATCCCGCGCCTCACCGCCGGGCATTTTCACTTCATCGGGACCTCGATCCGGTTGTCTCCCGATTTGATCGGCCAGCTCCGCCCGTCAAACTCGAATGTGCCCGTTAACGTGCCGGGCAGCTCGATTGTCGCCAAGAAGCGCGCTCCGCCCTTGGCGCCCGGAGCAGCGTGGTCGGGTTTCAGGTGATACTCCACCTTGATCTCGCCCTCCGGATGCGGGAACGAGGCCTTCAAGTCCTTTAAATCGCCCAGGTGCGGCGCAATCCGCACCGTCCTGAAACCCGGGCTTGCCGGCTCAACCCCCGCCACCAGCGTCAGCAGATCGTAAATGGGGTGCGCGCTCCACGCGTGCGAATCCGACCGCGTCTCTCCCGGAGTCTCAGGCCACGTGCTGAAGTGCAACGCCAGCAGCTTGCGCCATGGCTCAATCGAGGCCAGGTATTCGTCAGACATCCCCGCGTGATCCAGCGCACGCGCCAGGTAAAACCTGAAGTAATACGACGCACTTAGAACTCCGTTTGGCGTGGTCCCGGGCTCGATGGCCAGCATCTTCTCGAGAACATCTTTCTGCTGGTCTTTGGGAATCACGTCGTATAGCACGGCCAGGATATTCGTCTGCTGGCTGAACCCCTTTTTGTCGGGAGTGTCGGCGGCCAAACCCCGTTCCTCACTCCAGCACTGGCTCTGAAGCCCTTCGCGCACATGCGCTGCGCGCGCCTTGTAGCGTTGCGCGAACACCGGGTCGCCCAGCGCCTGCTCCAGATCGGCCGCATCGTTCAGCGCACCCAGGTATTGGAGCGTCGTCGTGCACGACTCGCCCTTCGCGTCATAAGTGGGAATCTCGCCCTCAGAAACCCAATCGATAAAGCTCCACCACGGCACCTGTTTCAGCAAGCCGTCGGGCTGTTCGTATTGAGCAAACCAGTGCAACACGCTGCGCGTTCCTTCCAGCGACTCCTTCACCGGCTCGGTGTCAGGCCGGTACATCCACCAGTCGTGCAGCATCCCGATCCACAGCAGCGAGAACGTAGGAATGCGTTGCGCCAGCGAAGTCGGATAACGGCTCAGCGTGATCCCCTCGGGGATGCGCGAGTCGTTGAATGCCTCGAGCGCCTGCCGCGCCAGCCGGTCGTCGCCCGCAACCGCGTACGAGATCAGAGCCTGGATGCGCGTGTCGCCGATGTACTGCAGTTGCTCGTAGTAGGGCGTGTCCATGTAGGTTTCGTGCGCGTCCAGCCGCGCCGTCCGCCAGCTTATGTCCCAGATCTGCTTCAGCTCCGGGTCTGCCGAATCAAAACTCGCCCGCTCTTCAAAGGGGTACGCCGTAAACTGAGCTGTCATTGCATCCAGCGTCAGCGGCTGGTCTCCGGTCTGGATGTCGAGATCGAGATACCGCCATGCCCGCCACCACAGCGGCTGAAAGACGCGCTGGTTTCCGCCGTCGGGCAGGAACTCATCTTTGAGTCCGTGCGCCTCGCGGGGATGCGTCACACCTTGCGCGTCTGTGTAGGTGAGCGCATCGCGGTCGCCCTTGTGCATGCCTTTGTCGTAGAGGGCTTCGGAGTAGGTGATCCAGATGGTTGCGCCTTTGCCGCCCGAGACGGTGAGGACCGGATAGCCAGTAGTGAGGGTTTTGCGGTCGAGGAGGAGGTGCGTATGGATGTGCGGCGGCAGCATGGCATCGGAAGCGGGAAATTTGCTCAAGCCGGGCTGCTCCTCCCCGATCGAATCGAGCATCACCACATCTCCTGCCTCCTCCGCCTTGTACTCCATATGCGGCAGCCGGTCCGGCACCAGCCACCAGTTGTTGTCTTGTGTTACGTCAGCCGAGTGCGCACGTGCTGTGCCCCAATAGATGCTGTCCCGCATCGGCGATCCGACTGGAACCCACGCCGGACTCTTGTCGTCAGGCGAGTTCCAGCTCCAGTCGTAATTGCTCGCGTCAATCTCTTCACCCGGCCCCGTCGCAAAGTAAGCCTCCACATTCACTGAGGTGCGGTCGAGCGGCCGATGCCCGGGCTCCGTCTCCACCTGCCATCCCTTGGGGGTGCTGATGTCCTGGTCGCCCGTGGCCTCGCTCTCCAGCAGAAACGCCGTCCGGTCAGTGAGTTGCGCCAGCGGGGCATACACGCCCCAGTTCCACACTGTGGCCGTGATCAGGTTCTGCCCTGTTTTGAGCATTGGAGCCAGGTCAAAGAGCTCATACCGCCAGTGGCTAAGGTCGCCCCGCGCCGGCCCGTCGCCCACGCGCGTCCCGTTCACGTACAAAATGAAGCGGTTATCCGCGCTCACCCGCACGGGATACACCGCCGGCACCTGTTCCAGCGTCAGAAAGCGTCTGAAATGCAGCACCAGCGGCTCCCGCAGCGGCGCTGTAGGGTGAGTCGCCCACTGGGCTTTCCACTCCCTGCTGGACGGGTCGGCTGGTAGGCTGGTTTGTGACGGTAGCGCCGTCGCGGCCATTGCCGCAGCAACCAAAACAATTGCAATACGCATGTCTTTGACCCCTGAAAAAACGCAACCATCAAGCTTAACTCCACGGGCCCAGCCTGTGTTTGTATGCGCTTGATTTTGCACACTTGTAACCTCGTATTCACATTCCGCCGATAGCCTGTGTGGTGTGGTAGTCAACGTGCCCGATTTGCGCATCTCCCAGCCCAATACTTCACCTGAATCTCTTCCTTCGCCAGGAAAGAGAGCGGTTGAGGCCCCTCCGCAAGCGATATCGGCAGTCCGCAAGTTTCTCATTTCGCGCGGCAACTCCGCCGTCGCCGATGTGGGCTTTCACTACCTGATGGCGCTGTGCGGTCTAAGCATCTTCGGCATCGTATTACTCATCTTTGTTGAGCTCATTAGCCGCTCCCAGATGGCCTGGAACCAATTCCACTTCAGTTTCTTCTATAAAGTCTTTGTTGACTCCTCTACCAATTCCGCTATCTTCTGGGATCCCGTCAACAGCCACTTCAGCGCCCTTCCGTTCGTCTATGGCACGCTGGTTTCCTCGTTTCTCGCGCTGCTGCTCGCCGTTCCCCTGGCCACTGGCGTGGCCGTCTTCCTCACCGAGATGTGCCCCGGCTTTATGCGCGGCCCGCTTGCCTTTCTAACGGAATTGCTGGCCGCCATCCCCAGCATCGTCTATGGACTCTGGGCCATGTATGCGTTGGTTCCGCTGCTGCGTGACCACGTCAATCCGTTTCTCACTTCAGCTCTTGGCTGGACCGGCCTTTTCAGCGACGACAATCCCACCGGCCTCGGATACGTGGCCGCCGCCATCATATTGGCCATCATGATCCTGCCCATCATCTCTTCACTCACCCGCGAGGTCATGACCGCCGTCCCTCACTCGCAGCGCGAAGCAGTTCTGGCCCTCGGCGCAACGCGCTGGGAGATGATCCGCATGGGCGTCCTGCGTAATGCGCGCATCGGCATTGTCGGCGCCATCATCCTCGGCCTGGGCCGCGCTCTGGGAGAGACCATGGCAGTCGCCATGGTCATCGGCAACAGCCCCGAGATTCACCGCTCGCTGCTCTCCAACGGCAGTTCCATGGCTGCCGTTATCGCCAATGAGTTTGCTGAAGCCACCAGCGACATGCATCGCAGCGCGCTGATGGAAATCGGCCTGGCGCTTTTTATCGTTACCATCATCGTCAACGCGCTGGCCCGCCTGCTGGTCTGGGCCGTCACCCGCGGCGCGCCGGCGCAGACCCACTAACCGGGAATCCATCGCAATTGCGCAATCTGGGAATCATCGAGGAAGGGCTGAGTGCGAACTGATTACAAGCTGCGGGCGAAGTTTCGAGCGCTGACCGATCACGCGGCGACGGGCATTGCAGTTCTCTCGACTCTTCTGGTGGTGACACCGCTCATCGCCATTTTCATTTATCTGGTTGTTCGCGGTGTTGGCTCGCTTAACCTCGCCTTTTTTACCAAGGTTCCCGTGCCCGTGGGTGAAACCGGCGGGGGCATGGCCAACGCCATCGTCGGCTCGGCTGTCCTGCTTGGCCTGGCCAGCGCGATCGGAATTCCCATCGGCATCGGCGCCGGCATCTATCTGGCAGAGTTCGGCCGCGGCACAAAAATCGCCAACGCCATCCGCTTCACCGCCGACGTTCTCAACGGCGTGCCCTCCATCGTCATGGGCCTGGCCGCCTATTCGCTCGTAGTGGTCCCGCAAAATCACTTCTCCGCCTTCTCCGGCGGCGTCGCTCTCGGCATCATGATGATTCCCACCGTCTGCCGCACCACCGAGGAGATGCTGCTGATGGTGCCGCACGCAGTGCGCGAGGCGGCTCTTGGCCTCGGCGTTCCCAACTGGCGCTCCGTGCTTTCCATTACCGTGAAGACGGCCTCGCCCGGCATCATCACCGGCTGCATGCTGGCCTTTGCCCGCGTGGCTGGCGAAACCGCGCCCCTGCTCTTTACCGCGCTGGGCAACCAGTTCTGGAGCACCAGCCTCAATGAGCCGATTGCCGCGCTTCCCTTGCAGATTTACGTCTACGCGCTCTCGCCCTACGACGACTGGCATCGTCTCGCCTGGGCCGGCGCGCTGGTGCTGATCGTCTTGATTGTTCTTGCTGTCTCGCTGGTCCGCTACGTCACCAGCCGCGGAGTTTTGAAAGGGACGAGCTAAATGCAATACCGTTCACTTAATTGGCGGCTCGCAGTCAGAACAGTGTGGGTGCCCCATCCTTCGCGCTTTTTGCGAAAAGGGTGGGACTGGCCGACACTTCCCCGGTGCGCGGGTTCCATAAGTGAACAGCATTGGAGCTAAATGGCATTTCCCGCTGTAGATTGCCGTCATGAACGTTTCGCCACGCGGCAATTTGTTTTGAGGAGGCTGCCACTCAAGTCCCGCCGTTTTAGCTGAAGTGCAGAAGGAGAAATGCGCACGTGGGTGTAGGCATTGAAGTCTCGAACCTGAATGCGTGGTACGGAACAAATCACACGCTGCAGGACATCAATCTGAATATTCCGGCGAACCACGCCACCGCGCTCATCGGGCCCTCCGGCTGCGGCAAGAGCACCTTCGTTCGCTGCCTCAACCGCATGCACGAAACCAATCCCATCGCTCGGGTCACCGGCTCGGTGCGCATCGGCGACCTTGATATCTACGCCGACGCCAAGCCGGTCGAGATTCGCCGCCGCGTCGGCATGGTCTTCCAGCGACCCAATCCATTTCCCACCATGTCGATTTACGACAACGTCGCCGCCGGCCTCAAACTCAATGGCTATACCAATCGGCGCGAACTCGACAGCATCGTCGAAAAATCGTTGAAGAACTCGGCCCTCTGGGACGAAGTGAAGGACGATCTCAAGAAAAAATCGGGCGCCAGCCTCTCCGGCGGCCAGCAGCAACGCCTGTGCATCGCGCGCGCCCTGGCCGTCGATCCTGAAGTCCTGCTGATGGACGAACCTGCCTCGGCCCTCGACCCCGTCTCCACCTCCAAGATCGAGGACCTCATTTTTCAGCTCAAGTCACAGTACACCATCGTGATTGTGACGCATAATATGCAGCAGGCGGCCCGCGTGGCAGAGAAAACCGGCTTCTTTCTGAATGGCCGCATGGTTGAGTTCGATTCCACGCACAAGATCTTTACCAATCCTTCTGACAAGCGGACGGAGGATTACATTACAGGCAGGTTCGGATGACACGCATTCGTTTTCAGCAAAGCCTCGAAGACCTGAAGGAGAATCTACTGGTGATGGCAGGCCTCGCGGAGCAGGCCATTCAGCGGGCCATTGAGGCCTATCGCGTCCGCGACCTCTCCATCTGCGACCTGGTCAACCGCAGCGAAATCGCCATCAACCGCATGGAACGCGACATCGATCAGTCGGCACTCGACCTGCTCGCCATGGAGCAGCCCATGGCCATCGACCTGCGCTTCATCCTCTCGGTCATCAAGATCAACGCCGATCTTGAGCGCGTCGGCGACTCTGCCAAGAGCATCAGCGACCGAGTCCGCAGCATGGAACAGATGGCCGCTGTAGATCTCCCCGTCGATATTCCCCGCATGGCCACTCTGGCCGCCGACATGGTGCGCAAGAGCCTGCAATCGTTCATCGAAGCCGACGCCGAGTTGGCCCGCGGTGTGCTCACCATGGACGATGCCGTCGACGCAATGAACCGTGCCGCCTACAAATCCCTCACCAAAGTGATGGAAGAGCAGAGCCACATCGCTGGGCAGGCGCTCAATGCTCTCATGATCTGCCGGGCCCTCGAGCGCGTAGCCGACCACGCCACCAACATTGCTGAGGATGTCATCTTCTGGGTGCAGGGCACCGATGTGCGTCATCACAAGAGCATGGCCAAGAACGAGGCAAAATCACCGGTGCTGTGACGCGCCGCCAATCCTGGCATAAAAGCCAACCGCGTCTGCCGGGCTTTTTGCATGATTCATGCTTCTGCCGCGCTGGCCCAATGCTGTTCAAATAATTGATCAGCTCGCCGTCAGAACCAGGTGGGTGCCCCATCCCAAGAGATTTTTTCGCTGCGGAATTTCCTGAAATGCGAAGGGGCCGGGGTCAGTCTCCGCGCGGAACGATTCTCACGCCCATTCCGTTTAGTTTGGTGCGTGCGACGCGCGCCTCAGGCGTCTGCGGGTGCCTCTGGAGCAACTGCCGCAGCTCGCGAACCCCCGCATCCTTCTTGCCCTCGTCAATCAGCGCCAACCCTTTGTGCAGTTGCGCCGCCGGAGCCTTGGCGTTGCCGCTGAAGCCCTCCAGCACCGCGTTGTAGGCGTTGATCGCATCCTGATAGTCCTTCCGCTGGTAGGCAATCTCGCCAAGATAGAACTGCGCGGTGCCGGCCATGTCGTCGAGCGGATAGTAGTGCACCACGTCCTGGAACTCCGCGGTCGCTACGTTGTACTTGGCGGCGTTAAAGTCGCGCACCCCCGACTGGAACGTCTCCTGCAACGGAGGAGCCGACGGCATCGCGTTGGCGGCTGCTCCCGTCGGGGCGCCCGGCAGCGAGTTGTCGCCGGGCTGTCCGGGCTGACCCGGTTGGCCAGGCTGACCGGGCTCCGTCGTGGTCGGTGGCGGCGCCTGCAGCGTCTGAATCTGCGACTGTAGATCCTTCACCGTCTGTTGCAGCTTGTCCACGCGCGTCTTCAGTTCGTCGATCGAATCGTTGATCGACTGCATCTGCCCCGACGTCGTATCCAGCTTGCCGTTCACCGCATCGTTTTGCGCACTCAGCCTCTGCTGCAGATCTTTCACTGCGGTCTGCATCTGGCCGGCTGCGTCAGACGTCTGCTGCGTCAGATTCTGCAAAACGCCGAACTTCGTGTCCATGGTCGACTGCAGCCGCTGCACCATGTCCAGGAGCTGTTGCACCTGGGTCTGCAGTTCGACAATCTCTTTTGATACTGCGTGCGCGGGAACTCCGGCCGGCGCCAGCATCAGCACTAAAACGGCCGCCGTGACGAGACGATTGCGAAATGTGCGTTGTCTTTGCATCTTGAGTCCATGATAGCAAGCGGCAGCCAATCCTCCGGCTGCCGCTTGTCGGTTCAAATTTCGGTTCAAATTGCCGTGATGGCCGGGTGCCCTCCTGCCGGGTGCAGCATCCTGACTTGCGAGCGTAACGCGCAGCGAGTCAGGAGGGAAACCAGGTACGTTAATCCGGCGAGTCGAATACCCGGCCCTCGCGACGTTTTTGTTTTTGTCGCCAGAGTGGGTGACCACATCATCAAAAACCAACCAAGGCCGGTTCTGTTACGGTTGATCCATCGTAAAGCCCGCGCGGCGGTTCAACTGCCAGCACTGCTCGTTCGATTCGGTGCAGAACGGCTTTTCCTTGCCGTAGCTCACCACCCGAATCCGGTTCGCCGCAACCCCCGCCGTGATCAGCGCATTTTTCGCCGCATCGGCGCGATTCTGGCCCAGGGCCAGGTTGTACTCGTCCGATCCGCGCTCGTCGCAGTATCCGCCAATCACGATCTTGATGTTCGGATTCCTGTTCAGAAAGTCGGCATCCTTGGCCAGCGTGGCCTGCGCATCGCTGCGGATATCGTAGGTGTCGTAGTCGAAGAAAATGTCCTGCACGTTCGACTTGAACATCTCCTCCGCGCTCATCGAGTTGGTGGGCACGCTCACCGCCGGCGGCCCATTCACCGTCACATCCGCTGACGCCTCAGCCGTGCCGCCCGGTCCCGTTGCCGTCAGGTGATAGGTCGTCGACTGGGTTGGCGTCACTGTCTTTACGCCTGAGCTGGGCACACCGCCGATGCCGTCAATCGTTACCGACGTCGCATCCGTTGTCTGCCAGCTCAGCGCCACCTGGTCGCCGGCCGAAATTACGCTGGGCGTGGCTTTCATCGTCGCCGTTGGTGCCGGGCCTGTGGCGGCCGGCGGCGCGGTTTCTTCAGGTGCCGGCGGCTGCTTCTTCTTGCAGCCCGGTAACGTTGTCAAGGCAAGCAGCAATACAAAGGGGACAAAAACTGTTTTCCGTAGGTTCAATGGCGTACTCCTTCTCAGATTCGAACTTTCTTCCGGTTGATCTCGTAGCCGTCAACTTTCATTGGGTTTCTTTGCCGTAAAAATAATAGACCATCGCTCCTGGGCCCACTTGCTCACGCGCTGCTGCAAGTGATGATGCGCACAATCTCGAATACGCTCACTGCCAGCTCCAGTTGGGCATCGTGTTGTTGCCCGAGTGCGTCAATTGCCTTTGCTGCGTACCGTCGGCAAGCATCGTCCAAATCTCTGTCCGGCCGCCGATGGCCCGCTGAAACACGATGTGCCGTCCATCCGGTGACCACGACGGGCAGTCGTTATTGCCCGACTCATGCGTGATCTGCAGCCAGTTCTTGCTGGCGATCTCGAGCACGTAAATGTCCTGCGCCCCTGGATCGCCCGGCCCGTATTTGCGATTCCAGGCGAAGGCCAGCATTCCGC
This sequence comes from Occallatibacter sp., assembly GCA_035504315.1. Classification (GTDB taxonomy): domain Bacteria; phylum Acidobacteriota; class Terriglobia; order Terriglobales; family Acidobacteriaceae; genus Telmatobacter. Next base: position 40,242 of record DATJSB010000143.1, read on the forward strand.
CGCCCGGGTGCCACGAAGGCGACACCGCATAGCCCTGATCGGTGATGCGCTGGACACTTGAGCCATCCTGCTCCATGATGTAAATCTGCGGCTCGCCCGTCCGCCCTCCGGTGAACGCGATCTCGGTATTGGTCCGGGGGTTCCACGTCGGCGAGACATTGGGGCCCTTCAGGGAAGTAATGCGATGCGCGCTGCCGCCGTTGGCATCCGCGACCCATATCTCCGAGTCGCCCGACCGCGACGACGAGAATGCGATCTTCGATCCGTCGGAGGACCACGCGGGTGTTAGATTACTGCCGCCTGCTGTGCCTGCCGGAAAGGCAACCGTGCGGCCCAGGTCGAGCGAAAACATCCTGATCGCCCATCCCCCTTTGCCCATCGACGCAAACGCCAGCCGCGAATTATCGGGAGAGATGCGCGGCGAAAGCGAAATATCGCCCACATGTGTCACCGGGTGCTGGTTCTCGCCGTCGTAATCCATCACCCAGATCTGTTTCGACCCGGTGCGGTTGCTGACGAAGTAAATCTTGGTCTCGCAAATCCCGTTGATGCCTCCACCCAGCCGCGAGATGATCTCATCGGCAAACCGATGCGCGATGGTGCGCGCCATGTCTTCGCTGGCGGCCTCGTTGTATTGCTTGCCCAGCACCTGGGGATTGGCTGCGTTGCTCGCGTCGTCGAGCCATCCGTATACCACCAGTCGCCCGTTGGTCACGCTGAATGCCCCGAACGCCACCATCGCCGCATTCGCGGGAGCCGCGCTCCACTGGGAAAGCACAATCTCCTGCTGCGAGCCGGGCATGGCCTGCGGCGCCAGGCTCTTTGACACCATGGCGAAGATGCCTGCATTGTTCAGGTCGTTGAACAGAACGGCGTCGAAGATTGACTTGAGGGCGGGTGTCTGGGGGTCGTTTCCAACCGGTTTGAAGTCCGCCGCTGCCAGCCGTATAGGTTGGCTGTCCAGGTGGGAGCCGGTGTGCACCCAGTCCTGCGCATTGCAACGGAGGCTGTTCAGGCTTGCCAGAATAACAATTGCAAAAAGCAAACGCCGGGAGCAAAAAATCATGCTGGACGCAATCCTTCCTCGGTCAAGTCGTACAAGTTAGATTGCCGGGTTCAGCGGGCTGCCGCGCAAACAGCAGAATCAAACTAGCAAACTCGCATTCTCCTCGACTGCCGGCCGCTTCTCAACGGGCTTCAAAAATCAACCCTTTTCCGAATCCATTGTATTTGGATGCGCGAAAAACCTGGAATGCTGCCCGTGGGTGTCAAAAAACGTCTTTCGCACATTGAATTGGCCTCAAATTCAATCACTTCCCGTACTCGCAGGACTACAAATCTAGTACTCGCAGTAATACTGAACCATCAGCGAGCTCTTGGTGTATTGACTGGGCAGCGGCCCGAAGGTGTCGACGCGCTGCGCCGCGCGCACGCAAACGTTGTCCCATGTTGAACTTCCGCTTGAAGTATCCAGTTTCACCGGCCCGTGCGAACCGTCTTTGAAAATCTGGAATTCGATGTAAGCGCGAGCTCCCTTGGGGGTGCGCGGATCAGCCATCGCGCGATAGCTGTTCGAGTCCATCTTGCGGTCGATCTGCTGTACGTACCAGCTGAACATGCTGCCAAAGCTCACATCGCTCACCGACGTATTCCCGCTGGTGAAGTTCTGCTGCATCGCTCGCGGAATCGATGTCCCATTCTGCTCGCCGTAGCGCGCCAGGTCCTGTTCCTTGGGCGGCGGCTGGTGCGGTGGCGTCTTCGGCGCGGTCTGCTTCTGCGGCTTCACTTTCTTGCCTACAATCGGAATCGCAGTTTCGTCCACCTTGTGCGTTTCCTTCGGGCTCGGCAGAGCCGGCGCCGGGCTGGGCGTTGGTGTAGTCAGCACATTCTTGTTCAGCGGCTGTGTGCTGGGCAGCGGAATCGCGTTGCTCACCAGGCTCACCTGCATCGCTCCGCTCGCGCCCTGCCCACCCCACAGGTTGTGATGGAACAGCCCCATGATCCAGCCGTAGTAAATCAGCAATCCGAACAGCGCCAGGTGCAGCGCCAGCGACCCCGCCGCAGGCCCCGCCAGCGGTTCCCCCGTGAGCTGCCGCTCAACCAGATTTCCGCCCTCAATCGCGCCGTTCATGTCCTATTCGCCGCCGCTGCTCGCGGCCAACCCCTTGGTGTCCAGCGGCTGGGTCACAATCGACACATTCGTGATGCCGGCCTGCTTCACCGCATCCATCACGCTCGCAAACGCGCCAAACGGCACGCGCTCGTCGCTCCGCAAGTAAATCGCCTGGTGCGTAGGGTCGGCGCTCGAGTCATGCAGCTTTTGCGTCAATTCGTGAATGTTGATCAGCTGGTCGTTCAAAAAAACCTGTTGATCGCGGTCGATCGTCACCACCATCCGCTGCTCGGTAATCTGCTTCACCGTGCGCGTCTTGGGCACGTTCACTTCAATGCCCGACTGCAGCACCGGCTCGGTGATCATAAAGATCACCAGCAGCACCAGCACCACGTCCACCAGCGGCGTGATGTTGATCTCGGCCAATGACGACCGCGTCTGCCCGTTGCCAGTTGTGAAGGCCATGTAATGCCCCACGACGCTCGTGCGTCTTTCCTACGAATTGGATGCCCCATGTCCCGATTTTGGGACATGCGAAACCACGAATCTCACACTGCCACTTTCAACTAGCCACGGACCCGGGTGTCGCACCCTCGTGACGTCTTTGTTTTTGTCACTAGGGCGGGATACCAACTGAGCAGATTCAACAACCTTGCGCCCCGCCCTAGCCGCTACTGCAGCGCCCCGCGCCTGGTTTCCCGCGGAAGCGCGTCTTCCACCGGCGGCGTCGGTGCCCGCACCGGAATCTCTTCCAGCGAGTTCAGTAACTCGCGGCAAAAATCGTCCACTGCCGACGCAAACACCTTGATGCGCGCTGTGAACTGGTTGTAAGCCACCAAAGCCGGCACGGCCACAAACAATCCCGCCGCCGTGGTGATCAGCGCCTCGCTGATGCCCGGCGCAACCGCGCGCAGCGTTGCCGAGCCCGCCGTGCCCAGCCCGTGGAAGGCATCCACCACGCCCATCACCGTGCCGAACAGGCCCACAAACGGGCTGGTAGTGGCAATCGTCGCCAGCCACGTCATGCGCCGCTCCAGCATGGTAATGGCTTCGCTCGCGGCCGTCTGCGCCGAGCGCTCCAGCGGCGTAACATTTCTCGGCGGTCCTGACCCGCCCGTCTGGCGCTTGTAGGTTTCGTAGACGTCCTCAAACACCTGCGCCAGCGGGCTTGCCGGGCAATCGCTGGCCATGGCTGCAATCTCACTCAGCCGCGACGCGTTCCGGAACAGCTTCACAAACCGCCGGCTCTGGCTGGTTGCTCTCCTGAACGTCCCCGTCTTGCCCAGGATCAGCGTCCACGAGTAAAGACTGGCAAACCCAAGCAGCACCAGAACGCCCACCGCGATTCCGCCGATGTTGCCGAACATCTCTCCCAGCGCGCCGAATCCCTGCGTAGGCAGCGGCGCACTCGTGGCCGCGCCTCCGTCAGCCTGCAAAAACAACGCCAATGCTGCGATTAGAATCGGAATCTCTCCTTCCAGCGGTTTCACGGTCGCTGTGTTCCGAAGCCACCATTGTTGAAGCGGCATTCGCCTCAAGCGGAACATCAACATTTGATGCCCGCAAAGGCCGGGGTGATCAAAAACCGCTCTCTTTCCACGTTAACAGACGCCGTTCGCCGCCCCAAGTTATCGATTGGGTGCCTCCCCCGCTGCCCGGCAGCCTCTCCATCGCAACTCCAACAGCCCGTTCATGCTATGCTGCGCTCGGATAAGGTGCCCCATCCTGGCCGGTGCGCGCAACGCCCGAACCGGTTAGGGTGGGAGACCATGAACCTTCACCGGACGAATCACGGTAGAACAAAAGAATGCTCGTCGAACTCCGCGCTGAAAACTACGCCGTCATCGATCACGCCGTCGCCTCCTTCGGCCCTGGCCTGAATCTGCTCACCGGCGAAACTGGCGCCGGCAAGTCCATCCTGGTCGACGCGCTGGCCCTCCTGATGGGCGGCAAATCCTCGGTTGACGTGGTGCGCCACGGCGCCGACAAGGCCGCCGTCTCCTGCGTCTTCGAGTCCACACCCGGCGCTGAAACCATCCTTGAAGAAAACGGTATCGACGCGGAGGGCGTCGAGATCATCCTCCGCCGCGAGATCCTCTCCTCCGGCAAGGGCCGCGTCTTCGTCAACAATCAGCCGGCCACGGTTGCCGTCCTCAAGCAGCTCGCTCCCGAACTGGCTCTCGTCCATGCGCAGACTGAAACACTTTCCAGCTTCGACGAAGCCCAGCAGCGCATCCTTCTCGACCGCTTCGGCGGCATCTCTGGCGACGCCGTCGCCGAAGCCCACGCCCGCTGGCGCCAGGCCCAGGACAAGCTCAACAACCTTCTCCAAGGCGAGCAGGACCGCCTGCGCATGGTCGACCTGTGGACCTACCAGCGCAAGGAGATTGAATCCGCGCGCCTCCAGGCCGGCGAAGACGAAGCCCTCGAGACTGAGAAGCGCGTCCTGGCCAATGCCGAAAAGCTCTACGCCGCGGCCATGAGCGCATTCGAGCAGTTGTACGAGGGCGGGTCCTCGGCCGAAGCTGCCCTGCGCGCGGCTCTGCGCAATGTTGAAGAACTGGCCCGCTACGACGCGCGCTTCACTGAGTCGGTGCAGCAACTCGCCTCGGCCCGCGCCATCATCGGCGACATCGGCTCTGCTCTGCGCGATTACTCCGAAGGCATTAACGCCGGCCCCGAGCGCCTGGCCGAAATTGAGGATCGACTAGCCGCGATCGACCGCCTGAAACGCAAATACGGCAAGACCGTCGCTGAGGTAATCGCATTTGGCGAAGAAGCCGCGCGCCAGCTCTCTGAAGTCGAAGATCGCGACGAATTGATCAAAAAATATCGTGCAGATATGGAAGCCGCATCTGCTGCCTACATCAAAGCCGCCTCAGCTCTCACCGCCGAACGCCGCGCCGCCGCCGGACACCTCGCCAAGCTCGCCGAGGTCCAGATCAATTCCCTGGCCATGAAAGTCAAATTCCAGATCGACGTTGTCTCCGCCGCAGCGCCCGGGCCAGATTTGAATAAGCCGGGCGCAGCCAGGCAGAGCCTTGTATCAGGGCGCGGTTTCAACCGCGCCGAAGACGCTTCAAATGAGGAAGGGGCTTTAGCCCCTGAAGGAAACTCCGCCTGGACCGCGCAGGGCTGGGACACCGTCGAATACCGCATCTCCACCAATCCCGGCGAACCCCTCAAACTGCTCATCGAAATCGCCTCTGGCGGCGAACTCAGCCGCGTCATGCTCGCCCTTAAAGTAGCGGTTGAAGAATCCTCTTCCAAAGCAAGAAAGAAAACCACTCCCCGCACCCTGGTCTTCGACGAAATCGACATCGGCATCGGAGGCCGCGCCGCCGAAGCCGTCGGCCACAAGCTCAAAGCCTTGGGCCGCGCCCAGCAGGTGTTGTGCGTAACGCACCTGCCCCAGATCGCCGCCTTCGCCGATCAGCACCTCGCCGTTGAAAAACGCGAGAAGGACGGCCGCACCCAGACCCGCATCCGCGTCCTCGACGACCGCGCCCGCACGCACGAGGTCGCCCGCATGTTGTCCGGCGCCAAAGTCACCGACACGAGCCTCCAGCACGCCGCCCAAATGATCGCCGCCAGCCGGTGAACGGCGATTGACGCTCACTTCGAATGTAGATACAATATCGTATATACGGAGGCGCGGCTTGCGCTGGACGTGGGACCCCAAAAAGGCGAAGAGAAACCTTGAAAAACACAAAGTCAGCTTTGAACTCGCCGAACGTACCCTGGGTGATCCGCTGTGTATTTCGGTCCCCGATCCGTATCCAAATGAGGAACGGTGGAGAACGCTGGGCTCGCCGAGCACCGACGGAATCGTAGTTTTATATGTCGTCCACACTTGGCCCGAGGACGAATCGGGGGCCGGAAGGATCGTCAGCGCGAGGAAGGCAACCAGCCATGAGAGGCAGGAGTATGAAGAAAGGCAATCCTAAACCGTTAACCCCGAAGCTTCGCGCCGAGCTTAAAGCTTTGGCCGCCATGCCGGAGGGCGAAATTGACACTGTCGAGATGCCTCCCATCACCGATTGGAGCCACGCGGTGCGCGGGCCGTTCTACCGGCCCATCAAACGTCCTCTGTCGCTGCGCGTGGATGCCGACATCGTCGACTGGTTCCAACGCCAGGGACAGGGCTATCAGACGCGCATGAACCTGGCTTTGCGCGAGTATGTCGAGCGGCGCCGCAAACGCGC
>DATJSB010000144.1:0-17942 GCA_035504315.1 Occallatibacter sp.
CACCAGGGAGACTAGTGTCGCCCCAAGGCCGATGCTGAGTTTGCTGCGGTCGGAGATGGCGCCGATGATTTGCGGCGAAAAAGTGTCGCCGAAGGCATGAATGCAGAAGAGGTTGATGGAGATGGCTGTGGCGCGCACGGCGCCGTTCACTGAGTTACAGAGCGCGGTGTTGAGCGGGCCGGTGTTGAGGAAGAGGAAGAACTCGGCGCAGAAGAGCGAAGGGAGCGCCCAGGTGTGCGGCCCGAAGAAAAGCAGCATGCCGAACGGGATGGTAAGGGCGACGCTCCAGGCCGAGAGCAGGTAAAGGGCGCGGTGGTTAGTGCGCAACCAGCGCTGGGCGATGGCGCCGCCGATGAGGGTCCCGGCGATGCCGTCGAAGACGGTGATGCCGCCGACAGCGAGGCTGGCATTGCCCATTGAAAGGCCCACGGAGCGGCGCAGAAACTCGGGCATCCAGAAAGAGATGCCGCCCATGGCAAAGGTGAGCGTGGCCAGGCCGAAGGTAGCGGTAAGGAACGCGGGATTCCTGAGAATGCCCAGAACCGTGGTCCGTTTCAAGTCGGGCGCAATCGAGTCCGTGCAGCCGCGTTCGGGTTCGCGGCCCATTAGTCCGTAGAGGGCCGCCACCACAAATCCGGGCAGCGCGCAGACCAGAAAAGGCGCGCGCCAGCCCCAGTGCGAGCCGATCTGGCCGCCGGCGAGATAGCCGAGGGCCGCGCCGACGGGGATGGCGACGTAGAAGACGGAGAGGATGCGGTTGCGGTCCCGCTCGGGGTAAAGATCGCTGAGCACGGCCGGACCGAAGATGCCGAAGGTGGCTTCGCCGATCCCGACCAGCGCCTGGCGGAGAAAGAAGGTCGGATAGCTGTGGATCCAGAGTGCGGCGAGGGTAGCCAGGCTCCAGAGCGTGGCGCCGGCGATGATGAGCGGCTTGCGCCGAAAGCGGTCGCCGAGCCAGCCGGTAGCCGGAGCAGCCAGCATGTAGACAAAGAAGAACGCAGTGCTGAGCGCGCCCATCTGCTGATCGGTGGCGTGGAACTCGTGCTGGATGGGCGAGACCTCGCCCGACAATATGTAGCGATCGATGTAGTTGAGCAGGTTGAGGGCGATGAGGAGCAGAACCGTGCCCATAGCCGGATGGATGCGAACGCGGGACGAATGGGTCGCGATGGACAAATATATCGGCCCTCGGGAACTTCAACGAATATTACACAGCAAACCGGGCAGCTACGTTTTTGATTGGCGCTATGCCGCCGGACGGGGCCAGCGCGCCTCAACCGTCGTCCCAATGCCGCCGCGGGGGCGGAACTCGCCTTTCACCACCGCCCAGACGGGATTGCAGGCCTTCACGATATCTTCAAGCACTTGGTTGACAATGTTTTCCTGAAAGATGCCGAGATTGCGGTAGGAGAACAGATACTCTTTGAGCGATTTAAGTTCGAGGCAACGCTGGCGCGGCATGTAGCGGATGGTGAGTACGCCGAAGTCCGGCAGACCGGTTTTAGGGCACACCGAGGTTAACTCCGGGTCGTCGATCTGGATTTCGTAGCCTGGAAACTGGTTTTTCCAGGTCTCGATGGGGGGAAAGGCGAAATCGAGGCCGGCTTTGGCGTGCTCGTCGGTGTAGCGGGGTTCGGCGGTCATTTAGATATTTTACGGGGACGGCCGGAACCAATGTTCTAAATATCCGCGTCGGCCAAAATGATCCAATACGCAAAAGTCCCCATAGCAGCCGCAGGAGCAAACCAACGGAGCGGGTCCTTTCTCCAGATGCCCGCCAAGGCAAATACAAAACCGCCCAGCGACAGTACGGTCCCCCAGAGACAGAACCGCGCAAACTTGGGGTCGAAAAAACCAAATTGATGAAATCTGCTGTACACCGCCAAGCTCAATGCCAGGAGTGCGGAAGCCGTGGCAAGCCCGAAGCCGGTCAGCGATAGGGCTGAGGCAAGGGCAGTTTTCTTTCGAAGCCTCGAGCACCGCACCCAGCCCCACACCAACGAAACCGGCCCCGCAAAATATGCCAATCCATAAAGGACCACATAAATCGCTGCGACAGAGCGGCTCATATTCGCCAACCTCGAGCAATTCTACGTCAATCGCGGGGAACTCTCCTCGCCTGCAGGCAAACGAGCATCCTGACAGCCATAAGGTCGAAACCTGGCCCGACCCGTCCACAATAAGGTTTGGCGGGCACCTGGCGACTGCGATTTTTCTGATTCTCAAGGGCTTGTTTTTGAGTCTTATATACTGACCTAGGCTAAACGGAATGGCAGAAGCAAGAACGCAATCAGACAGGCGCTGGCTCTGGATCGGTGCGATGGTGGCGTTGGTGGCTGTGTTTTTTGCGGCTCGAGACCTGTTGCGCGAGAAGCTCCTGGTCCAGGAAGCCCAGGCGGTACGCGAGCCGCTGAAGAGCACAGAGGACACCAACGGCAAAGTGGAACCCGAGAAGCCCTACGACTTCTATTGCCCCCTTGCAACCACAGTCAAAGCCGTGAATATTCAGTCCGGCGACCGGGTTCCTGCGGGCAAATTGCTGATCGTGCTTGACGATGTGGAAGCGCGGGCGCGTGTAGCGGCAGCCGAGAGCGGGCTGAAGACGGCGCAGGCTGCCGAATTTGCAGCGACGCACAACGGCACCCAGGCTGAGAGGCAGGCGTCAGCGGCTGAAATCGAGCAGGACCGGCTGGCACGCGATCAGGCCCAGCAAGATCTGGATGCGCTGGTAAAGCTGGCAGCGAATGGAGCCGCATCAGCCGGCGAGGTAACCGCGGCAAAGCTGCGGCTGGCCAGCGCGCAGGCAAGCCTGGATGCGGCTACGCACAGCGCCCACGACAGGTTTTCTCCCGAGGAGATTGCCCGGGCCGAGGCAGCCGTGAGAGATGCGCAAGCCAGCCTGGACGCTGCCCGCCAGGTAGAGGCCCAGACGCAGATCTACGCGCCGGTGGCAGGAACGGTTTATGGCCTGGACGCCGCGCCTACTGAGTTTGCCGAGGCCGGCAAGCTGCTGCTGCAGATGGCCGACCTGACGCATGAGCGGGTGCGGGCGTATTTTGACGAACCGGATCTTGGACGGCTGGCGGTGGGGCAGCCGATTGTTATCAAGTGGAGCGCAAAGCCCGGCGTTGAATGGCGCGGTCACATCGAGAGGTTGCCGGTAACGGTCGTCACCTATTTGAACCGTACGGTGGGCGAAGTGCTGGTGCAGATTGACGACTCGAGCGCCGGTCTGCTGCCCGATACCAATGTGACGGTGACGGTAACGACATCAACGCAACCGGACGTGCTGAGCGTTCCACGCGAAGCGTTGCACTTTGAAAACGGGAACCCATACGTGTACCGCGTGATCGACAATTCCCTGGTGCGAACACCGGTAACCACGGGAACCTTCAACGTAACCCGGCAGGCGATTCTCTCGGGCCTGAAAGAAGGCGATTGGGTGGCGACGGGCACGATCAACGGACAACCGTTGCAAGTGGGCGTTCCGATCAAGGTTGTGCAGTAATGCGGATTTTCTCGCGATGCTTGAAGTTTGCGGCGATACTGCTTGTCGGGGCTTTGCCGGCCGCGGCCTCAACGCAGGCGGCAAGGCAATCCCTGGCCCAAATCAACGCGGATTTGCAGGCCGGCGAAGCCGACAAGGCGCTCGATTTAATTGCCTCGCTGCCGCAGGGAGGAAGCAATAATGCGCAGGCCAAGTTTCTTGAATGCCGGGTGCGATACTCGCTGGAGCAATGGAACGCCGCAGCCACAGCGTGCGCGCGGGCCGTGGAGCTGAATGGGCAAAATTCGAACTACCACATGTGGTATGGCCGGGCGTTGGGCGAGCGCGCGAGCAGCGCGTCGTTTCTGAGTGCTTTCTCGCTCGGCAAACAGGTGCACCAACAGTTTGAGAGTGCGGTTGAGCTCGATCCGCGGAACGCCGAAGCGCTCTCGGACCTCGGATCTTTCGATGTGGATGCTCCGGGCATTGTGGGAGGTGGGTTGGACAAAGCCGAGGAGGTTGCGGCGCGGCTCGAAAAAATCGACCAGGCGCGCGCGCACCAGTTGCGGGCCGAGATTGCATCGAACCGCAAAGATTACGCGACAGCGGAGAGAGAGTTGAAGGCAGCGGTTGCCTCCAGCGCTCACCCTGCCCTGGAGTTGACCGTGCTGGCCAACTTTTACCGGCATCGCCAGGAGTGGGACCAGATGGAGGCGGCGGTACGCAGCGCCCAGAGCGCTGCATCGAAGGACCGCGCCGCAGGCGTTGCACTCTACGACGGGGCCGGGGTGCTGATTGAGGCCAGGCGCGATCCCGCCCTGGCGGCAAAGATGCTGCAGGATTATCTGGCCGGCAACTCCAAGACCGACGAGGGCCCCGCATTTGTGGCCTTTATCCGGCTGGCAGGGTTGGAGCGGCAGCTGGGCAATAGCGGAGAGGCGCAGCGGGACGAAGCGGCGGCCCAGGCGCTGGCGCAGGAGTACCGGCCGAAGGAAGCAAAGCACTGATGAGAGCGGAGCGCGAACTGAAGTCTCGAAACCGGCATCCGCAGTTGGCGCGGGGCGCAGCGATGCTTGCGCTTGCTGCGGCTGCGGTCTCCGCGCCGGCCCAGGTGTCGTTGCGGACGGTGGTTGAGCTGGCGCAAAGCAACAGTGTACAAGTAAAGTTGGCGCAGGCCGATGTTAAGAAGGCCGAGTCAGAGCTCGCGCAAACCCGCGATGCGTTTGTTCCGTCAATTTCGTTCGGCTCAGGGCTGCCGGCGTTTCCCGAGGTCGGATTTACGGGCAGCCTGCCAACGATCTGGGACTCGACGGTGCAGTCACTGGTCTTCAGCCTTCCGCAGGTTCGCTACATCCAGGCCGCGAAGTTGGGGCTGAAGGCCGCCAAACTCAACCTTAACGACGCGAAAGAACAGGTGGCGCTGGATGCGTCTACGGCCTACATCGAGCTGGACACGGTGAACCAGGAGCGAGCGGCGGCGCAAGAACAGGAGAAATACGCGGGCCGCATGGTCGAGATCGAGCAGGAACGCGTGGACGGCGGCGTGGATCCTGAGAGCGATCTGCTGCAGGCGCAGCTTGCAGCAGCAGAAGTGAAGTTGCACCGGTTGCACCTTGAGACGCGCGCGGCAACGCTCGACAAGCAACTTTCGACGCTCACGGGGCTGCCGGTGGGATCGATCATTCCCAGCCACTCCAGCATACCTGAGATTCCGGCGGTGACGGCGGAAGGCCCGGCGAAGGCAACGCCGGGCCTCGAATCTTCTCAGATGCTGGCCAATTCACGCGCGCGGGTGCAGCAAGGCGATGCGGACCGGAAAAATTGGCTTGCGGAGGTTGCATTCGGAGCGCAGTACAACCGCAACACGACCCTGTTAAACAGTATTAACCAGTACTATTTCCGACCTCTTCCGGCCAATAACTTCAGCACAGGTTTCTCGATCAAGGTGCCAGTATTCGATCTCGGGCTGCATGACAAGGCTAAAGAGTCGGCAGCCGAGGCATTGCGTGCGCGTGTTGAAGCCGAGCAGGCACAGCAGCAGAACGATATTCAAATTGCCGAGTTGTCGGGGTCGCTGCGCGAGCTGGATACGCTGGCCGAGATCGCCAAGCTCAAGCAGGAGATTGCGGCCCAACAGTTGGAGAGCGCGACGTCGCAAATGGAGGTGGGCAACGGCACGAGCGGGGCGAACTCGCAACCGCAGCTAAGCCCCGAAGTTGAACAACAGGCGCGCGTAGACGAGCGTCAAAGGTACATTGAAGCCTTGGACGCCGGATTCGACTTGAGCAAGGCGCGGCTGAACCTGCTGCGCGCACTGGGGCACATGCAGGATTGGCTTAACGAGTTGGGAACCAAGTAGTTACTGCCGCCGACACAACCCGAAAACCGGCGCAATGGTAAACTTAAAAGGATGTCTATGCCACTGAAAACCCTCTTCCTGAACCCTCCGTCGTTTGAGAACTTCGACGGCGGCGCGAGTTCGCGCTGGCCGGCCACCCGCGAGATCGAATCCTACTGGTATCCGGTATGGCTTACGTATCCGGCTGGTTTGCTCGAAGGCTCGCGGCTGCTCGACGCACCACCGCACCACGTAACGGCGCAAGAGACCATAGAGATTTGCAAGAACTACGAGTTTCTGGTGCTGTTTACCTCGACCGTGGGATGGGAGGGTGACCAGCGGCTGGCTGAAGCGATTCGAGCAGCGAATCCCTCGATCAAAATTGCATTTGTCGGGCCGCCGGTGACCACCGATCCCGACCGCGCGTTGAATGAGTGCGCGGTGCTCGACTTCATCTGTCGCCGGGAGTTCGATTTCTCAGTGGTGGAATACGCGAACGGCAAACCGCTGAACGAGATTCTGGGCATCAGCTACGAGAAAGACGGAAAGATCATTCACAACCCCGACCGTCCGCAGGTTGAAGACCTGGACGCGATGCCGTGGGCGACGAAGATCTACAAACGGGACATGGATGTGACGCGTTACAACGTGCCCTTCCTGCTGCATCCTTACATTGCGCTCTACTCAACGCGCGGCTGCCCGGCGCAGTGTACCTTCTGCCTGTGGCCGCAGACGTTGAGCGGGCACGCCTGGCGCAAGCGCTCGACCGACGACGTGGCCGCGGAGCTGAAATGGGCCAAGGAGAACTTCCCCGAGGTAAAGGAGTTCTTCTTCGACGACGACACGTTCAACATCCAGAAAGTCCGCACCATTGAACTGTGCGAGAAGCTCAAGCCCCTGGGCCTTACCTGGAGCTGCACTTCGCGCGTGACGACAGATTACGACACGCTGAAAGCGATGAAAGAAGCCGGCTGCCGGCTGCTGATTGTGGGCTTCGAGTCGGGCGATCCACAGATATTGAAGAACATCAAGAAGGGCGCCACGGTAGAGCGTGCGCGGGCCTTCGCAAAAGACTGCCACGACCTGGGCCTGGTGGTGCACGGCGACTTTATTCTCGGCCTGCCGGGCGAAACCAAGGAATCGATTCGCAACACCATCGATTTCGCCAAGAACCTCGACGTTGAAACTATTCAGGTGTCGATTGCGCATGCGTATCCGGGCACGGAGTTCTACGAGTTTGCCAAGGTGAACGGGTTTATTACCAACGAGCGGATGGAAGACGGCGGCGGGCACCAGATGGCGCACATCGAGTATCCTGGCCTGCCGGTGGATTACGTGATGGAGATGGTGCACCGCTTCTACGACGAGTACTACTTCCGCCCCAAGGCGGCATTCCGCGTGGTCTGGAAGGCGATTGTGAATCGCGACCTGCCCCGCCTCTACGTCGAGGCCAAGTCATTCCTGAAGCTGCGGGCGCAACGCAACCGGCAGGTGAAGGAATCGCGCAAGCAGCAGGCCAGGCCGCCGGCAACGCAGGGCGCGGGCGCGTAAAAAACCTCATTGCAAAAGCTATTCCCGGGGGCGGCGCTCACTTGAGAAACCGCCCTCGTTTTATTGCATCCAAAGTTAGAAGCAATCGGCGCAAACAGATGGTGAAACACTCGCTCACACCGCGGCAATACATGATTCTGGCACTGGTGGCAATCTGTGCGCCGCTGGGCGATACCTGCCTGTCGCGTGGAATGACGCGCCTGCCGGCAATCTCTCCCTCGCATCCGGGCGAGCTTATTTTAGCGGTGTTCACGCCGTGGATTGCATCGGGCATTGGTCTGCTGATTGCGTTTTTCGCCAGCTATCTGACGGCACTTTCGTGGGCCGATCTTACCTTTGTTCTGCCGGCGACGGCCTTCGGCAATGTAATCGTCGCGTTCCTCGCGCGCTTCTGGCTCAAAGAACCGATCTCGGTCGAACGATGGATCGGCATCGCGCTCATCACTCTCGGCGTGGGCTTCGTCGCACAGGGTCCTTCACTCACTGAACGGCCCGCGCCTGAACCTGAAGCGGAAGAGGTGGAAGTGCGATGAGCGCTGTGGTGCACCATCCGGGCCTTTGGTTCGCAACGGCGTTTATTGCGCCGGTGATTCTCTGCTCCACCGCGGGCGAAGTGCTGACTGCAGCCGCGATGAAGTCGATTGGCGATCTGGACGAGATTCGCGCGCGTGCAGGAATGAAGGGCGCGATTCGCGCGGTGGTCACTTGCCCGCTGTTTTTTGCCGGCGTCGGGTTCCTGGCACTGGCATTCTTCGCCCTTCTGCTGGCACTGAACTATTTGCCGTTGAGCCTTGTCGCGCCGGCCTCGGCGTCGCTCACCCTGGTAACCAACGCGATTGCCGGCAAGATCTTTCTGAAAGAGAATGTCGACCGGCGGCGCTGGGCAGCAGCGGTGCTGGTTTGCGTGGGCGTGTATCTGCTGGCGCATTGAGAAAGCGGCGAGTGGGCGAGTCGGCAAGTCAGCCAAAGAATCGCATCAGCCCGCGGGGCTTGAGGTCCGGCGCCAGGAATTTCTGCGGGGCGTTCATCGCAGCGCACAGGGCTTCGGCGGCAAGATGGCCCGAGCGGGCGGCGCTTTCCATGGTGGAGGGCCAGCCGGTTGCGGTCCAGTCGCCGGCGAGAAAGAGATTCGGCCACGGGGACTCGGCTGCCGATGGGCGATGCGCATCGACACCGGGAGGTACGCCAAACGTGGCGCGGACTTCCTTCACCAACGCCGCTTTCTCCAGCTTCGCCGTGCGGGCTTGCGGAAAGAACTCGGCGAGCTCTGCCACTGCCTGATCAATCGCCTGGTTGCGCTCGCGTGCCGCGAATTCTCGCGACGCGCTCTGCACCAGCTCAAGATAGCTGCCCTTCACATTCCGCCAGGGCTGCAGGCGACCCTTGTTGTACATCCAGTGGATCTCGCGATCGAGGAGAACCGCGTGAGGCAGATCGGTGATCTCGCGATCGAACCAGAGATGCACGCTCGAGATGGGCCAGTGCTGGTGTTGTTCAGTTTGTGCAGCGAGAGCGTCGGCTTCTTCGACCGGCGGTAGGTTGGGAATAAGCTTCGCCGTTGCTTCAAAAGGCAGCGCGAGGATGAGGTAGTCAGAGACGATCTCACCCGAGCGCGTAGCAATGGTCCACTCCGAAATCTCTTCGTCCCACCCGGCTGATTCGACATTTGTGTTGAGGTGAAGCTGGGCTCGCTTGTTCTTCAGGAACGCTTCCGCTCCAGTGTAGAGCTGGCTTAGCGGGACCGTGCTCATGCCCATGCGGCCGGCTTCAGGCGAGTTCATGAAGAGCTCGCGAATGACCTTGGCGGCGTAAGGGACGCCGATGGCGTCGAGGTCGGCGTTGAGAGCGCTGGCGATGACCAGTCGCCAGAAGCGCTCGACAGCTCCGGAGGATTGCCTGTGCCGGACGAGCCAACCGCTCAGCGTTTCGGATGAATCCGCGGGAACCGGACGCAGAAGGGCGTTGAAGGCGCGGGCGAGCGAAAGCTTATCGGCAAAGGTGAAGGCGTGAGCGGTAAGAAGTTTCGGAAAACCGTGCAGCGGAGCCGGCAGTAGCGAAGGACCGAGCACAGAGCGCTTGCCGCCGGGCTCGATCATGGTCATGTCGCTGGTCCAATGAATCTGATCGAGGACGTTGATGCGCTGGTAGAAGGCGATGAGATTGGTGCAGCAGCCGAAGAGCACGTGCTGGCAGTTGTCGATGACCTCGTTGACGCCAGGATGCAGATAGGAGCTGGCGCGGCCGCCTAAGTAACCGCGGCGCTCGATGAGGTGAACGCGCAACCCAGCGCCGGCAAGAGCGCAGGCCGCGCTCATGCCGGCGACGCCGCCGCCAATTACGGCGACGGTTTTATCGGGATTTTGGTGCGGGCTGCCCAACGACATCCTCTCCTAGCTGAAGGGTATGGGCTTGAGCCCGTATATCAGCAGCGCGAGAAATGTAGGCCTTAGCCATCTGGGCGCTGAGTTTCTTCTTCTCCTTCGTCAGAACCTGTCGCTTCAATCTGGTTAGGCATGCGTTCCCGAGTTTCCTGAGACTCGGCGAGATAGTCTTTTCCGAGAACGAATTTATCGTAGATCCTGGAGATCCTATTCATACTGAATTGAAGCTG
The DNA here is from genome assembly GCA_035504315.1 of Occallatibacter sp. Taxonomy (GTDB): domain Bacteria; phylum Acidobacteriota; class Terriglobia; order Terriglobales; family Acidobacteriaceae; genus Telmatobacter. Next base: position 9,988 of record DATJSB010000144.1, read on the forward strand.
CTCCCAGAATGCTCTTTCATCTTGGAAATGCTTATCTGGAAGGTTGCCCCTGATTTCACCAAGCACTGACCATATTTTCTCAAGCGAATGAGCAATTCGAATACCGATGAGCGTGAGTACAACAAGCCCTGCAATCAAAATCTCTTTCATGCATTTCTCCCGATCGGGCGTCCAATTTCAGCGGGGACCTAATAGCCCGCAGGGCCTTGCGGTAGGTTGCACTTTGGCTCTTCATTTTCATCTTCAAGAGGCTGTGGTGGCTGTCTTGGCGGCAGCGGCGTATCGCGCCCCGGAATTTCTGGACCGCGTGGTTCCCTTATCTCCTCGATTCTCTTACGCACTTCCTCGAAATTGCCCATTGCAACACCTCTATTCGAAGGCATCCTACTCCAGCCAAGGCCATTTCCACAAACCATAGATCGACGAGCGGCTTCCGTATCAGCCAAACACCCGCGCCCAAGCCATGCGCGCGAGGCCGCCGGCCAGGATGGCGATCTTTTCGACGGTAGGCACGCTGGCGCGGCGCGTGAATACATCGTAATCGGCGGCGACGATGCGCTTCAGCAATCTGTGATAGATGGAAACCAGCACGCGCAGCGCTGGCCGGCTTTCAGGCGCGATGAGGGGCAACAACGCGTCGGCGGATTTGTAGTATTCCCCGGCGCGATCGGCAATGGATTGGAGCAGGGCGCGCTCATTGGCCGTGGGTGGGGCGCCTGGAGCGCGATGCAGCAATGAATCGAGCGTGACGGAGTGCGCTGCGAGATCGTCAAGCGGAAGATAAACGCGATTGCGGGCGGCATCCTCAACCACGTCGCGCAGAATGTTGGTGAGCTGGAATGCGATGCCGGTTTCTTCAGCGTATTTCTCGGCACGCGGATCGGTGTAACCAAAGATGCGAATGCAAACCAGGCCAACGACCGAAGCGACCAGATAGCAGTAGCGGTAGAGATGCGCGAAGGTGGGGTAGGTATCGGGGGCGAAAGCGGTGTCGTGCTCCAGGTCCATCGCGACACCCGCGACCAGCTCATCGAGTAACGCGAGCGGGATGTTGAATTGCGCAACGGAATCGCGCACGGCAATGAACACCGGATCGCCGGTGGGCGCGCCGTTTGCAGCTTCATGCCACGCAGCCAGCCAGGAGTCAATGTTGCTGCGGCGCTCTTCGCGGGAGATCGATTCGTCGTCAGACAAATCGTCGGCCCTGCGCATAAAAGCGTAAACCGCGCAGATGGCATTGCGCCGAGCCGAAGGCAGTGCGACGAAGGCGTAGTAGAAGTTTTTCGCTTCGGTCCTGGCGATGGCCCGGCACTGCGCGTAAGCACTTTCGAGATTCATGCTGCTCGATGCGACGGTCAAGCTGCTTTTCCGGTGGCGCGGGCTCCGAGGCGCAGAAACGGCAGCGCTTTGCCGCCGAGCGCACGCAGCGCGAGCGAAAGCCTGGTGGGTTTTGAGATGGCTGGCCGGGCGCTGAGCACGTCGTAATCCCGGCGCTCGATGGCGCGAAGAATCTCGAGGCCGCCTCGGCTGAAGAGATCGAGATCGACGGCCAGCTCGCGGTTGACGCGCCCGATAAGCGGCAGACCCTCAACAAAGAGCGAACGCGCGAAGCCGACCTCGTAGCGCATGAGGGCGCGAAATTCGGGCGTGGCAGTTCCCTGCCCGATGGTCTCGTCGGTAACTCCGAATCGGCGCAGGTCGGCCTGCGGCAGGTAGACGCGGCCTTTGGCGAAATCGACGCGCACGTCTTGCCAGAAATTGGCGAGTTGCAGCGCGGTACAGGTCAGGTCAGAGAGCCGGAAATTCTCTTCCCGTACATCGGGGCCGGCCTCGCCACAGGCGTAAAGGACCAGCCGGCCGACGGGATTGGCCGAGTTGCGGCAGTAGCCGAAGACGTCGTCCATGGTTTCGTAGCGAGTGACGGTCTGGTCCTGGCGAAAGGCGACGAGCAGATCGGCGAACGGGTCTTTGGGGATATTACAGGCGCGGATGGTTTCAGCCAATGCGACGAAGACGGGATGGCGGGCGCGGCCCTCGTAGCAGGCGTCGAGCTCGCGTCCCCAGAGATCAAGAAGCGCCAATGCCGCGGAGTGGTCAGGGACCTCGTCGCCGAGATCGTCGGAGATGCGGCAGTACGCATAGATGGCGTGGAAGTGAGGCCGCAGCGCTTTGGGCAGGAACCAGGTGGCGACGTGGAAGTTTTCGTAGTGGGTCTCGGCAAGATGGCGGCACCAGGCCAGGGCCTCTTCAAGCGACGGCGCAACGTCGGGGATGCGATAGGCAGGTGGAAGCGCAGCCCAACCGCGGGCGATAAGGTCATCGGTCTGTGCGGCGGTGGACATGGGGCGTTTCTATTATTTCATCGCGGAGGGTGAGTGGGAACGGATTTGGACAAAGACGACAGGTTAGCGCAGCTTCGCGGCGCAGCGAGTTTGTATGTTCGCGGGTTCAGGGGCGTGTAAAGGGGCGTGCTTTCCCACCTTATCTGCGATGAGCTCGCAGAAAGGCCAGGCTACGGAGTTCGTGGCTGGTTGAGAAAGGCCGGCCGGCGTTCGTGGTAGGGCGGAGTTGGATTCTTATGGCACGATCGCGGTTTTGATCTCGGTGGAACGGTGCATCAGCTTCTCAAAGACGCGGTTGAGCTCGTAGAGGTTGGCGTGGCCGGTAATAAAGGCTGAGGCCTGGAATCTGTCGCCGGCAATAATGTCGAGCGCCTTGCGGCAGATGGCCGGAGTGTGATGGAAGGTGGCGCGGAGGGTGATGTCGCTGTAGTGGATGCGGTTGGTGTCGAGCGTGACGCGGGTGTTGGCCGCGCAGCCGCCAAAGAAGTTCACCGTGCCGCCCTTGCGAACCAGTTCGACCGCTTCCTCCCACGCCTGGGGCAAGCCGACCGCTTCAATAGCGATATCCACGCCACGGTCTTTGGGCGTGAAGGCGCGGGTCTGCTGCACGGCTTTGCGTATGTTGGAGGCCTGGACCACGTGGGCCGCGCCTAGCTGTTTAGCGGCCTCAACCTGTCCGTCGTGCTTGACCAGGGCAATGACTTCATAACCGGCGAGCGCGGCCACATGCAGTATCATGAGGCCCAGAGGGCCGCCGCCAATAATGGCGACGATGTCGCCGGGGCGAGGATTCGAATCCTCAAAACCGTGAACGGCGCAGGCCAGCGGCTCAGTGAGCGCGGCGTGTTCAAGAGGTACGTGCTCGGGAACACGAAGCGTGTTCTTGGTGACGATGCGCTCGGGAATGCGGATGAATTCAGCATAGGCGCCGTTGTTGAAGAGCAGATCGTCGCAGAGGTTTTCCTGCCCGCGCTTGCAGAAGTAACACTCGCCGCACGGGGCAGAGTTGAGAGCCACCACGCGATCGCCTTGAGCAAAATCCGTGACTCCCTCGCCGGCTTCAACCACGGTGCCGGCCAGCTCGTGGCCGAAGAGCGCGGGAGGAACAATCATGCGCGCATGGTAGCCGCGGCGAAAGACCTTGAGGTCGGTTCCACAGGTAAGAGCGGTGCCCACGTGAACGATGAGCTCGCCCTTGGCGGCTTTGGGAATGGGAACATGCTCGATGCGCACATCTTCGCGGCCATGGAGGATGGCTGCGCGCATGGTGACGCGCCCGAGAAGCGCATTCTCGACAGTTTTGCGCCCCTTGTGAACGACCGATTCGACTGTCCTGCGGCCCCCGACCACAGCCGACTCGACGGTGTTCAAGCCGGCTTCGACGACATTCTCAACTGTATTCAGCCCGCCTTCGACGACGTCTTCGACCCTTTTGCGGCCTTCTTCGACAACGGTCTTGACGGTCTTGCGGCCGCGCAGGATCGCGTCTTTTACCGTGCTTGCCATCCGGATCCTCTCAACTTTCTCACTTTGTTCCGGCACCGGGCATCGGCTCAATCACGATCTTCATTGAATCCGGCTGGGGGTGGGATGCGAATTCGATGGCTTCAACTGCCCGTTCGAGCGGGAAGCGATGGGAGATGAGCTGTGTCAGGTCGAATCCGTTTCGATATCCGTCGAAGACCAGGCTGGTGACTTCGTCGAGAATCGGGAACGAGGATGAGTATGAGCCCAGCAGGGTCTTCTCGTCCACACAAACCGCGGCCGGGTCGATGGTTGCCTCGCCGTGCTGGGTCTGGGCAAAGAGCATCACCTTGCCGCCGGGACGGGCTGCATCCATGGCGGTGCGGATAAGCGAGTTGCCGCCAACCGCGAGGATGACGGCGTCGGCGCCGCGGCCATTGGTCTCGGCAAAGACGCGCTCCACCACATTCTCCTGGCCGGCGTGGATGGGGTCGGTGAGGCCGAAGCGCGCGGCAATGGCGTGGCGCTCGGGAAACAGATCGGAAGTAAGCACGCGCGCGCCGATGCGTTTGGCGAGCGAGGCATGCATCAGGCCGATCGGCCCCTGCCCGATCACCAGCACCGTATCGTCAGGCTGCAGGTTGAGCAGCTTTACGCCCTTGAGCACGGTGTTTACCGGTTCCACAAACGCGGCCTGCTCAAATGGAACGCCGTCGGGAATGCGCACTACGCCGCGGTTCTCCACAACGAAGTCCATCACCCGGATGTACTCAGCAAAGCCGCCGCCGGAGGGTTCGAAACCGGCTGTTGCGCCGGTCTTCTTGTAGAGCGGGCACTGCGCGGGAGTCTGCTTGCGGCAGTAATAGCACTCGCCGCAGGGCACGTGGTGGAAGCTCATCACGCGGTCGCCGACGGCGAAGCGGGTCACGCCAGCGCCGACCGCTGCGACGGTTCCGGCCATCTCATGGCCGAAGATGCGCGGGGCGGAGTGCGAGCCCATGTGGATCTTCTTGAGATCGGTGCCGCAGATGCCGCAGGTGGCGATCCTGATGAGCAGTTCGCCGGGCCCGATGCGCGGGACAGGAACCGTCTCAATGCGCATGTCGTTGATGCCGCGGTATACCACGGCGCGCATGGTTGCGGGGATGCGGGAGTCGACGAGTGATTCAGCGGCGGATGTCTGAGTAGCCATTCCGTTTCCTGATGTGAACTCAGGCATCAAGAAGGTTCAGGACCAACTCCGCGATGCCTTGGGAAGCCTTTTTACTATTTTCGCCCATTTGGATGAGTGCGGGCCAGTGCCAGGGACGGAACACAGAGTAGAGGACCAGGCGCGCCGTCTCAAGTTGCCCGGTGGGTGAGATGAAACGATTGAAATCAGGCAGCTTGGCGTGGAACCCGTCGCTTACGCCCTTGATGCAGTAGAAAGGGATTTGGCGCATGGCAGCGAGGCGGGCGATGGCTGCGGCCTCCATGTCTACGAGGGCGGCATGGTAAGTGGACGTGAGCCGGCGCTTTTCAGAATAAGGCGCCACCACGGGGCTGGTGGCAAGCCAGAGTTCGCCGGCGCCAGCATCGCAGTTGAAGCGCTCGCCGGTTCTTACGTCGATCACTCCGGCAACATTGTGGGCCGAGCCGGGAGCGAGCTCGGGGGTGAGCGCGCCGGCCCATCCGAGCGAAAAAACGAGGTCGATTGGACCGCCGTCTTCAATGGCGGCGAAGGCGCGGGTGGCGGCAGCCTGTCCGGCGCCGGCGCAGGCGGCAATCCACTCCTCTTCCTCGTTGCGTACGGCCCAGAAGCGCACGCCGGCGCGCGTGGAGTGCGGCCAAACCCGGGCGCTGCTCGCGCCGTTGACAATGGTACTGACCAGCGGCTTGAGTTCGCCGGGAAATGCGGCAATGAAGGCGGTGCGAGTCATGCTTTCGGCGCGTGCTCCTCGATGATCTTGAACAGGCGTGAGCGGTGGCAGCGGGACTCGTCGGCGCAGGCGCAGCCGATGCTGATGGGTGTGCGGGCGGCAACGGCGGCGAGAAACTCGACGGTTTGGCGGCCGGTGGCGTTCGAGAGCAATTCTCGTTCGTAGCGGTCGAGCTGTTTTTGAAATGCGTCAGGCGGGCCGTTCCGTTTCTTCCTGATTTCGGCCACGAGCTTGGCGCTGGGCGCAAGAACGGGCAGCCAGACGTCGAAGTATCCGTCGGCGGCCCAGCGGTCTTTGGGAACTCCGCGGGGAGGAAAGCGGGTAACGCCGATGCGCAGGCCCTGGCCGGGTTGGGCGGTGGTGCCGATCTGGAAGGTGGTGAGGTAGAGTTGCTTCGGCATAACGACCTCGGATTCTTCCGGGCCTAAAGGCCCGATGCTGACTGCGTCAGATTCAGGGGCCTGAAGGCCCCTGCTCCCTCCGTTAATCACGGCGCGTAGCCGTTGGCGCGGAACCACTCGATTGCTGCGCGCATGGCGGGGTAAACGGGCAGGATGCGGAAGCCGAGCTCCTGCTGGGCGCGGGCGCTGGACGCGAACATTTTTTTGCGGCCCATGCGGACTTCTTCAAGCGTGGCGCGCGGTTCTTTGCCGCGAATCTTGCCGGTGATGATTTCTTCGAAGAAAGCGTAGGTGGCGGCGACGGCGAAGGGAATTTTGACGGTGGGCGATGGGATGCCGGTGATGGCCGACATCTTGTCGAGGATCTGCTTGAGGGTGAGGTTTTCACCGCCGAGAATGTAGCGGCGGCCGGGCCTGCCTTTGCTGAGCGCCAGCACGTGCGCGCGCGCGACTTCGGAGACGTCGACCAGATTCAGGCCCGTATCCATGTAGGCGGGGAATTTGCCGTTGAGAAAGTCGAGAAAGATGCGGCCGGTGGGCGTGGGCTTGGCGTCATTGGACCCGATGGGGCTGGTGGGATTTAAGATCAGCACTTCCTGCCCTTGGGCTGCTGCATGCAATGCTTCCTGCTCGGCCATGAACTTGGAGCGCTTGTAGTGGCCCACCATGTCGGCCATCGAAACCGGCGTGTCTTCGTTGATGACGATGCCGTCGGTGCGGAAGTGCATGGTGGCGACGGACGAGGTGTAGACGACGCGCTTGACGCCGGATTCGCGGGCCAGACGCAGAAGCTCGCGGGTGCCGTCGACGTTGGCCTTGTACATGGCTGCGGGATCGGGAATCCAGAGGCGATAGTCGGCGGCGACGTGAACGAGGACGTCAATGCCGACGAGGGCGGGCTTGAGCGATTCGGGATAGGCTAGATCGCCGGTAAAAGTATCGCCGGGGATGTCTTCGAGATTGGCGAGGTTTGAAGTTTTGCGGACGAGAAGGCGAAGATCGGCGCCTTCGGCAGCGAGTGCTTTGGCTACATGGTGGCCGACGAAGCCGGTGGCGCCTGTGAGAAAGATTCTCAACGATTCGATTCTCTGAGGCCATCTTAAATTGGCAGGCCTAGTCTGCCTTGGGGCTAGCGCGGGATTTGGTCGTAAATAATGCAAAACTGCATTATAATTGTGGATAGACGTCAACTTGGGAGGATCACCGACATGCCCACATTGAAACTCACCAGCAGAGGACAAGTTACGCTGCGCAAAGAGGTTCTGAGGCACTTTGGCGTGAAGCCCGGCGACAAAATTGAGCTGCAACTGCTGCCCGGCGGTAAGGGAGTAGTGCAGGCTGAGCGGAAGAAGGGCAACATCAAAGATGTTTTTGGAATACTCGCGGGCAAGACCGATGTGAAGTTGACGATTGAAGAGATGAACGAGGCCATCGGCGACGCCATCGTCAAAGAATTTGAGCGGAGCGTTCAGCGATGAAGGTGATCGCGGACACCAATGTACTGATCCGCGCTGTGCTCGATGACGATCAGGTCCAAAGCCGGGCATCGCGTCTTGCGTTAAGTTCCGCTGACCAAGTGGTCATCAGCCGGCATGCATTTTGCGAAATGGTCTGGGTACTCCGCCAGCGCTACAAAATGCCAATGGCAGAGATCGTCAGGGCTATTCACGGTTATCTTGAAGCTGACAACGTCATAACAGATACCGCCGCAGTTCAAGCGGGTCTGGAGGCGATGAACGCCGGAGCGGACTTTGCCGATGGCGTGATTGCATACGAAGGAGCTTGGCTAGGCGGGGAGACGTTTGTGTCGTTCGATAAGAAGGCTGTGG
>DATJSB010000145.1:0-24003 GCA_035504315.1 Occallatibacter sp.
CTGCTCAACCACGGATTCAGCGACGATAACCAGCTGGTTGTGCTCGCCGGGAATGTCGAAGTGCTGCACGTTGTTGCCCAGGTGGTCTCGATAGCTGAAGACGCGGCAGCGCGGGCTGACGGAGAGTGAAAATGTGAGGCAGTGTTGGCTTGAGTCGGAGCGCGGATGCATGCGCGTCTCCATGATGCTCTCGCTGATAGGGTGCGAGTAACGGAAGCGCGTCAGGTGGCGGATGGAGTAGAAATTCATGCTGGCGATGCCCCAATTCTTTTTTTCTTCCGTTTTCGAATTTAAGTCCGGCTAACTCCGCTAACGCCGCCAACCCCGCTAACTCCGCCTCTTCTCTTTACACTGCCAACGCCGATTGTATGGAGTATTGCACGTAGTACCGGTACATGAGTTCATGAATGTGCAGACATTGTGCACGAATAGAGTGCAGAAAACCGGCCGTATCGCCGGAGATGATTTCGCCGATGGATGTGTAGCGTAGCATGGCGCTAAGCTTGCCAATGCCTGCTTTGAGCTCCTCGGGCGGACGGCGGCCGCCGGTTTGCTGGATGCCCTCAATGGCCTGCAGCGTGCCGTCGACACAGTAGTGAATGGCGTGGGGAAAGTCGCGGTTGAGCAGCAGGAATTCCAGAATGCGATCGGGAGAGATATCGGCGGTGTAAACCTGGCAGTAGGCCTCGAATGAAGTGCAGCAGCGCAACAGGCCGACTAGCTCGAGATAGAGATGGCCGGCGCTCTCGGAGCTTGGCCCCTCAAAGAGATCGGGCTGGTAAACCTCAAGCAGCGTGGCCGTTGAGTAGGCGCGCTCAAGGTAGCGGCCCAGGCGGATGAATTGCCAGCCCTGGCCGTGGATCATGCTGGTATCGGTGGTGCCTTTGAAGAGATAGATGCCGTCGATCACCGCGGCAAGCTGGTCGTTGATGTTGGCAGCGAATTGCGTTTGCGCGTGCGGCAGGTGCATCTGGTGATAAAGGCGGTTGAGACGCTGCCACATCTCAGAGGAGATTTCTTCGCGCACCTGGCGGGCGTTTTCGCGTGCGCCGTTAAGGCAGTAAATCACCGAGGCCGGGCTGAGGCTGTCGTAGACCAGATTCTTCGCCATGGACTCGATGCTGCCGTTCCAATCCATACCCACGGGCTTGCCGAGCGCGGCGATCATACGCTGCCAGCGCGCCTCGAGATCCACTTCCCCGGTGTCAAGCATGAGGCTCAGCGTTACGTCGAGTTGGCGCACGGTGTTCTCGGCGCGCTCCAGGTAGCGGCTCATCCAGTAAAGGCTGTCGGCAACACGCGAAAGCATCTTGGCGCCCTCCCTTACACGCAGATTTGAAACCGTTATTCCAGCACCCATGTGTCCTTGCTGCCCCCTCCCTGCGAGGAGTTGACCACCAGAGATCCCTTCTCGAGTGCAACACGGGTGAGCCCCCCGGGAACGATGTTGATTTTGTCTCCAAATAGAATGTAGGGCCGCAGGTCCACGTGGCGCGGCTCAAGACGATCGCCGATAAGGCAAGGCGCGCGCGAAAAATCGAGCGTGGGCTGGGCGATATAGTTGCGCGGGTTGGCTTCGATCTGGCGCGCAAACTCTTCGCGCTGCCGGGCGGTGGAGTGGGGGCCGATCAGCATGCCGTATCCGCCGCTTTCGCCAACGGCTTTCACCACCAGCTTGTCGAGATTGGCAAGCACATGTTTGCGGTCTTTCTCTTCGCTCAACAGGTAGGTCTCAACATTGGCCAATATAGGATCTTCGTTGAGGTAGTAGCGGATCATGCGCGGAACGTAGGCGTAGACGGCTTTGTCGTCAGCCAGGCCCGTCCCGAAGGCGTTGGCCACCGTGACGTTTCCGGCGCGATAGGCATTGAAGAGGCCGGCGCAGCCGAGCGAGGAGTCGGGACGGAAGATGAGCGGATCGCTGAAGTCGTCGTCGACGCGGCGATAGATAACGTCGACGCGCTTGAGGCCGTCGGTGGTGCGCATGTAGACGATGTTGTCGTGGGTAACAAGGTCGCGGCCTTCGACGAGATCGATGCCCATCTGGCGGGCGAGATAGGTGTGCTCGAAGTAGGCGGAGTTGAATACGCCGGGGGTGAGCAAAACAATGTTGGGCTCGGGACGGCCTTCAGGCGCCAGCGAACGCAGCGTCGAAAGCAGCACCTGCGGGTAGTGCTCGATGGGGCGCACGCCGTAGCTCTGGAAAAGAGCAGGGAAGGTGCGCTTCATGACGCGCCGATTGGTAAGCATGTAGCTTACGCCGGAAGGAACGCGCAGGTTGTCTTCGAGCACGACGAATTCGCCATTATTAAGGCGCAGAAGATCGGAGCCAACCACGGCGATGTAGACGTTGCGGGGCACCTGCAACCCGCGCATGGGCCGGCGATAGTGCTTGCTGCTATAAACCAGCTCGCGGGGAATGACGTGATCGTTCAGGATCTTGCCGTCGGAGTAGACGTCGCGCAAGAAGAGATTAAGGGCGGTGATGCGCTGGGTCAGGCCGCGCTCAATGCGGTCCCACTCCTGGGCGGTAACGATGCGCGGCAGCAGGTCGTAGGGAAAGATGCGCTCGGTGCCTTCTTCGCGGCCGTAGACAGTGAAGGTGATGCCCTGGGTGAGGAAAGAGAGATCGGCCGACTGCTTGCGGCGCTGCAGCTCATCGGGCGGCAGGCTGGCAATGGTTTCGGCGAGCGCGCGGTACTGCGGCCGAAGATCGCCCGAGCCCTCGCGCATCTCGTCGAATGCCCGGTCGAGCGGGTAGTCACCGAAAAGCGTATCGAGTTCCACTGAATGGCCGATGCTCATGCGCCTCTGAATTTCGTTCGTCAAGACACTGAATCATGCCGGGAAAAAGACGGAGCCGGACACGGGCAGCGGAAACGCATTTGCCTGTCGCGATCCTGCCGGCTCGTTTTTGAGCAAACTCCGCCTCTACCCTGTTCCTTTGTTTCTAACACGAAGCAGATAAAGGGGCCATCAGGAAACAGGGACGGTGAAGGGCGGACATGGGACGAGACCCCACCCCGGCCGCAAAAAACGCGGCCAGGGTGGGGCAACCTGCATGATTGGCGCAACGAGGGCGGTCCTGTGGCAGCCCGTTCTAGAACAAATTCCAAAGCGACTGGTTATAAACCGCGTGATGGAACTGCACTTCTGAGCCCTTGACGATGGTTCCAAGCTCCCGCGGAGAGCGGTTGGCTGCTGCTTGCTTCAGGTCGGCGTAACGGCCTTGCACGTCGGCCCCGAGAATTTCGCCAATCCAAGTGGAATTCTTGAAGTCGTCGATAGCCTTCTGGATATTGTCAGGCAGGTATCGGCCGCCGGCGCGCAAGTCCTTGTGCTTGGCAATGGTTCCGTCAATACCGGTCTTGAAGATGCTGTAAAGCGACAGGTACGGGTTAGCGTCGGGAGCCACCGCGCGAACCTCGGTGCGCATGGAGCGGTGATTACCAATGGGCACGCGAATCATGGCGCCGCGGTCGACGGCCGAAGCGCGGATCTGGTTCGGCGCCTCAAAGTGCGGGTCTAGCCGGCGGTACGCATTCACGCTCGAATTGAAAATCAGGCACAGATCGAGCGCCTGGCTCAGGATGCGATCGAGGAAGTTCCATCCGAACTTCGAAAGGTTCTCTTCGCCCTTCTCATCCCAAAACAGATTGGTCTTGCCCCTTGAGACCGATACGTTGGTGTGCATGCCGCTGCCATTCACGCCGACGATCGGCTTGGGCAGGAAACATGCGGTATAGTTCATATTGGCAGCAATCTGACGGCAGAGCAGTTTGTAGAGCTGGATCTGGTCGGCCGCGGCCACCACTTCGGCATAACCGAAGTTGATCTCGAACTGGCTGGGCGCTACCTCGGGATGGTCCTTCTCGTTCTGGAAGCCCATGGCGCGCTGCACTTCGGCAGCAGTGTCGATGAACTGGCGCAAGGGATCGAGTGGCAAGACGTGATAATAGCCGCCGGTGTTGATGCACTCGAACTTTCCAGTTAGGTGATAGTTTTGTTCGGCGTCGCGCCCTGCGAAAAGAAAGCCCTCGATCTCAGTGGCGGCGTTCATCGTGTACTGTTTTTCTTTGAACATTGCCTCGGAGTAGCTCTTCAGCACGCCGCGCATGTCGCCCGAGTATTGTGTGCCATCCTTGTCGATGACGTTGCCGAAGACCAGTACCTTGCCGTTTCCGAACACGTCCGCAGGCACCCAATAAAAGGCGCTCCAGTCGATGCCCAGGCGCAGGTCGCTTTCCTTCTGCGCGGTAAAGCCGCGGATGGACGATCCATCAAAGGTGAGGTTCTCGTAGGCGCCGAGCAGGAATTTCTTGTCGTAGTCGAGCAGGTGCAGACGTCCTTCAAGGTCAGAGAACAGCACCGTGACAGCTTTGATCCGCTTTTCGTCGGTGAGGTACTTCAAGCGCTTGTCACGGACTTCGTCGGCAGCGACGCGGCTGGCGCGATCGGACTTGGCTGCCAGATTGAGTTCCTCCAGTTCTTCGTAGGTAAGAGCAAGGAAATTGCGATAGTCGGTGGACATGGATCTCCCTCTTGATTTGGTTGGTCTCGCAAAGATAGACCTCCGGTGCTTGAGGGCGCTGGAGGCACTGTTGTGGAGTGTTACAGCTTAGATTAACTCGTCCGCGCAGGCGGACAAAGCCAGTTTGCTGCGATTAGGTTAGCGCCAGCGGAGGCAGGATGGCGGAGGAAATGTGGGTGGATAAATCTGGAGGGCCGAAAAACCGGCTAGATTGCATCATTCATGGTGCAGAATTGTGCGGTGCAAGACGAGACCGTGATGAATGCCGAGTCGAGGATGCAAAGTGACAAAACATCAAGGCAGGAGTGAGGGAGTTGTGCAATGGGCGCAACGATAAGCGAGTTTGCCGGAATCAGGGTTCCGATTTCGACGTATGACAAGGTAAGCTTATCCCTTGCGCGCAGACGGAACTCTGAGAACTCCGCCATCTCCCATGCGCCTGAATGAGGAAACCTATGCAATTTCGAATCTCTCGCCGCCTCTCCTTTTTGCCGCTCGTTGTGCTTCTTGGCGCGGCAATCGCTGTCCCTGCTGAAGAAGGAATGTGGACCTTCGACAACCTTCCGGTAAAGCAGCTTGAAGCCAAATATGGATTCAAAGCCACCGAGGAGTGGCTCGATCACGTGCGCCTCTCGAGCGTGCGGCTCAACGATGGCGGGTCGGGATCTTTTGTGAGCCCCGACGGATTGCTGCTGACCAATCACCACGTAGCCCGGGCGCAGCTGCAGAAGAATTCGACCGCCGAGCACGACTATATTCGTGACGGCTTTTACGCGGCGACCGAGGACCAGGAATTGAAATCGCCGGATCTTGAGATCAACGTCCTTGTGGGCATGAAGGACGTGACCGAGCGCGTTCAGAATTCGACCAAAGCCATTACCGACCAGGCCCAGGCGCTGAAGGCGCGGGATGCGGAGATTGCGGCCATCGAGGAAGAGAGCAAGAAGGCCACCGGTCTGCGCTCCGACGTGGTCTCGCTTTACAACGGCAGCGAGTACTGGCTGTATCAATATAAGGCCTACACCGATGTGCGGCTGGTATTTGCGCCGGAGCAGCAAGCGGCATTCTTTGGCGGCGATCCTGATAACTTTACCTATCCGCGCTACGACATCGACATGGCGCTGTATCGCGTGTATGAGAACGGGAAGCCGATCCACACCGAAAACTATCTGAAGTGGAATTCGAAGGGCGCGGCGCCCGGCGACCTGATTTTTGTTTCAGGCAATCCGGGCTCGACCGAGCGCCAGGACACCATGGCGCAACTGCTGGTGGAGCGTGACACGGTTGAGCCGGCGGTGATTGCGTATCTGCAGGCCCGAATTTCGGCAGCACAGAACTTCGCAAAACAGGGACCCGACCAGGCGCGCGAAGTGGGCAGTACGACCTTCTTTTTGCAGAACAGCCTGAAAGCCTACCAGGGGCGGTACGAGGCGCAGCTCGACAAATCGGTGATCGCCAAAAAACAGGCCGACGAAGACGATTTGCGCGCCAAGGTGGATGCGAACCCCGAGTGGAAGGCCGAGTATGGCGATGCGTGGGACACGATCGCCGGCGTCGAAGAGAAGGTAAAGCCCGAGATCAAGCGTCAGCTCTTTAGGCGCAGCGGGAGCCAGTTGTTCGCGCTGGCGATCGAGATTGTGCAGTACGTGGCCGAGGTTAAGAAGCCCGACGGCGAGCGGCTGCCGCAGTACCATGAGGCGGGTCTGGAATCTCTGCGCTACCAGCTGCTTTCGCCGGCGCCCATCTATTCAGACGTGGAAAAGATGTTCATGAAGTCCAGCCTGAACCTGGCCGTGGAGAATCTTGGCTCAAGCGACGAGTTTGTGCAGGCAATGACGCAGGGCGGCGGCGTGGACAAGACCGTGGACGCGCTGGTGGATGGGACCAAGCTCGCCGACCCCAAAGTGCGCCAGGCGCTGCTCGAGGGCGGAGAGGCCGCGGTTGCTGCGTCCACCGATCCGATGATCGTGGCGGCGCGGCGTTTCGATCCGATATGGCGCGCCAACTACAAGCACATTCGCGACAGCGAAGAGAGCGTGCTGGTTCCAGCCGAGGAGAAGCTGGGCAAGGCGCGGTTCGCGGTGTACGGCAAGAACGCATATCCCGATGCCACGTTCACGCTGCGGCTGAGCTACGGCACGGTTGATGGTTATCCCTACAACGGGACGATTGCGCCGCCGTTCACCACCTACTATGGGCTCTTTGACCGCTCGGCCAGCTTCAGCAACAAGGAACCGTTCAATCTGACCGGCAAGGAAGCCGCGGCGCTGGGCAAGCTTGATCTGGCGACGCCGCTCGATTTTGTGTGCACGGCCGACATCATCGGCGGCAACTCGGGCTCGCCGGTAATCGATCGCAACGGCGATATTGTGGGACTGATCTTTGACGGCAATATCGAGTCGCTGGCGGGCGACTTTGTTTACGACGGAACCAAGAACCGCGCGGTGGCAGTGCACACGGCAGGCATGATTGAGGCGCTCAGGAAGATCTACGACGCGGGCGCGCTGGCCGATGAGCTCGAGGGCAAGAAGTAATTCGGCTCAGGTAGGAAAGCGCTCAATAAACGCGGAGAGTGCGGCGTAAACCGCATTCTCTGCCTGGCCGCCTGCAGTTTCATGCGATTCAAGCTTGAGAATGCGGTCCAGCTCAATCTTCATCTCACCAAACGCGTTGCGCGCTTCAGTTTCGTGCGCGAAGAAGCAGGTGTGAAAGAAAAGTCCATAGATGCCGCAGGTGATGGCATAAGGAATCGGCCGGGAGTTGGGCCCGCCGCCTGAACCAGATCCCGATTCGAGTGTGATGCGGGCGCCCAGCCTGTGCTCTTCGTCAAGCAGGATGAGTCCATCCTCAGAACCGTGAGTCCCCAGCGTTTCACCGTTCTCAAAGCTTCGCCACACGCGGGAATGATTGCGCGGTGACGATGGCTGCGTCAAGGAATTCGGGCGTCGGAGCACGGAAAGAACAAGCTCGGCCGGTTGCAGTGGCGATTTCGCGGCCCCGATTCGTTTGAGAACTTCCTGTCATGGTTCGTCGCGACGCTTCCAGAGTTGATTCCTGCCGCACACTTCACCTACAACTAAATGCTTCCGGAGAGATCCGAGTCAATTAATCGTGTAAACAATCCACAGCTAGCGACTCAACAAGCGGCGACAAATCCACCAACTCCAAAACCAGGGGCCGGATGGTCTGCCTCGACGCGACAGGCAAATGGCCGAAGCTTTCCATCGCCCCGGAATAGTCTCTCCATTCGCCGGATCGCCAGGCCCCGCCTTCGGGCGGGGCCACGTTTTCCGGGTCATTCTCCGTACGGCACCCAGATGTTTTTGACCTGGGTTGCGTGCTGGAGAAACCAGCGGCCTTCGGCCCGCGCGGGGTCGAACCAATCGTATTCGCGGCCTTCGTTGGTGAAGACCTGCTTCATATTCCCAATCGAGGCGGCCCGCACCATGGCGGCTTCCTGGTCGCTGCGGAAGCACCAGATGGCGTCGATGCCGTCATGCTCGGCCAGAGTTTTACCCAGTTCGGCGGGTCGGCCCGCGACCAGGTTCACCACGCCGCCAGGCACGTCGCTGGTGTCGAGCAACTGGTAGAGATCTCCCTGGATGAGCGGGTAGCGTTCCGACGGCACTGCGACCACGGTGTTGCCCATGGCAATGGCCGGCAGAACCAAAGAGAGCAGGCCAAGCAACGGCGCTTCGGCAGGAGCGAGAATGCCAACCGCGCCCACCGGCTCCGGCATGGCGATGGTGATATTGCGGCCGGGCGGATGATGCACCACGCCTTCGTATTTATCCGCCCAGGCGGCGTAGGCAAAAATGCGCTCGATGGAAAGATCGGTCTCGAGGGCAGCGCGGGCTTCGCTCGTGTCGGGGCCGATAGCGCCGGCAAGCCGATGCGCGATCTCTTCGCGGCGCTGGATCATGTTCTCAGCGAGGTAGTAGATGACCTGCGCGCGGGCGTGGGCCGAGGTTCGCGCCCATCCTGACGCAGCCTGCGCTGCTTCTACCGCGTTGCGGATATCTTTGCGATTGCCAAGCGGGGCTTCGCCGAGTAATTGGCCATCTTTGCCATGGACGGGGAAAGAATAGCCGGAATCGGGCCGCGCCTGCTTGCCGCCGATGTATTGCTTCACAGTGCGGTCGATCGACGAGCCTGCGGGAGCGAAACTGCTCATATTGTCTTCGGCTTCGTCGTGAATGTTTTCGGCGTGCGGCGCCGCAGCTTTGGCCGGAGGCAGGCTGTGCAGCCACTTCGGAGTGAGATACTCCATCATGCCTTCGCGGCCGCCTTCGCGGCCGTAGCCCGATTCGCGGTAGCCGCCGAATCCGCACGCAGCGTCGAACTGGTTGGTGGAGTTGACCCAGATCACGCCGGCTTTCACTTGCGCGGCCAGGTCGAGCGCCACATTGATGTTCTCGCTCCAGATGCTTGCCGACAGGCCATAGACGGTGTTGTTGGCCAGCTCGACGGCTTCGGCAGGAGTGCGAAAGGTCATCCCAACCAGGACTGGACCAAAAATCTCCATCTGCGCCACGGTCGCCGTGGGGTGCACGTCGGTGAGCAGGGTGGGGAGAAAATACCAGCCCTTCTGAGGGAGCGGACTGGAAGGTTGCCAGCAGCGCGCGCCCTCGGCGACGCCGGCATCGACCATGCGGCGGATCGCCTCGAGTTGCACCGGCGAAACAATGGCGCCGATGTCGATTGCCTTATCCAACGGATGGCCGACGCGCAGCGTCTCCATGCGGGCGCGGACCTTGGTGTAGAGTGTCTCTGCGACGCGTTCCTGCACCAGCAGCCGCGAACCGGCGCAGCACACTTGCCCCTGGTTGAACCAGATGGCGTCAACCAGGCCCTCAACCGCGGAGTCGAGATCGGCGTCGTCGAAAACGATGAACGGCGATTTGCCTCCCAGCTCGAGCGAGAGCTTTTTGTGCGTGTGCGCAGTGGCCTTGCGGATGATACGGCCAACTTCAGTGGAGCCGGTGAATGCGATCTTGTCGATTCCCTTGTGCCCGGTGATCAGCTCGCCGGTCGCCGGTCCGCCATTCACCACGTTCAGCACGCCCGCCGGCAAGCCCACTTCCATGGCCAGTTCGGCGAGAGCCAGCGCGGTGAGCGGCGTGTTCTCGGCAGGCTTGATGACTACGGTGTTGCCCGCAGCCAATGCCGGCGCCACTTTCCATGCGAACATCAGCAGTGGAAAATTCCAGGGAATGATCTGGCCAACCACGCCGCAAGCGGTGTAGTTGGGGAACTCCGATGCCAAAAGCTGCGCCCAGCCGGCGTGATGGTAGAAATGGCGCGCCACCAGAGGAATATCGATGTCCCGGCTCTCGCGGATGGGCTTGCCATTATCCATCGATTCGAGTACGGCCAACCGGCGTGAGTGCTTTTGTACCTGCCGGGCGATCGCATAGAGGTAACGGGCGCGCTGGTGACCGCTAAGGGATTGCCAGCCGGGCAGGGCTTTGCGCGCCGCGGCGACGGCGGCGTCCACGTCGGCGGCGCTAGCAGCCGCGACTTCAGCGAGCGAGTCTCCGCTGGAGGGATCGATGGTCTCAACGTATTCGCCGCTCGTCGGTTTCGCCCACGCCCCGTCGATGCAGGAGTCAAACCTGCGGTGATGCCGCTCCAGCCACTCGACGGCTTCTTTCGGATCTTCCGGCGCGGCGCCGTATTCCATGGTGTAGAACTTTTCGGCTATGCTCACTCAAATCTCCTTCGACGGACTCGAACCCATCTACGCGATGGGGTGACGATAAAGGGCCGAATAGCGGCCGGTCGCGTGATGCTCCAGTTGGCGCTCGATATCGGCCAACATGCCGCTGGCGCCGAATCGAAACAGGGACGGCTCCAGCCACGGGCGCCCCAGCTCGTCTTTCATCATGGCCAGCCAGTCCAGCGACTGCTTCGCCGTGCGGATGCCGCCTGCAGGCTTGAAGCCCACCGCCATCCCTGTGCGTTCTGCGTACTCGCGGATGGCGCGCACCATGGTCAGCGAAACCGGGAGCGTGGCGTTCACCGCTTCCTTGCCGGTGGATGTTTTGACGAAGTCCGCGCCCGCCATCATGGCCACCCAACTGGCCCGCGCCACGTTGCGCAGCGTCATCAGGTCGCCGGTGCCCATGATGGCTTTCATGTGTACCAGGCCGCAGGTCTCCTTGAATGCGGCGACCTCGTCATACAATGCCTGCCACTCGCCGTTGAAAACATGCGCGCGCGTGATCACAATGTCAATCTCCGACGCGCCAGCTTCGATGGAACGCCGGATCTCCTGCACGCGTTCCGTCAGCGGATTTAAGCCAGCCGGGAATCCGGCCGAGACTGCGGCCACCGGAATGCCCGACCCCTCGAGCGCCCTGACCGCTGTTTCGACAAACGTATGATAGACGCAGACCGCACCGACCGTGAGGTCCAGTTCCTGAATTCCAAGGCTCTCAACCAACTGCCGCTGCAGCGGATTGCGTGCCTTCGCACACAGCCGTTTCACGCGCTCGGCAGAATCGTCTCCGCTGAGCGTGGTCAGGTCCATGCAGGCGATGGCGCGCAGCAACCACGCCGCCTGATTCTCTTTCTTGACCGTGCGGCGCGCAGTCTGCGTCGTCGCACGGCGCTCCACGGCGCTCTTGTTCACGCGCACTTCTTCCACCCAGTCCAAGTTGAGCGCGATGCGCCGGTTGGGTTCAAGCTGTCGTCCGTGCAGGGTAATCGGGACAGGACGCGTGGTATGCATCGAGATTGCCGGCTGAGGAGCCATAGTGTTTCCCTTCTATTGAGTGAATAGTTTAAACAATCCTGATAGCCGCGGTATTTCTCACCTGCGACCCGCGCAGCCTTCAGAGAGCCTCTGCAGGACAGGTGTCATAGTAGTTACCTTTTGAAGGGAGATAAATTCACTCAAAATTGGGCTCAATTTCGCTCAATTTGGCTCAAAAAGGGCATTTTGAGGGTTTTGGACGCAAACAAATGTAACAGAGTTTCTGGTGTTACATTTTTGCAAGCGATTGATTCGTAATGATGTTAAGTGAAGGTGAGCCTGTTACTTTTCTAATTACCCCGGGGGAGGGGGTGGGGGGAGGTAATTTTCTAGTAACATCTCTCACCCGCAGCCGCGGCCTGTAGCTTGCAGCCCGTAGCCTGTGGCAGACGGATCGGGGCTGCTGCAGGGAACAAGGAATCGGGAACAGCCTTTGCCGAATTCATTCAGCTCATACAGCGATTATGCGCCAGACGTGGGATATAAGATGCAAAGCGGCAAGCTCTTTTTCTTTTTGTCTATCCTTCAGGGTTCGAGAGAGTTGGAGTTCACAGCCGTGGTCGATGGGCGTCTTGTGGATTGGCGTAAATCCAGAAGGATCGCTGCGACATTGGCGTTTTCGGGGAGTAATCCAGACTGTCGCGCGTAACCGGCTGTAAATGAGCGCTTTGTGCTGTATCGCCTGTGGACGCTCGCCTTTCGGCTTGCCGATCACTTACCCAACGCCTTCCGCTATTCAGACATGGGAGTGGTTCACCGGAGAATTCCATCAGGATCGTTCGATTTCAGGGTGGAGGGCTTCTAAAACAGCGGCGGCCTCACAGAAGTGCCAAGCAAACTCGTATTGATGTTGGCGATTGTGTGATTGCCTTCGTTCCCGCCCCAACAGAAGAGTACATAAACAGCTGGAAGCCCACCAGCATGGAGCGTTAATCCTGCGCTGTAGCTATGGCGCAGGTGATCGAAGGAAATATCGTCCCGACGCAGACCCACCTTGGCTTCGTCCACGCCAAGGAACAGGCCGACGGGAAACTTTCCCAGGCTCTGCTCATAAGCGCCGTGCATCCACAGCAAGTCTGGCCCGCGAAAGCGGCAATCGGGATAACTGGAGAGGATGGCTTGTCCGTTCAGATCGGAGCCGCCGATAGTCGGCTCGGAGCATTATGGATATGGCGATTTGGAGTGGGCCGCTTTGGTTTGCGGTAGATGCGGTCAGTCTATGTGGATTGTATCGACTTTTGCCTGTAACAAAGTGAAATCGTGAAGCTTACCTCCAGGGGCGAAAGTCGATTCTGGATGCCTTGGAAGTCCATAACGCCCGACGTATCGCACGCGCATCGTCTGCCGCGCCACCAGCTTAATCCAAATCGCAGAATTGCTCACCGAGGCCGATTACTCCCATGGAGTCAGCCAGTGTTCGCCGATTTCAATGGGCACGAATCTCGGTTGCCGCCAACCTCTCGCCGCAATTTCGCAATGGCAAAAGGGACGCAGCCAGACCGGATCAGGAATTCAAGTAAGGGATCTGAGCTTGTTCAGGGTGCCGTTTTCTCAAGGAAAACGGCACTGAATAGCATCAACTCTACTTAAATCAATTCCTGATCCGGTGTATCGGCCTCGCCCATTGTGTTTCCGGATTGCGCCGGCGTTACTTGCTGGCGTGGACGGCGCCTCGACGATGACCTGTGACGGTGCGGGACCAGATCGGAACAGATATGGAAGCCTGTCCCTTTTGGGCGTCGCAGGGGTAAGAAATCTGCGCGAAGGTCTAATGGGACGCTGCCATCCCGCGTAATCTGGGCTGTTCAGAACTTGAACGGCTTGGGTGGCGATTGGCTTGGGCTCAGCGGCAGAATTGCGGAGAGGGACGAACAGGCTTGGCGAATTGACGGATCGCGGCAGCGCCGATTCGCCCGGTCGAGTCTCGATCGATCCAGACTCGCTCAGTCAAGACTCGCTCGATCTAGTCTCGCTCAATTCAGTCTCGCTCGACCCAGCCGATTGGCCAGGGTTTCGCCGGCAGGCACACTCCATGCTGGACGACATGCTCGACTATCTTGAGAACATTCGAGAACGGCCGGCGTGGCATCCGATCCCGGGTAAGGTGCGAGCGCGATTCAGCGGCAGGCTCCCGACCGCGCCCACAAATCTTGCCCAGGTGCACGAAGAATTCTTGACCGGCATTCTTCCCTACACGGCAGGAAACGCACATCCGGGTTTCATGGGATGGGTGCACGGAGGCGGCACGCCCGCAGGTATGCTTGCGGAGATGCTGGCCGCAGCCACCAATGCAAATGTTGGCGGACGCGATCAGGCGCCGGTTGAGGTGGAGCGGCAGGTGGCGCGCTGGATGCGCGATCTATTCGAGTTTCCCGAAAGCGCCAGCGGTCTGTTTGTTACCGGGACATCGATGGCCAACCTGATTGCGGTGCTGGTGGCGAGGGACGCCGCGTTGGGTTTAGAGGTACGCAGCAGCGGAATCACGAATCAATCGACGAAGCTCACTGCGTATGCCTCGCGTGAAGTACACGGCTCAATTGGCCGCGCGCTGGACTTTGCGGGGTTGGGGAGCAAAGCGCTGCGGCTGATCGAGAGCGACCATCACCGGCGCATGGACATTGGCGCCCTCTCGGACGCAATCGCTGTGGATCGCAGAGCGGGATACACACCGTTTTTCGCAGTTGGAACCGCGGGGACAGTCGACACGGGTGCGGTGGACGATTTGGATGGCGTGGCAGATATTTGCCGGCGCGAGAAGCTGTGGTTTCACGTCGACGGGGCATATGGCGCGCTGGCCATGCTGGCGCCGGAACTTCGACCCCGGTTGCGAGGCATTCAACGGGCTGATTCGCTGGCGTTCGATTTTCACAAATGGGGGCAGGTCCCTTACGACGCGGGATTCATTCTGGTGCGCGATGGCGAGTTGCATCGACAGGCATTTGCCTCTCCGGCTGCATACCTGGCTCGCGAAACGCGGGGATTGGCGGCGGGTTCACCGTGGCCATGCGATTTTGGCCCCGATCTTTCCCGTGGGTTTCGGGCCTTGAAGACATGGTTCACTTTCAAGGTATACGGCGCGGCGGCCATGGGTGCGGCCATCGCCGGAACCTGCAAACTGGCCCGCTATCTTGAAAGCCGCGTGGCTTCAATCCCCGAGCTTGAAATGATGGCTCCCGTTGAACTGAATATTGTTTGTTTCCGATACCGCGCGCCCGATGCCGACCAGCTCAACCGGCAGATCGCGATCGAGCTGCAGGAATCAGGTATCGTAGCGCCCTCCACCACAATTCTGGATGGCCGCGTAGCGATTCGCGCCGCGATCGTGAATCACCGCACCAGCCGCGCCGAGATCGATGCGCTGGTGGAGGAGACGCTGTGGACCGGCCGGAATCTGTGCGCCCGCCGGATGGAGCACCGCAAGGCCGAACTCCCCGCGGAACGCAGCACGGAAGTGACCGGCCGCGGCGCAGAAGTATTGCTTGCCATGGCGGCAAACACAGGCGCAGAGAGTCCGCAGCGGGGTTGTGCATGACGACTTCATGGGTCGCTCCAACTCATCCAGGAGCCGATCCGCAAGGAGCCGATCTGCAGGCCGCGGCGCAAAAAGCTGCCCGGCTTCCGGGACTGTGCGGTCGTGGGAAGCAGTTTTTTGCCGCCGGCAAAGTGGAAGCGGCGAAACTGCTGTACGAGACCATGCTTGGCGCCGATCCCCTGTCCAGAGAGGCCCACGCAGGTCTCTACTACGCCTATTCGGCGCTTGGTGACAAGCATCGCGCGGCCTCGCATCTCGGCCTGGCTCTCGATTGGCCGGCGATTCTCAAATTGCCTTATCGCGGCATCCCCTCTGACGGCATCGATGCCCCGGTGCCTGTTCTGTTGCTGCTCTCCATGAACTCCGGTAATGTGCTCATACAGCGATTTCTGAACGATCGCATTTTTCAGACCTATGTCGTACTCGTCGAGTCATACGACGACGCGGTTTCTCTGCCGGAACATCGGCTGATCGTGAATGGCGTTGGCGATGCCGACGTTCGGCGCGAAGCCTTGTTGGCCGCCGAGCGCGTGTTGACGCGTTCCGTGGCACCGGTTATCAATCCGCCCCATCGGGTTCTGGCTACCGGCCGTTGCAACAATGCGCAACGATTGGGAAAGATTCCCGGCGTGCTTGCTCCGCTCAGCGTTGCGTTGGCGCGGGAACGGCTGATGGACCCGGATGCTGCGCACGAGTTGCTTGAACAGGGCTTCAAGTTTCCGCTGCTCGTTCGTGCTCCCGGTTTCCACATGGGAAAGAACTTTGTTCGCGTGGAATCGCCCGGCAATTTGAGCGCGTCGGTATCTGAACTTCCCGGCGACAGTGTCATCGCGATGGAGTATCTGGATGGGTGCGGTCGCGACGGCAACATCCGCAAATATCGCGTGCTGACGATCGGCGGAAAGCTATACCCGGTGCACCTGGCGATTGCGAAACAGTGGAAGATTCACTACTTCAGCGCCGACATGGCCGACCACTGCGAGCACCGGGCCGAGGAGTCGCGTTTCCTGGGCGACATGGAGGGCGTGCTGGGGCCGAGAGTCATCAAGGCGCTCGAACAGGTCCAGGAAACGCTCGGATTGGATTATGCTGGAATCGACTTTGGGCTGAATACGCGGGGAGAAGTGCTGCTTTATGAAGCTAACGCTACCATGGCCGTGTATCGTCCCGTGGCGGAAGCGAAATGGGACTATCGCCGTGCCGCAATTGGGCGGATTTATGCGGCCGTACAGGCACTCTTTTTATCGAGAGCGAATCCGGCGTGCATCGACGGTGCATTGTCGAATGTTTGATCCTCGATCGCCTGTTTTGTAAAGCTATCGCCGCTTTTGCCGATAAGATTCTTGATGCCAGCATTCACGGCTGGGCTACGGGAGGCGTTCATGGGCAGCGTTTCTTCCATTGCATCCGCTGCGTCGCTGTCGGCGTCCGCCGTCAGCCAGTTGATGAGCGACGTCTCGTTTTCAACCACGGTCAACGGCAAGACCTACAACGCCGATGTGACTTCATCCAATGGCGAATACGTCGCCGACGATCCTGATTTGAGCGGAGCAGAGGCCACGGGCTCCAGCGTCGAAGCCGCGGAAAACAACCTCAGCACGAGAATCGAAGTCATCGTCTAGAGCGGTTCCAGAATTCATGCGCCCTGGTGAAAGCAGTGAAGGGTGGCATTTTCTTAAGGCGGCATTTTTCAAGGAAAATGCCGCTGAGCAGCCGGAAGGGCAAGCACGAAACACAGTCCAGCCCGGCAGCATTTTGCCGACCCCAGAATTCAAAAGCTGCTCAGGAGAAAATCTCTGGCGGCGGCGAGCACCTTCTCGCGGATCGCAGGCTCCGGCAGCATGCGGGCAATTTCAGTTGCCCCGATCATGGTTGAAAAGATTGCAAAAAAGGCGCGCTCTTTTTCCGCGGTTCGCCGCCCCGGCATGAACGGCTGCATCCGGCTTTTGTAGGCGACGAGTTCCGCGACCACTCGAGGCTTCATCGTCTTTTCTACCCGCGCCAACTCCGGTGCAAGCGCAGCCAGAGGGCACCCGCGCTCAGAGTGTTCGCACAGCTCCGGGCTCAGGTAAGTCTTTACAATGGCCTTCCATGCCTGGCCGGGCTCCGCCTGTTCCGCGGCATGAACCAGGGTCTCTTCAATTTCCCTGAATGCCTTGCCGAGCGACTCCAGCAGCAGCTCGTCTTTGCTCTCAAAGTGTTTGTAAAACCCACCGTGTGTGAGGCCCGTGTCGCGCATAACCGAGGCAACCGCCGCGCCATTCATGCCTTCGGCACGCACGCGCCGCGAGGCGTCTTTCACAATCTTCTGATGCACTTCCGCTTTATGTTCCGGCCGGTAACGCATAGTTCATCATAAGATGCGCGAGATCATCCCACGATGCAATCGTCATCGTCCTGGAAAAATTCGAATCCATTGGATTATGTATATCATCCTATCCGAACAAAGGAGTATTCTTCAATGTCTCACCCGATTCTGGTCACAGGCGCAGCCGGAGGTCCACAGGGATCGACTGGACGCCGGGTCGCAGAGCTTCTACTCGAACAAGGCATTCCTGTCCGCGCATTCGTCCACAAACTTGACGCCCGGTCCGACCAACTCCGCCAGCAAGGCGCGGAAGTCGTAGAGGGCGATCTCCTCAACCCAGGTTCGGTCCGCGAGGCGATGAAGGATTTGAAGCGCGCCTACTTCACCTATCCGGTAACCGACGGCCTGCTTGAGGCAGCCGCGATCTTTGCCTCAACCGCTCGCGACCTGGCTCTCGAGATGGTGGTGAACAACTCTCAATTTCAGAGCACGCCCGATGATCCGGCCTTTCGCGATCTCGAACATGCTCCTTCATTCCGGAATCTGCAGCATCGGCTTGCCGATCGCATCTTCGACTGGGCCCAGGTGGGAGCCGTTCATATTCAGGCGCCGCCCTACTTCGAAAACGTGCGCGCGCTTGTGAGCCGCAGCGTGGCCGCGCAAGATACCGCATTCCTGCCGTGGGGCGATGGCGATGCCGTCATTCCCCTTGCCGGCGCCGAAGACGTAGCCCGCGTGGCCGCAACTCTTCTGGCAGGATTCAAGCCGCCCTCTGAAACGGTTTACCCGCTCGTAACTGCAACTCCAACGGTGCGCGAAATTGTTGAAACGCTTAGTCAGGCGATTGGGCGGCCCATTCGCTATGTGCCCATCACCGACGAAAAGTGGGCCGACGCCGTGAAGGAGAGGCTAAATCCGCACGCGCTCGATCATCTAAGCCACCTTTGGCAAGGCCTCCGGAAGAATGAAATGAGCTTTCGGACTACCGATACGGTCCGATCGATTACTGGCCGCGATCCACAAACATTGGAAGAGTTCTTCCGCGCCAATGCCAGGACTTTCGTCGCAGCGAGTGAATGAAGCCGTCTTCCGTTCCCATTCAAAAAAATTTACACCGATGAGATGATACATATCATCTCATCGGAGAGGAGATCTGAAATGTCACCGGAAAATATCTTTCGCATACAACTGGTCTTAGGCTATGTAGCGTGCCTGCTTTGGTTCAGCACCTACATTCATCCCAAACTCAAGTCGATGGACCGATTCGAAGCGCAGCGTGTCTTGGCTACCGTGCACAGCTTTCGCTTCTTTGGGCTGGTCTTTCTTGTTCCAGGCGTAGCCGGCCCCAACCTGCCGGCTGGGTTCAGCACGTTTTCAGCATACGGCGATTTCGCAACCGGCGTGCTCGCTCTTCTGGCCCTGCTCACGGTGCGGATCCGCCCGCTCTTCTGGTCGTTCGTGGCCGCCTTCAATCTCGTGGGCGCAGTTGACCTCATCGTGGACTATTACAACGCCATCAGGCTGGGCCTTCCAGCGAACGCGGGGCAGTTTGGCGCCACGTATGCGATCCCCATCATCTATGTGCCGATGCTGATGATCATGCACGTCGTCGCATTTTATTGGTTGCTGCGCCCGCAGGCCGGCAGGCAGTAGAAGAAAATGCGGCTTCCGCGCTTGTATGAAATCGAGCGACATCGTGATTCAAACCAGCCGCCCCACCCACTAACCTTTACTGGAGAACCATTATGGACACCACCACCATGGTGCGCGAGCACTATGCCGCCACCAACCTCACCGGCCGCATCATGTCGGCTCTCGCCGCAATCGCGCCGGAAGATCAAACGTTGACCGTTGCGCAGCTCGCCTCGCTCGACCAATTTCACACGCGAGGCATTCTCGCAACTGTCGAGCTGGCTGGCGCCGCAGGGATCGAGCCATCGACTCGCGTGCTGGATCTCGGCTGCGGCATCGGCGGTCCGGCGCGCTATCTCGCCGGCGCCTTCGGTTGCAGGGTGACCGGCGTCGACCTCAGCCCCGGCTTTATCGATGCGGCGGTTTACCTGACGGCGCGCTGCGGGCTGACCGATCGCGTCACGTTCCTCAATGGCGACGCACTGCATCTGCCTTTCGGCGATGGAGCCTTCGATACCGTGTTTTTGCAGCACGTGGCGATGAACATTGAAGGTCGTCCCGCTCTCTACGCAGAGGTACGGCGAATACTGGCGCCGGGCGGCCGGTTTGTTACCTACGACATCGTGCTCGGCGATGGCGATGTCGTCTATCCGACCCCATGGGCACGCGACGCATCCACCAGCTTTCTGCTCAGCGAAGCGGACACGCGAACTGCGCTGGAACAAGCGGGCTTTAAAGCGATGCTGTGGCGCGATGACACCCAGACTGCACGCGACTGGTTCAAGGCGGTAGTGTCCGGACCACCCCAGAGCGGCTTAAGCCTCGGTATCGTAATGGGACCGGAGTTCGCCGCTGCTACCGGCAACCTGGCCCGCAACCTCCGGGAGAATCGCCTGGGCGTGCTTTCCGCAGTCTTGACCCGCGCCTGAACTCTCGCGCGCCCGTCATGAAAGAACTTCGCCGAATGCCTGAATGGCTGCTCGGGAAGAGGACATTGATTCTGCGCTTTCAACCCGCGTTCAACTGCCGGGGAGCCGAGCCAGGAGATGAGACCAGGAGATGAGACCAGGAAATGAGACCAGGAAACGATTGATATGGATTCGACGGTTTGCGAGTGCCGATTTGAATTGGCATATACTTCAGTTGCCGCCGGCATTTTTCTATCAGTGGCCCAAAAGGACGGGGCGCAGCCGATGGCCGCGCCCCTTGATTATTTCCGGCTTGTTCCGGCGTTACTTGTTGGTGTGAACTGCGCCCATGTTGTCTTCGAGCGCTGCCTGGGCTGCGGCGAGCCGCGCCGTGAGCAGACGGAAGGGCGAGCACGAAACGTAGTTGAGCCCGATTCTGTGGCAGAACTTCACGCTCTCGGGGTCGCCGCCATGTTCGCCGCAGATGCCAACCTTCAGATTGGGCCGCGTGTCGCGTCCCTTGTTGACAGCACCTTTCACGAGCTGGCCCACGCCTGCCTGATCAAGGGTTGCGAAGGGATCCTGCTTGAAGATACCGGCCTTGAGGTACGCAGGCAGGAAGCTGTTGATGTCGTCGCGCGAGATGCCGAAGGTGGTCTGCGTCAGGTCGTTGGTGCCGAAGCTGAAGAACTCAGCCTCTTCGGCGATCTGATCGGCGGTGAGGGCAGCGCGCGGCAGCTCGATCATGGTTCCCACCATGTAGTCCACCTTGGCGCTCTTCTCCGCGAAGACCTCTTCAGCAATGCGGCGCACAATGGCCGCCTGGTTGCGCATCTCCTCGATTGAGCCTACCAACGGGATCATGATCTCGGGATGCGGCTCGCCGCCCTTGGCCTTGACTGCGACCGCGGCCTCGATAATGGCTCGCACTTGCATTTCGGTGATCTCGGGGAACTTGATTCCGAGACGGCATCCGCGCAGACCCAGCATCGGGTTCTGCTCGTGCAGCTCTTCAACGCGCGCCAGCAGCGTACGCAGCTCCTTGAGCTTAGGCGAACGCGGCTTGGTGTCGACCAGGTGTTGGATTTGCACCAGCAGGTCTTCACGCTTGGGCAGGAACTCGTGCAGCGGAGGATCGATGGTGCGGATGGTGACCGGCAACGATCCCATGGCCTTGAAAAGACCCACAAAATCGGCGCGCTGCATGGGCAGCAGTTTTTTGAGAGCCGCGCGGCGATCCTTCTCGTTGTCGGCCAGAATCATAGAGCGCATGTGCTCGATGCGGTCTTCGGCAAAGAACATGTGCTCGGTACGGCAAAGTCCGATGCCCTCGGCGCCAAAAGCAACTGCCTGCTTGGCGTCGCGCGGAATGTCGGCATTGGCGCGGATCTTGAGCCTGCGCAGCGGATCGACCCAGCTCATGAACTTGACCAGATCGGGATCGTCGGGTTGCGCGTCGAGCGTCTTCAATTGCCCGGCAATCACACGGCCCGTGGTGCCGTCGAGTGAGATGTAATCGCCCTGCTTGTAAACCTTGCCCTTGACGCGCAGTTCCTTCCTGGCTTCGTCGACGACGCAGTCGCCCGCGCCAGCCACGCAGCACTTGCCCATGCCGCGCGTTACCACCGCAGCGTGCGAAGTCATGCCGCCGCGCGAGGTCAGAATTCCGTCCGCTACTTCCATGCCGGCAATGTCCTCAGGCGTGGTTTCGCCGCGCACCAGGATGATCGACTTGTATGCACCATTCTGATGTTGCTTGACCGCTTCCTCGGCCGTGAACACAATCTGCCCAACAGCCGCGCCGGGCGACGCCGGCAATCCGGTGGCCAGCACTTCAATCTTCTCGCCCTTTTCAACCAGCCGCGGAACCAGGAAGTCGTAAAGCTGGTTCGGCTCAACGCGGTGAATGGCCTCGTCCTGGGTGATGAGGCCTTCGCGCACCATGTCGATGGCCACGCGAACCGCGGCCAGGCCGGTCCGCTTGCCGTTGCGAGTCTGCAGCATGTAGAGCTTGCCGTCCTGGATGGTGAACTCAAAATCCTGCATGTCGCGATAGTGTTTTTCCATGCGGCGGGTAATGTCTTTGAGCTGCTCGTAAACCTTGGGCATGGCCTTCTCAAGCTCACTGATTGACAGCGGTGTGCGCACGCCCGAGACAACATCCTCGCCCTGCGCGTTCATCAGGTACTCGCCGAAGAACATGTGCTCGCCGGTGGCGGGATTGCGCGTAAAGCCCACGCCCGTGCCCGAATTCTCACCCAGGTTGCCGAACACCATGGCCTGCACGTTGACCGCTGTGCCGAGCCAGTCGTCGATGTTGTTGATGCGACGATAGGTCTTGGCGCGCTCGTTCTGCCAGCTCCTGAACACCGCATCGCGGGCAGCGGTGAGCTGATCGAGCGGATCCTGCGGAAAGTCTTTGCCGGTATCTTTCTTCACCAACTTCTTGTACTCGGCAATGATTTCCTTGAGGGCGTCGGGCTGCAGCTCGTAGTCGAACTTGACCTTCTTCTTGGCCTTCACGCCGTCGAAGATGTGCTCGAACTTCTTCTTGGGAACATCGAGAACCACGTCGCCGAACATCTGGATGAGGCGGCGAAATGAATCGTACGCAAAGCGGGGATTATTGCTGCGTTGGGCGAGCGCTTCAACAGCCTTGTCGTTCAGGCCCAGGTTCAGAATCGTGTCCATCATGCCGGGCATGGAAAACTTGGCGCCCGAGCGCACGCTCACCAGCAGCGGATTTTCGCCCGCGCCCAGCTTCTGGCCCTGCAGCTTTTCGAGCCTGTGCAGCGCCTCCAGCATCTCGATGTCGATCTGCGGGCTCATCTTGCCGCGCATGTACTCGCGGCAGGCCTCGGTCTGGATGGTGAATCCCGGAGGCACCGGCAGTCCGGCATTGGTCATCTCGGCCAGGCCGGCGCCTTTGCCGCCCAACACATCCTTCATCTTCCCGTTGCCGTCGGCCTTGCCGTCGCCAAAGAAAAAAACATACTTAGTTTCAGTTTTCGTTGAGCCTGCCTCTTTGGCTGGCACCTGTTCCAGAACGCCTGGCGTCATGGATAAAGCCTCCGTCTCTTGGTTTGCGCTGGGGCGGTTCGATTTGCAGGGTTTGCGAACAGAGGCTCAACGGTTCCTTTTGAAAGGTTGATACTGAGCGTGCGCGCGGCTTCCAGACATCGGACTGCGCCGCCATGCGACGTGTCGTCACATATACGAATAGCGTCTCAAGTATACGACTGCCTGTGCATTTCGTCACATCCCCGCGTACCGAAGTGATCTTTCCAGCTTGAATATGTCGTGAAATCACACGGTTTTGAGGGGCGTCAGAACTTCGTCTGTGAAGATTTGTCGCGAGGTTTTCGAGGTGTCGCGTTCAGGCCCAGTTCAAGTTTTGCTTGAACGGGAGCGCAGTCAACAGGCCACAGAACTCGATGCGACGTCTCGCAAACGTATCGGGCCGCGCGACCCTTTTGTGTCGCGCGGCCCGCCTTTCGTCAGGAAGGCACACGCCTCTCCCAGCCCATGACGAAATTTCAACTACATTTGGCACTATCGAGTTCTGTGCGCTCCGACCATGGCGCCCGGCTCAGAATACAGACCCTACGCAGCCGACAACGCCATCCCCAGCGACGCCCCGTGATCGGTGCCCTCTGCCATCAGCACACGGTCGATGCCCACAATCGACAGAATCTCATGCACGTGCGGACGCGGGTTCAGGATCGTGAACCGCCGTCCCGCCTGCGTCGCATCGCAATACAGCCGGATCAGCGCCGCAATTCCTGCAGCATCAATCCTCTCCACCGGGCTCATGTCGAGCTCGATGGAATGGTTCCTGATCATCGGCTCCATCTGCTCCAGAAACTTTTCTTCCTGCCCACGGACGATTTCGGTCGTCTCGCTGGCAATCCTGACCGGACTGTTCAACCGAAGATCGTTCATATCTACCTCCCTGCGCGGTCCCCCGCGCTTCTGTCATTCAGAGCCTCATGCTTTCGATCGCTCGCTGTTCTTCTTGCACACCCGGGGCCAAACTGCCCTGCGGGGCGATATCCTTGAAAATGCAAGGGGAAAATGGTACCTTGCCAAAACCCTGACGGCGCCCGTCTGTGCGTTTTCGACCTCGGCGTCCGCAAATGAACAGCAATTTGATATACGCAACAGGCTTCGACCCGGTTCCGTGTCTCACCAGACTCCCAACCCGAACCCTTCAGTGCACCCGAACCCCTCGTCGCCTGCGCAATCCGGGCTCGACCCGTCCCACGCCCGCGCCCTGGCCCTCGATGCCGGCTTTACCGAGGCTGGCCTGGTCGCCCTGCCCTACCCTGAATCCGA
>DATJSB010000146.1:0-12159 GCA_035504315.1 Occallatibacter sp.
TCAGCGTTCCTGCCGACTCGCTCAGCCCGGGCAACGATACGCTTTCGGCCATCTACACGCCAGACTCGGCCAGCAGCGCCACTTACAGCAGCGCCACAGGCTCCAGTTCTGTAACCGTGACCGCGCCGAATGGGTCGCCAGCCGTTACGAGCATATCGCCCGCTGTTGAGACCGCCGGCGATGCCGCGTTCACGCTCACCGTCAACGGTTCGGGATTCGTTTCCGGATCGACAATCTACTGGGGCACATCCGTGCTGGCCACGACTTTTGTGAGCGCTGCGCAAATTACCGCCCAGGTCCCGGCAGCCGACATTGCAAACTCAGGGACCGACTCCATTACTGTAGAAAGCCCCTCGCCCGGCGGCGGTACGTCGAACGCTCTTGAGTTCGAGGTTGATTCTTCCGGCGCCGGATCGCCCTCCTTTGGCGCCAATACGGCCACCGTGAGCCCAGGCCAGTCGGCCACCTATTCCGTCACCTTGCCTACTGCGGCAACCGCGGTAACGGCAAGCTGCCTCAACCTGCCCACTGGAGCCTCGTGCAGCTTTTCGTCCACCGCCAACACGTTGACGATCGCAACGGCATCATCCACGCCGGCGGGAACCTACCAGGTCACACTGGTCTTCACTGAGACCGTGGCCGGTGCAGCATCTGCCTTCATCTTCTTGCCCATCCTCATGCTGCCGTTGGTGCGCCTCAGAAGGAAATGGACCGCGGGCAAGATCTGGTTCACAGCCTGCCTCGGCCTCGCCCTGCTGGTAGTGTCGGCCGGTATCGGCTGCGGCGGGGGCGGAAGCAGTGGCACCCCGCCGCCTCCTGCCACGCATCAGGTAACCACTTCGGGAGTGGTGACACTCACCGTGCAGTAGCCGTTGGGTGCAGGCCGGAGAACAGCGACCAGGCAATCAGTCTTGTCGCCTTTGGCTGGAAGGCACGGACGTGGGCACCCGCACTGCAGCCGGTCAGCCAGCCCCGTAAATACAAATCATTCGCTGTGGCCCCTCAAAGAAATGCGCGCCAATTCTGCTGACTCGGCTGGCCTTTTGCAGTTAATTTCGCCACTTCGCGATACATTGAGAACGGGCAGAGTCTTCATAAACCGGCCGGAGCCTCGATAACCTGCACTCCGTGCCGCTAAGAGATTTGTTTTCATACGCTTGGACGGGAGCCGTTGATTTCATGACGGTTATCGGCGCGTCGTTTACGTAATGTGATGAAAACAAAGATACTTTCTTACAGGGAATACCGGGGGGTATACCCCCCATTAGCACAGGCGCTTACCACCCCATCTGCCCCATCCGGTCAAGGATGATGGCGCTGTAGTGGTCCATGCGCGCCGGCCTGCGCCGGCGGGGATCGGGCAGAACCGCTGCCAGTCGCGCCCCCTGCTCCCGGCCGATATGCGCGGCCGATGTGCCGTAATATGCGCGAGACGCCGCCTCGGCGCCATAGATGCCGGGGCCCCATTCGATCTCGTTGAGGTAGAGCTCAAGAATGCGCTGCTTGCCCAAAACGAGTTCAGCCACCGGCACCAGGGTGAACTCGGCGCCCTTGCGAAGCAACGAGCGTTCCGTTCCGAAAAAAAGGTTCTTCACCAGTTGCTGAGTGATGGTGGAACCCCCGCGAATGCGGCGGCTGCCTTGCATATCGTCTTGAGCCGCGATTTCCATTGCCTGCCAATCGAAGCCGTGGTGCTGGTAAAAGCGGGCGTCCTCGGCGGCGATGACGGCGTGCTGAAAGTCGGGCGAGATCTGGCCGAGCGGAACGAACTTGAAGCGCTCCTGATACGGCTTGTGGTGAATCCAGGCCTGCAGGCGGCGCTCGATGTGCACGGCGTCGGTCGGCGGGTCGATCCAACGGGCAGCCACAAGCATCAAAGCGGCGAGCAACCAGAGCGACGCCACCAGGATGGCAAAGCAGCGGAGAAAAAACCAAACAGAGAGCTTGCGGCGCGAGGGTTTGAACTGTGCCTCAGAATTCACTGTCACACTTCAGAATAATCGCGGCGGCATTGCGGACGGGCAGGCGCAGTGTCAATTGCCGGTTGGAACGATGCCCGCGTTCTCAACCATCAGGATGGTTGTGCGCTGCGGTGCGCGGGTGCGGTGCACTACTTTCTTGGGTACCACGAATCCCTGGCCCGGCTTAAGCGAAACTGTCCGGCTGGAAACGGTGCGGCCTTCGATAGCGGGTGTGGCTTCGCCTTCGATATCAATCAGCAACTCGCCGTCGACCACGTAAAAGAATTCATCATCGTCGTCGTGCTTGTGCCAGTGGTACTCGCCCTCGATGGCAGCCATGCGCACGACTGAGCCGTTCACCCTGCATAGCGTCTGGTTGAACCACTTGTAGTCATTTGCGCCTGGAATCGCGTGCAGGTCGAAGACCTCCAGCGGCTCGCAGAGAATGTTCAGGCGGGTTTCGTAGGGGAAGGTTTGAGTTTCGGGCATATAAAGCACCTCGACGCGAGGATAGCAAAAGCAGAGAACAGAGATCAGAGAACAGAGATCAGAGAACAGAGAACAGAGATCAGAGAACAGAGAACAGAGATCAGAGAACAGAGAACAGAGAACAGAGATCAGAGAACAGAGAATAGAGAATAGAGAACAGGGAACAGGGAACAGGGAACAGATCAGAGCGGTCGGGGCGCTATCGATCCTCGAATCCTGATTCCTGACCCCTGTTGTTCGCCAGCACTACCACAATTCCCAGTGCGGCCAGAACGCTCGCGAGCGCGAAGAGGAAGACACTGCGGTAGCCGAACCATCCAATGATGGCGCCAGCGGTTGGACCTACCAGGAAGAAGCTCACATCGGCGAATGCGGTGTAGACGCCGAGCGCCGCGCCGCGATTCGTCTCAGGCACACGCTTCACCGCTTCGACGCCGATGGCTGGAAACACCAGCGAGAACCCGAAGCCGCCCAGCGCCGCGCCGGCAAGCGCTATCTGCGGCGAGTTCGACAGCCACAGCAAGAGCAGTCCAAGCGACTCCACAGCCAGGCACGCCATCGCCACAGGAAACCCGCCAAAGCGGTTCACGGTCTGGAGGAACAAAAGCCGCGCCAGCACAAAGCCGAGGCCGAAGACGGTCAGGCACAGCGCGGCGCCGTTCCAGTGCCGGCTGGCGTAGTAGAGCGTGATGAACGTGGCCAGCACGCTGTAGCAAACGCCTCCCAGCGCCAATCCCATGCCATGCGGCGCAACGCGCCCCAGCACGTGCGCAAAAGGCAAGTGCTCGCCCTCAATCACCGGCACCGGCGCTCTTCGCGCTGCTATTATCAGGCTCACCGCGCCGATGGCGATGGTAAAGAATCCCAGCGATGAGAGCCCCCACTGCTGGTCGAGGATCACGCCCAGTGGCGCGCCCAGCGCCATCGCGCCATAGGTGCTGATGCCGTTCCAGCCGATCACCTTGGCCGTCGACTGCGGCCCGGTGGCGGTGATGCCCCACAAGGTGGCCCCCGTCGAACCGAGGCTTTCACCCACTCCCAGGATCAGCCGGCTCATGATCAGGCTAAGCACACTCAGCCAGTGAATGTGCCAAGTAAACAAGACTGCCGCAGTCACCAGCAGCGCTCCACTCGCCGTACACGCTGCCATGCCCCACAACACCGAGATTTTCGCGCCCTGCCTGTCGCTGATGCGCCCCGCCCATGGCCGGCTCGCCAGCGTCGCAATGTACTGGATGCTGATGACCAGGCCGGCCAGGACCGCGCTGTAGCCCATCTTCAGATGCACATACGGCGGCAGAACCGCCAATGGCAACCCGATGGACAGGTAGCAGATGAAGGTGAAGTAAACAAAGCTGGCAATATGCCGGACGCTGCCGCGCGGATCGTCGGAAGCTTGTACAGGGGCACTGACGGCAGCAGAAGAAGACATTTCAGGCGATCGGCCCTCAGCGTGAGAAATGGGCCTCTATAAGTATATCGAAGTCGCAATTCCGCCGGTACCGGGATTCAGTTTCGGTGTCGATGCAGTCTCCGTGTCCGGCTATTTGCTCATGAATCCCTGGAGTGCAAGCCAAGCGACAAACTGGTCGATCCAGTGGTCGGTCGGGATGTTCTGTTGGCGCATCCCAAAGCCATGCCCACCCCGGGCGTAGATATGCAGCTCAGCCGATTTGTGGGCATCCGCCCACATCTGGTAGAGCTTCACGCTCTGCGGCGCCAGGCCCAACTGATCGTCGTTTGCCGCCGCAATAAAGATAGGCGGCGCGTCCGCAGGAACGGGGCCGCTGAGTGGGTATCCGCCTTCGTAAATCGGCGCCAGAAACGCGGGCCGGCTCTCGGCCGTATAGTGGAAGGCCACGGACGCCGTGACCCCTCCGCCTGCTGAGAAACCCATAATGCCCACGCGATCGGGTGAAACGCCCCACTCCGCAGCGTGCTGCCGCACATAGGTCACCGCGGCCAGTCCATCGGCAAAGGCCAGCGGCGCCTCCTGGCGAAGCATGTCGTCGAACTGCTGATGGTCGGCATATAACGTTTGGAACTCCACGCTGGCATCGTCGCCGGTGTGCGCGAGCCGATACTTCAACACAAACGCCGTAACGCCCTTCGCAGCCAGGTACCTGGCCACGTCGTAGCCCTCGCTGTCGATGGAGAGCGCCATAAAACCGCCCCCGGGGCAGATCACGACCGCGGTCTGGTTTCCAAGCCCGGGCGCGGGCTTGAACACCGTCAGGCTGGGGCTGGTTACGTTGGCCACAATCCGTGTATTCCAGCTCTTTGAGAAGTACTCTCGCTCCGGGTAGCTCTCAGGCTTTGAGCCGGGCGCGACGCCGGGATAGAGGGGAATGACTTGCTGGGCGCTGGCGGCGGCACCTAGAACCACTAATGCGAAAAGGGTAAAAGAAAAGTACTTTTTCATTGCCGGACAATTTTAGCAAGGCCTCCGGCGCCTGGGAGGATGGATGAGAGGCATCGCGAGCCCTCGAACTCGTAAACTGAAATAGAGATGCCGGGCTTCCACATTGAAAACTTCGGTTGCCGGGCCGCGCGCGCCGATGGCGAGGCGATTGGCGCCCGCCTGACTGCGTCGGGTCAGCATACTGTGCGGCAGCTTCCTGCAGCCGATGTTGTGGTGGTGAATACGTGCACCGTCACCGCCGAGGCCGACCGCCAGGCCCGCGCCTTCATT
The DNA here is from genome assembly GCA_035504315.1 of Occallatibacter sp. Taxonomy (GTDB): domain Bacteria; phylum Acidobacteriota; class Terriglobia; order Terriglobales; family Acidobacteriaceae; genus Telmatobacter. The sequence goes on from DATJSB010000146.1 coordinate 5,143, forward strand.
CGCCGTGCCAACCGCCTCAATCCGGCGGCGAAGATCGTCGTTACCGGCTGCTACGCGCAGCGCGCACCGTCAGAGCTGGCGGCGATGACCGGCGTCGCGGCGGTTGTGGGCAACAGCCACAAGGCCCTTGTGCCTGAGATTGTTTCCGATGTGACCGCCGGGCCGAGTGCTTCAGCGAGAACGGCAGACGGATTTGTCAGCGTCGAATCGTTGTTCGCGGCGCGCGATCCGGTTGCGCATATTTGGGCGGATGACGAGTTCGCGCATACGTTCATTGAAGAGGCGCAGCTTGTGCCCGGCTTGCAGACACGGCCCAATCTCAAGATCCAGGAGGGGTGCGGCAACCGCTGCACTTTTTGCGTGATTCCTTTCACGCGCGGGCCGTCGCGCAGCCTCGCCTTCGAGTCTGTCATGCGGCAGGTTGAAGGCTTTGTCGCCGCCGGCGGCAACGAGCTGGTTCTATCGGGCATCAACCTTGGGCGGTGGGGAAGAGAACTCACTGAGAAGACCTCTCTCTCGTCCCTCGTCCGCCACATCCTCACCCGCACCGCCTTGCCGCGCCTGCGCCTCAGCTCTATTGAGCCCATGGACTGGGACGATGAGCTGATCGGCCTGATGGCCGAATTTGGCGGACCCCACACCCGCGAGCCGCGCCTCGCCCGCCATGCGCATTTGCCGCTGCAGTCGGGCTCTGACGCCGTGTTGCGCCGCATGCACCGCCGCTACCGTCCCTGGCACTATGCGGAGAAAGTCGCTGCGCTCCTTCGCGCAGCCGGCCCCGCGCTCACCCTCGGCGCCGACGTGATGGTTGGCTTCCCCGGCGAGACTGACACCGAGTTCGAAGAAACTGTTGCTTTCATCCGCGCGCTGCCCTTCGGCTATCTTCACCTGTTTCCCTTCTCGCCGCGGCCCGGCACCAGAGGTTGGGAATTGCATCAAGCGGCGCCGGTTGCTGCCGGGCTTGTGGAAGAGCGCATAAACGTTCTCCGCTCATTGGCCCGGGAAATGACCTTCGCTCACCGGTCGCAAATGATCGGACATGAGCTCGCGGCGATCACGCTTCGCACGCCGCCTGCGCTCGCCGGCCAGGGACGAAGCGAAGCGCTCTCCGACAACTTTCTTCCGGTTGAGCTGGAAGGCGTTTTCGGCGCCAATCGGCTGCTGCGTATCGCGGTTACCGGACTCTCGACTGAAGGCGCCCTGATTGCGTGTCCGGTGCTTTGCGGCGTAAATGCGACTCGGCTTTGCGCGGCCACGGCAAGCTGAGAATCCATCTAACCCCTTGGTTCACCGGTGCCGAGCCAATGCTATACTCAGTGTGCGTTCACGGGCCTGCCGGCCGGATTTTCCGGTCTCGCTCGGCCTATGGCACCGACTCAACAATTCACCTGGAGGAGCACCATCGCACTCGACAAACGTTCGGCCAAGTCCTTTATCCGCGTCAACGATCGGATTCGCGCCCGCGAAATCCGTGTGATCGACGAAAACGGTGAGCAACTGGGAATCCTGCCCCCCTTCGAGGCGCTCAAAATCGCACGCGAACGTGGCCTTGACCTGGTGGAGGTTTCTCCCACCGCAGTTCCTCCTGTCTGCCGCATTCAGGACTACGGCCGCTATCTTTACGAAAAAGAAAAGAGCGAGCGCGCTGCCCGCAAGAAGCAGAAGGTCATCACCCTTAAGGAAGTGAAGTTCTCGGTGACCGTTGATGAGCACGACTACCAGACCAAGAAGAACCAGGCGGTTCGCTTTCTGCACGACGGCGACAAGGTGAAGGCCAGTCTTCGATTCCGCGGCCGCCAGATGGCGCACCGTGAACTGGGCTACAACATCATCAATCGCCTCATCCAGGATGTGGGCGACGCGGGCATAGTGGAGTTCATGCCGCGCATGGAGGGCACGATTCTGCATGCCATCCTTGCACCGGCTCGCAAAGACGCGGCCAAGCCCAGGCCCCCGCAGCCCCCGGCTCCGCCTCGTGCGCCCGCAGTGCAGCAGCAGTAAGTCGCGCGGCACCGGGTTAGCCCCGCACCTTCAAAGGCGTCTTCTTAGGGTCGAGCGCGCCCCTGCGCGCTGGGGCCAGGTTCGCGTGTCAAGGAACAGAAAATCTATAACTTTAAGAAAAAGCGCAGCTTATGCAGAAGCCATCGCTTGAAAGTACGCGGGAATTGAGACACGATAATTGTGGGAGGTTTTCCGCTGTGGCGACCTATAGAGAACTTGATAAAAATCAAAAACCATTGACAGAATTCAATAGGCTAAGGAAGGAAGCGATCAAGCTGGCGACCGATCTGGACCTTCGCGCAAAACGGGGAGATCTCGACAAGCAGGCAGCTTGGGCGACGGGGGAAGTGAGCCGCCGATTGCGCCAGAACGCCTCCTTGAATCCTTCCGAAAAGGACTATTCAAGCGAGGCGGATGAGACAAACATGCTGGGTCCAGAGCTTGGGGCAGCAATTTCCTATTCGGATGCGGTGGGCATAATCGATGGTCTTAAGGTCGTGAGAGGCCGAATATTCAATATTAAGTTCATCGACTCTCAAAGTGGCTTCGATTCTGATTCCATGAGGATCCCGATTGACTGAGTCCAGGACCGTTGGTACCTCTTTATTAGGGCCCTAGTTCAACCAGCGCATTCCGTTTAACCAGCCTCCGTGTCCGGGCGGCGCCAGCGGCAGCACGATGAACCCTTCGCGCCAATGTCCCTGCTCGCGCCGCGGAGCATCGCCCACGATGCGCACTGCTGCGAGGTTGCGCTCGGCAATTCCCAGCCCGGAAAGTCCGCCCACAATCGCCTGCAACTGGTCGTGCGTCGGCGGGCGGTTGGTGGTAATGGGCACGACCGAGTTGAGCGCCGCGTAGGTTTCGGCCAGGTCGCTCACACGCGCGCGCCGTTTGCTGCATAGCGGCTTCAACCCCAGCGACTTCCATGCCGCGTGTGGACAGCTCTCAATCAGCACCCGGTCTTCAAGCGTGGCCACCTGGCCCTGCGTCGAAAGCCGCCGCCAGCCGCGCCGGCACAAGCCGTCGTACACATCCATGCAGAACTCGGCGAATGCCCTGTAGGTCTTGGGCATCACGATGCCCGGCAAACCCGTTTTGGCCGATGTATTCAGCTGACGTTCGCTTACCCTTGCATGCTCCAGTCCGTTCGCGCTCGACTTCCACGCCTGCGGTCCGTTCAGAACAATGGCGCGAATGCCGCGCACGTTTGCCAGGTGATTCAATTGCCCGGCCAGAACCTCGGGCTCGACCGGGTTTATGGATAGCGGGGCAATGGCAAACGGGTTTAGCGCGCTGTTCAAGCCCGCCGCCGTGAACCGGATAATTTCGCATTTCACGGTGCCGGGTTTCACGCTATTGCCATCCGCGTCAACAAGGGTGTTTTGCCACTTGACCCGATCGAGTATAACGATGCCGAGATCGGACCAGCTTCGGTGTGCGAGATCGACTGAGAGAATAGCCATCGCCCCAACGTAGCGCCGCACAAAGGCAGCCGGAGCATCGAAGCGGTTCGAAAAATTCTGGGCTGAACTGAATCGGAACGTGACTCCAAAATGGGAAGGGTTGGGTGCCCCATCCTTTTCACGGCATTATCGTTCACGGTTTTATCGTGAAAAGGGTGGGTAAGCAGAACCGGACTGCGCCCGTGTGCTAGACTCCCTGCGTTATGAAAATCAGTCGATTCCCATTCCCCTACTTGCTGTTGCCTGTCTGCCTGGCAGTCTCGGGTCTCAACGCACAAATGCCCGCGCCTCACCTTGAGAAGCGCGGCCAAACGACGCAGCTAATCGTCGATGGCGCGCCGTTCCTCATGCTCTCGGGGGAGCTGCACAACTCGTCGTCGTCGAGCCTCGCATACATGGAGCCCATCTGGCCCAAACTCAATGCTCTCGGCCTCAACACCGTAGTGACGCCGTTGAGCTGGGAGCTGATTGAGCCTGAAGAGGGCCATTATGACTACACGCTTGTCGATGGACTGCTGAAGCAGGCCCGGGAGGCGCACGAGAAGATCGTATTTTTGTGGCTGGCGTCGTGGAAGAACGGCATGTCGAGCTATGCCCCACCGTGGGTCAAGAAAGATACCACGCGGTTCCCGCGCGTGGTTGCGCACGGCGAGGTGGTAGAGGTTCTGAGCCCGCAGGGGGCTGCCACCGAGGAAGCCGACTCGCGCGCCTTTGCCGCGTTGATGCGCCACATCAAAGAGGTGGACGGCAACGATCACACCGTGTTGATGATGCAGCTTGAGAACGAGGTGGGAGTACTGGGCGACACGCGCGACCACTCCGATGCAGCCAACAAAGCTTTTGCCGGCCCGGTTCCGGCGCAGCTTACCGCATATCTCAAGGCACACCATGACACGCTTTACCCCAGGCTGCGCGAACTGTGGGACGCGAACGGCGACAAGACCACGGGCACGTGGGCCGAAGTCTTCGGCGACACGGCGCGGGCCGACGAGATCTTCATGGCCTGGAACTATGGGCATTTTACTCAGGCAGTGGGGGCGCGCGGCAAATCTGAATACAACATTCCCATGTACGTAAACACCTGGCTCGGCGGCGATGACGCGACTCCCGGCGATTACCCGAGCGGCTGTCCTGAGCCGTGGGTGATGGACATCTGGCGCGCGGCCGGCACCAGCATCGACATCTACTCGCCCGATCTCTACGCGACGAATTTTGTGGAGTGGTGCCGGCGCTACCATCGCGATGGCAATCCGCTTTACATGCCCGAGACGCGGGGCGAAGCGGCCGGCGCAGCAAACGTATATTACGCGCTGGGCGAAGAGGCTGGGCTGGGCTTTTCACCATTCGCCATCGAGAGAGAAGCGAGCGATAAAGACCCGCTGGGCGAGAGCTACGCGACCCTCGCCAAGATTGCACCGATGATTCTGGCTCACCAGCAGACCGGCGACATTCACGGATTCGTGCTCGACCGCGATCATCGCAGCGTCGAATTCGCCATGGGAGACTACGCGCTTCGCGTCTCGCTCGACAACAGCTTCGATGGGCCCACCGAGAGCGCCTTTGGCTTGATCATGGCGACGGGCAACGGCGAATTTCTGGGCGCGGGCAAAGGCTTTCGCGTCACTTTCATGCCCAATCCCCGCACCGGGCCGCACGTGGGTATCGCGTACGTCGAAGAGGGAGACTTCAAAGACGGCAAGTGGATCCCCGGCCGCCGCTTGAACGGAGATGAAGACGACCAGGGCGAGGCCTGGCGCTTCAATCCGCACGCGCAGAGCATCGAAAAAATCGTGCTGTATCGATACGAATGACGTTTTGGGCGGACATTGGATTTCGCCCATCGCGATAAAATCCAACTATGCCCGCAACCGCGATCGCACCTGAGATTCTGGCAAAATACGAGCCGGTCATCGGCCTTGAAGTACACGTGCAGCTTCTCACCGCTACCAAGGCCTTTTGCGGTTGTGCCAACAAGTTTGGCTCCGAGCCCAATACCAACGTTTGCCCGGTTTGCCTCGGATTGCCCGGCGCGCTGCCCGTACTGAACGCCCGCGCCGTCGAGTTCGCCACGCTGGCTTCGCTTGCGCTCAACTGCACCGTCAACCAGCGCTCTATCTTTGCGCGAAAGAACTACTTCTATCCCGACTTGCCCAAGGGCTATCAGATTTCGCAATTCGATAAGCCTGTCGCCGAGCATGGCTGGATCGAGGTTCCAACCGCAAATGGCGGTACGAAAAGAATCGGCATCACTCGCCTTCACCTGGAGGAGGATGCCGGCAAGAGCCTGCACGACGGTTTCCCCGACTCAGCTACGCGTACCTATCTCGACCTCAATCGCTGCGGCACACCGCTGGCTGAAATTGTGAGCGAGCCCGACATCCGCACGCCTGACGAGGCTTTCGAATACCTCACGCGGCTGAAAGAGATCTTGCTCTACACCGGCGTGAGCGATTGCAACATGGAAGAGGGCTCGCTGCGTTGCGATGCGAACGTAAGCGTCCGCCCCCGCGGCCAGGAAAAGTTCGGCACCAAGGTCGAAGTCAAAAACGTCAACAGCTTCAAGTTCATTCGTGCCGCACTCGAGTACGAAATCGAGCGCCAGATCGATGTAATCGAATCGGGCGGACGGGTGGTGCAGGAGACGCGTCTTTGGAACGCGAACGAGGGTCGTACCTACCAGATGCGTTCAAAGGAGCAGGCGCACGATTACCGCTATTTCCCGGAGCCTGATCTTCCGCCGCTTGTGCTCTCGGATGGCTACATTATGTTGCGGAAGCTTGAACTCCCCGTGTCGGCGACGGAGCGGCGTGCAAGCTACATCGATAAACTTGGGCTTTCGGAAGAACAGGCGAAGGAATTAACAGCAGAAAAGGCCATCTCAGATAAGTTCGATAAGGCCATCGACGAGTATAGGCGCTTGAATCACGACCCGCGTGATCTTCCAAAGTTTGCTAAGAAGTGCGCGGACATCATTCTCAACGAGGAAGTCAGCCGTCTGAAGTATGAGGGGCTCACAATCGAAGACTCTCCGATCAAAACATCGGGCAACGTTGCTGCCGCAGTTCATTCGATTGATGGAGCTATTTCGAGTAAGCAACTAAAGCAGATGTTTGACATCAGTTTCGCGGAGCACGTGGACTACCTAGTTGTTTACGAGCGCGAAAAACCACAGCAGATCACCGATACCTCGGCCATCGAGAAACTCATCGACGAAGTAATTGCGGCCAACCCCAAACAGGTGGAGCAATACCGCGCGGGCAAAAAGACGCTGGCGGGATTTTTCGTGGGCCAGGTCATGCGTGCATCGAAGGGGCAGGCGAATCCTGCGCTGCTGAATGAACTGGTGACGAAGAAGCTGGAAGGGTGAAAAAACAGGGAACAGGGAGTAGGGAGTAGAGAATAGGGAAAAGACCCGGCTGGCACGGGTTCATCGTCCGTGGCCGGCCAGCCGCCTGGCAGCATCGCGCCATGGAGTTCGGGCCGTGTACGCGGGTGTTGCCGTTACCGTTTCTTTCCCCACCGTCAGCAGCTTGCGCTTCAAAAGCCATGCCAC
>DATJSB010000147.1:0-28516 GCA_035504315.1 Occallatibacter sp.
TCAGCGCTGAAGTTGAAGCCCATCTGGTCGTGAATCGGGATGGCCTTGGTGAGCGAGAACGAGAAATTGTCTGTGCCCGGTCCCACCACCCCGCCCACGGGCGCGTTGCCGAAGCGGCCAATGCCGGTCAGATTGCCGCCAGCGTAATCCACCGCCAGGTTTTGATACGGAAACGCATTGGGATTGAGCCACTGCGAGGTGGTCCGGTGAGGAGCGTAAAGCGATACGGTCGTAAGCTGATCGGTGCGTGTCTGGCCCACTGTCACCAGGATGTTGGTGTTGGCCGGATCGACCGACGTCTGATAGGGCGTAAGGAAGGGGCCGGATTGCAGAATCGTTACACCCGCCAGTTGCCAGCCGCCCACCAGCGCATTCAGGGCGCCTGCGCCGTTCAACCACTGCTGGCCGCGGCCGAACGGCAGGCTGTACTCGTAGGTAGCCATGAACCGGTGCCGCCGGTCGTAAACCACGTTGCCGTAATCGAGCCGCGGATGAAAGCGATCGGTAAGAAAGCTGCCGCCGGCCACGGCATACGCGCTCGGCGTTGCTCCGCCGGCGTCTGAGAGATCGCGGGTGAATGTGTAACTTGCGTCGAAGGTAATCGACTTTCCGCTGTGCCGCGACACCTCCACCGTGCCACTTGAATAATTGCTGATGTCGGCGTTCTGAACGCTCTGGATAATGCTCCAGCAGGGATAAGGCCGATGATCGTCGACATACGTTCCGCCGTCGGTGACGCATGCATTCACAGCCGGAGCATTGGGGCTCGCGTTGTAGTATCCGTACGGATTCGCCGGAACCTGATTCAGGTCAACCATGGCTTCAAGGTCGCTGCCGTGGCTGGCCGCGTACGAGAGCCGCATCCCAACGCTGTGGGACAGGTCCTGCTCCACGGTCAGGTTCCATTGCTGAACATACGGGTCAACATAGTGAATGGGGAACGCGTAATAGAAGCCGGCCGTACCAGTCGAGCTTCCGGCCGCGGTGTTGAAGGGATTCGTGAGGGTGAGCAGCGGAGTCACGCCGTCAGGCTCGTAGGCGTTGTTATAAGTGCCCACATAGCTGGCGTCTACGGCCCAGCCGGCTACCAGCGAGAAACCCAGCGGCGTCTCGATAAACCGGCCCCATCCGCCGCGCAGCACGGTCTTGTCGTTGCCGTAGGGACGCCAGGCGAATCCAAGCCGCGGGCCAAAGTCGGTGAGCTTGGTAAAGCGCAGCCCCTCGGGTATCCCCGCCTGCCCCGCGGTCATCGTGGGTGTAGGCGCAATGGCCGAGACCAGTGCCGATGACTCCGACGCCTCAGCCTGCGCATTCGGAACTACAATCGCACCCGTCACGGGTCCCTGCGACGATGTGCCTGTATAGGTGGGATCGAAGGTCGCCTGGTTTTGATGGGTGTCGCTCACCGTCGGGTGCAGCTCGTAGCGCAAGCCCAGATTGAGCGTCAAGTTCGACGTCACCTTCCAGTCGTCCTGCGCAAACCACGCGTAGGCATAGCCAAGACCGTTCATGGTGGGATTGTTGACGGTGCTTACCTCGGTGTAATCGGGGTAGCCAAGCAGGAATGCCGTGTAAGGATCGCCGATGGTCTGCACCACAGGAGACGAGCTGTCGAAGACATACCAACCCGACCGATAGTTGCCATAGACGTTGTCGTCGTGATCCGAGAGCCGCTTCACATCGGCTCCGAATTTGAACGTATGGCCGCCGGTTGACCAGGTCACATTATCGAGCGCCTGGATGATTTGACCTCGTTGCGAACCGGGATTGCCCGCGCCCGTCGACATGAAGCCGCTGATCAGCACCTGCGGAGCCTCTGACCAATCGGTATCGGGCTGAGGCACCGTGAATCCGGTTTGAGAAAGGATCTGCGACGTGGAGTAATACTGCGTCTCTGAGGTGTGTTGCGCGTTGTAGCCGCCGCGAAACTCGTTCAACACCCGCGACGAAATCACAAAGTTGTGCGCGAATGTAAGACCCTCGTCAATCTCCGGAGTGTTGTACGCGCCCTGCAGCGGGCTGCCGGCCTCGGCGCAGTAAGTGAAGACACAGGTGGCCGAAGGCGCGGTCAGAATCTGGCGATTCTTGTACGAGAAGCGCGCAAAGATCGACTGGCGGCTGGTCAGTGTGCGATCGATGCGGATGTCGCCCTGGTTCGACGAGATCGGCGACGGAAAGTTGATGGCGTAGTTGTTTGCGTATGAGTTGGGATCGCTGCCGAAGTTGGGAGCGGGAAAAAGATACTTGATCACGTTGGCGGCAATCGGCGTAATGGCTACGTTCGATGGATCGAGCTGCGTGCCGTCAGGCCCGTAAATGGCGCTCACACCCTGGCCGTTGAGGTAATTGGTCAGATTGCCGTTGCGCATGTCGATTGACGGAACGCTCAGTACGATCGGCGTCTGGCGCGGCAATCGCAATCCTTCAAAACTGGCGAAAAAGAACGTGCTGTCGGGCTTGGTGACGATGCGGGGAATGCGCAGCGGTCCGCCCAGCGTGCCGCCAAAATCGTTCATGATGATGCGCGGCTTCGAGAGTGCGAAGGGGTTGCCTGCGTTGAAGACAGTGTTTTCGTCGTACTCGAACAGGCCGCCGTGATAATGAATCGTGCCCGATTTTGAGACGGTAGTGATGTCCGCGACCCCTGAGAACTCGGCATTGTTGTTCGACTCTGAGACGCGGATCTCTTCAATCGAGTTGAACGAAGGAAACATCTCATTTACCGGGCCGGAGTACTCGACGCCCACCGACGAGATGCCGTCGATGGTCACGCTTAGCAGCGCCGGCGTGGTTCCCAGCACGTCCAGGTCCCCGCTATCGTCGGTCTGCACACCGGCTTCGGTGGTCAGCGTCGAGATGGGGCTGGTGGAACCAGTCGAGCGCGAGTAAATGGCAACGGGCAGGTTGACGAGTTCGTCGCCCTGCTTGGTCTCGGCCAGGTTTGAAACGTCGGTGGTCACCACCGGAATCGCGTCTTCGACAACCACAACTGTCTGGCTGGCCGCGCCGGGCTTCAGCTCGGCGTCGATGCGCCGCGTCTCGCGCGCGGTGAGCTCGATCGGCGGCAGCGACTCGGTTTCAAAGCCAGTCGCGGCAAAGGTGAGCTGATAACTGCCCACATCCACATTCTTGAAGGCATAGTTGCCCGTGGCGTCGGTGACCGTCTGATGTAATGCCGTGGTGCCGACGTTTACCAGTGTCACGTGCGCGCCCTGCACCACGGCGCCGCTCTGGTCGCGCACAATTCCTAAAATGCCGCCGAAGGTGGATTGCGCCGGCAACCGGAGAACAAACGTTGCCGTCACGGCCAGCATCAGCAGGAACCTGAAAGCAATTGGCCTCTGAGTCCGCAAAGAGCGGGGAAAACCGTCCATCGCCACTCCTTTGACCTGAATTTTTCGTTGGATAGCAACGTCTGGTTTGCTACGAATTCGCGAAAATCAATTCATAATTTACAGCTTTTTCACGGTCCGGGATCTGATTTTTTCGAGGAAAAATAGGCAGGAATCGGGAACAGCGCGAAGTGAGGCCGCTGCGTGTGACTCACCGCCCGGAAGTTGCGCTCAGGATCGCTTCTGCGCCGCCTCTTCGTACACTTGCGCGTACTGGCGCGCCGGGCCCGCCCACGAATAGTCCATCTCCATTCCGTTCCGCATCAGGGCCTTCCAGGCCTGTTTGTTTTGGAAGGCAGCGATGGCCCGGTCGATAGCCGCGAGCAGGTCGACGGGCTCGTAGCCATGGAATTTGAATCCCGTGCCGGTTCCGGCCGCTTCATTCCACTCTTCGATGGTGTCGTCGAGCCCGCCGGTGGCGCGCACTATCGGCACGGTCCCGTACTTGAGCGAGTACATCTGGTTCAGGCCGCTGGGCTCATAGCGCGACGGCATCAGGAACATATCCGCACCCGCTTCAATCTTGTGCGCAAGCGCTTCGTCGTATTTGATCAGCGCCGCAACCGTGCCGCGATGCTTGAACGCCCAGTCGCGGAAAAAGTTCTCAAAGTAAGGCTCGCCGGTGCCGAGCGCCGTTACCACAACGTCTCGCGACATCAGGTCTTCGGCGATTCGGGCAACCATGTCAAAGCCCTTTTGCCTGGCGAGGCGCGACACGATGCCGATGATGGGCGTGGTCGAAGGGACGTTCTCGAGGCCAAAGGCATGGAGCAGATCGGCGCGGCAAGTCTGCTTGCCTTCGAGATCGGCGGCCGAGTAATGCGCGGCCAGATTGCGGTCCGCGGCCGGGTCCCAGCGCGAGTAGTCAGCCCCGTTGAGAATGCCGCGAAGGTCGGCGGCGCGAATCTTCAAGACTCCGTCAAGCTGCTCGCCGAACTCCGCAGTCTGAATCTCCTCGGCGTACTTGTGGCTCACGGTGGTGATCATGTCCGCGTACACAATGCCGCCCTTGAGGAAATTGAAGCGGTCGTAATGCTCCAGTCGATCCATCTTGAATATTTCCCACGGGAAGAGAAGCTGCTCGGTGGTGTTGGGCGGAAACTTGCCCTGGTAGGCGGCGTTGTGAACGGTGAGGACGGTGGCCGCACTGTGAAATGCGGGATCGGATGCATACGTCGTTCGCAGGTAAACGGGGATGAGCGAGGCCTGCCAGTCGTGCACATGGAAGACCTGCGGAACGCCGATCTGCTTTGAAGCCTCAAGAACTGCGCGGCAGAACAAGCCAAATCGCTCGGCATTGTCAACGTATTCGCCGCCTGCGGGACCGTAGATCTCGGGCCGGTCGAACAGCTCGGGCGAATCGATAAAGTAGAACTCCACCTCATCTCGCTTGCCGCCATCCACTACGGTGACAAAGCGGTTGTAGTAACGGAAAGGAATGGTCAGCGACTTGATGGCATCGGAGCTGGTGGCGGCGATCAGCGGGCGAACACGCGTGTAAAGGGGCAGGAAAACTGAAACACGATGACCGAGGCGGACCAGTTCGCGTGGCAGCGATCCAACCACGTCGGCAAGACCTCCGGTTTTCGCGAACGGTACGCATTCTGATGCGGCAAAGATAATCTCCACTCGGGTTTTGCCTCCGGGCTATCCTGGGACCGCCGTAAAAGGCAGTCTACTATGTTCAACTGATGCACATGGGGTGTCGAATGAACATTGAACTTTCAAAAGAAGCGCGAGCGCAGGCCGTCGCTTCGCTGCAGCGGTATTTTGAAGAGAATATGTCAGACCCCATCGGCGAACTGCCGGCCGGCCTGCTACTGAATTTCTTTTTGGAAGAAATTGGCCCGGTAGTCTACAATCGCGCGATTGCCGACGCCCAGGCGCGCATGGAACAGCGGGCAGCGGACCTGGGCGGAGAGCTGTTTGCCGACGAGTTCCAGTACTGGCCGCGCGTCGACGCAAAGCGCAAGAGCCGCAAATAATCTTCAGGAATTCATCCGATGAAAAGCAAAATCAATTCCCTCGCTGCATTGATTCTTCTTACCTTCAGCGGCATTGTCTCGGCGCCATGCATGCCGCAGACGTCCTCTACGCCGGCAACCCCGCACTCTTTCCGGGTCGAAAACGGAAAGTACCTGCTCGACGGCAAGCCTTTCCAGATCATCGCCGGCGAAATGCACTACGCGCGCATTCCCAGAGAGTATTGGCGGGCGCGACTGCGCATGGCCAAAGCGATGGGACTTAACACCATCACGACTTATGTCTTTTGGAACTTCCATGAGCCGCGGCCCGGCGAATATGACTTCACCGGCCGGCACGATGTAGCCGAGTTCGTGCGCGAGGCACAGAGCGAGGGGCTATATGTGAATCTGCGACCCGGTCCCTACTCCTGCGCAGAGTGGGAGTGGGGCGGCTTTCCATCCTGGCTGCTCAAAGATCATGGAATTGTGGTGCGCAGCACCGACCCCAGATTCATGACTCCGGCACGCGAGTGGCTGCTGCGCCTGGGCCAGGAGCTTGCTCCGCTTCAGGTCGGCAATGGCGGCCCGATTATCAGCGTGCAGGTTGAAAACGAGTATGGCTCGTTCGGCAACGACCACGCCTACATGGAACAGATTCACCGCGACCTGGTCGACGCCGGTTTTGACAAGGCTCTGCTTTACACGGCCGACGGTCCCGAGGAGATCCCCAACGGATCGCTGCCTGAATTACCGGCAGGCATCAACTTCTCTCCGGGCGAAGCTCCGCAGGCCTTTGCCACGCTGCATAAGCTGCGGCCCGAAGGTCCGTTCATGGCCACCGAGTGGTGGGATGGCTGGTTCGATCACTGGGGCGAACACCACCACACCACCGACGCCAAGGCCCAGGCCAAAGAGCTTGAGTGGATTCTTGAGCAGGGCTACTCCATCAGCATCTACATGTTTCACGGCGGAACGAGCTTTGGCTGGATGAATGGCGCCAATTGGGACAACAGCCACTACGAGCCCGACGTGACCAGCTACGATTACGACTCGGCGCTCGATGAGAGCGGACGCCCTTCGCCCAAGTTCTACCTCTTCCGCGATGCCATTGCGAAGGCTACCGGCGTTACGCCGCCCCCGATCCCGGATATCCCTCCGCCTATATCGGTGCCACCAGCCGAACTGACGCAATCGGTATCGCTGTGGCGAACGCTGCCCCAGCCGGTCGCCTCAGAACAGTTGGAAACAATGGAGGATCTTGACCAGGCCTACGGCTACATCCTTTACCGCACCACGGTTGCAGGCCCGGTCGCAGGCGATCTCGTACTCGACCAAGTGCACGACTATGCGCTGATTTATGCGAACGGCAAGCTGCTGGGAACGCTCGATCGCCGTCTCGATCAGAACAAGCTGCACGTTGACCTGACCGAACCCAGCACGCGCCTCGACATTCTTGTCGAGAATTCCGGCCGCATCAACTTCTCGCTCGCCATCCGCGGGGAGCGCCAGGGGATCACGAAGCAGGTCACGCTTGCAGGCAGGCCGCTCACCGGCTGGCAGATCTACTCGCTGCCAATGGACGATCCGGGCAAGCTGCCGTTTGGAAGCGGCGATTGCACGGGTCCCTGCTTCTATCGCGGCACGCTCAAGGTGGATAAGCCTGGCGATACGTTTCTCGACACCAGCAACTTCACCAAAGGTTTTGTGTGGGTCAACGGCCACCCGTTGGGGCGCATCTGGAACGTCGGACCGCAGAAGACGCTCTATCTGCCCGGCGTGTGGCTGTACGCAGGCAACAACGACGTGATTGTTTTCGATCTGGAGGGAAAGCCGGGAAGGACGGTCGAGGGCCGACCGGCTCCAATCCTGGATTCAACAGCTGCGCATTAATGCGTGGGCGCGGGTGACGTGCGCGGAGGGGTCTAAATTTCCGGCACAACAACAGGTTCAGGCACAGGAAGCGCCACTGTAACGGCAACGGCCTCAGGAATCGAGATCGCGGCTGTCGCTCGTACCCGCTCGCGCCACACGACAACCGCGTAGATGGAGAGCATCACCATAAGCGGGTCGAGTGCGCGCATGTGATACGGCTCGGGGTGAGTGAAGTAATACATCACCGGAAACAGGAACAGCACGCCACCATAGCGAATCGCTTCAAAACGATGCCGGCGCCATGCAACAGCCAGCCCGATCAAGGTGAGTAAAGTCAGCGAGGTGGCGAAGGGAATATCAGCCAGCTCCGTGGGATCTTCCGCCAGATACCCGGAATCAAAGCTCCAGAAAGCCGTCCAAATGTAGACCGCACGGCGCACACATTTCCGCATGTACAAGCCCGGATAGGCGCGGATATATGCTTTGGCCTGTTGCATCTTTTGGTCCATGTAGGGCAGTTCGCCCATGCGATTGTAGTCGGCCAGCTCGGCCATGTTGTGCAAAGGATGAAGATCGTCGCTGGTCTGGTCCAGGCTATGGCTGACACCGTTGTTCCCCATCCAGAGTTCCAGGCCCATGCTGTCGCGTATGGGGATAAAGCGATGGAAGACAAGAGCGTTGCGAATGAACCAGGGCGACAGCGCGGCCGCCAGCGCAAGTGAAGCAGCCAGTCCGGGCGCCAGCCAAGGCATCTTTTGCCGCGCCAGTTGCCACGCGGCGATCGCCATCATGAACGGAACCACCGTCAGGATCGACGGCTCAGTGAGGCCCGCGAGGCCGGCGAGCAGGCCGAAGCCCGCCCAAAGTCTAAGCTGAGAAGAATGCTCCAGCCGCTGCGCGAGATAGATAAGCCAGAGCAGGCAAAAGATGAGGATTTGTGTAGACCACGCCCACGCGGCCGCAAAGTAGATGCCGTAGGGCGAAAATGCCCATCCCCAGGCGGCCCACCTGGCTGTGCGATCGCCAAAGCTGCGCCGCGCGATCAGTAAAACAGGGATGCACGACAGTGCTCCGAGGATGCAATCGAACGCATGCGCCGCAAAGATGGCACTCGCCGTGTGGATGCCGAAGACCTTGAAAAAGACCGCAACCACCAGGGGATAGACCGGCGGCATGATGGCCGAAGGCTGGTTTGATGCGAAAGGGCTGCCGAAGCCGCGGCCCGCCAGCAGAGCTTCTGCCACGTTGCCCGGCTCCCAGGCATGAATGTGATTCGCATCCATCAGGTCTTCAAACAGGTAGCGATTGAATGGAACTACCGCGAGACGCAGCGTCAAGGCGACCAGGACGATGATCACCAGCAACCGGACGGTTGAGCTCCGGGACTGCCCAAGGGCAACTGAAACGGCTTGTTTGCGCATCCTTGCTTTCTATACTATCCCTTGCCGTACCGAGGGCAAGCGGGTGATAACCTGCCCGAATCCGCGAAACCAACGCCGTCATTTCCGGGATTGCCGCTTTTCCCGGCCGCAGAACAGCCTTCTGAATTGACTGCGAACGCCCAAGCTCCCATTTCTGTCAATCTTTAAGCCGTCGATGGAACGTCTCGAGGTAATCCACTATCCTGAATCTGTATCCCGGAGGTCAGCGGATGTTTTCCCCCGCCGTAAAAGCCCCCGCGGCAGCAACGTCCCCTGAGCGGATTGCCGCGGCCATCGACAACATCGGCGCATTGCACGGGCTGCCTTTTGAAGAACGGATCTGGCTGGCGACGCATAGCCGCGAGGTATGCGCAGACGCGGGCGAAGTTCTATTCGAGGAAGGCGCCCCGGCCGAACACATGGTGCTCATCCTCAAAGGCGAGATTCACGTGCGCCGCCAGCACGGCGGTCCTGTGTCCCTGTTCATTGGGCGCACCGGACAAATGACCGGACTGCTTCCCTTTTCGCGGATGAAGAGTTATGGCGGGCAGGGATTCGCTGTCTCCCCGTTTTGGGCGTTACTGATCGCGCGCTCTGACTTTGCCGCCATGCTCGAAGCCATTCCGTCGATGGCCCAGCGGGTGGTTTCTACGCTGCTTGACCGCGTGCGCGAAGTAACCCGTATCGAGCAGCAGGCTGAAAAGCTCCTGGCCCTGGGCAAATTGGCCGGCAATCTTGCGCACGAGCTTAACAACCCCGCCTCCGCTGCCCAGCGCGCTGCGGCAACCATGGTTGAGGCGGTGCAGGCGAATCGCAGAAACCGTTTCAAGCTCATCAATCTCTGCCTGAATGAAGAGCAGATTCATGCGATTGAGGCATGGGAGGGCAAAGTGCTCAACCGGCCGCTGCCCATTCCCAAGGTCAGCGACGAACCGGCCGCGGTCGACTTTTTGAAGCGCGAGGAGACGATTCGCGGGTGGCTGACTCAAAAAGACAGTGCCGAGGTGTGGGAGGTCGCGCCCGAACTGGCCGAACAGGGCATTACCGTCACCGATCTCGAAGAGCTGAACGAGATCGTTGGTGCTTCCGAGGTCTGCATTTCTCTCCAGTTCTTTGCCCGCTACCTGCGGTCGTCAAGGGCTGCCGAAACCCTGGTGAACTCGACAGCGCGCATCTTCGACCTCATCGAGGCCGTAAAGGATTACTCGAACATGGATCGTGCTCCGATCCTCGAAGTCGACATTCCCGCCGGCCTGGACGCCACGTTGCAGATGTTCCAGTCGCGAATGCAGCACGTGAAGGTCGAGCGGGATTACGAACCGGGGCTTCCCCGCATCAACGCATATAGCGGCGAGCTTAACCAGGTGTGGACGGCGCTGATCGAGAATGCGCTCGATGCCCTGGGCGACCTGCACCGCGCTGAGGCTGACGGCGGGATGACGGGCACGCTCCGCATCACCTGCCGCATGGAAGCCGACATGCTGCTGGTTGAGATATGGGACACGGGCCCTGGAATTCCGCCCGAACTGCAGGAGCGGATCTTCGAGCCGTTCTTTACCACCAAGGCGCCGGGGCGCGGCCTGGGTCTCGGCCTCGACTACGCGATGCGCATCGTGCGCAAGCACCGCGGGCACCTGAGCGTGAAATCGGAGCCGGGATCGACGTGCTTCAGGGTGCGTTTGCCGCTCGATCAGTTGCAGGCGTACTGAGGTTCGCTGACCATTCCACCTGCCAGGGAGTTGAAATGCTGCATAAAGTTGGTTCCGACACCCCCGCTGCTCTTGCACCGTTGCTTTCTGTCCGCCGGGGCAAGCAGGCATTTGAGTTCTACAAGGCTGCATTCGGCGCATCGGAATTAATGCTGGTGGAGTCTCCCGACGGTGAGATCGTGGCCGAGATGCAACTTGGAGGTTCTCGATTCTGGATTGCCGATGAGTCTCCCGAGCATAAGAACTTCAGCCCGGAGAGCCTCGGCGGAAGCACGGCGCGCATGATTCTGGTCGTAGACGATCCGGATTCGCTCTTCAATCGCGCGATTCGCGCCGGCGCCACCGTGGTTTATCCGGTAGCCGACCAAAAATATGGCTGGCGCGCGGGCCGCCTCGCCGACCCGTATGGCCACCATTGGGAGATTGGCAAGCCGCTTAGTTGAGCGCCCGGAGAGAAGCTAAGCAGCGGCTGTTCCGCCGTTCTCTTACTAGCACAGACTACGCGAATAGAAAGGCGCTGAAAGCTGTCGACTCACAGCGGAAGGCGGCAGGGGCCTCAGAAGTTGAGACGTATCCCCACCCGGCCCCCGTCAGGGCTTTGCATCGACGCGACCTTTTCGTAGGCGGAGTAAATACCCACAGCGCTTCCGCCCGTCTCGGCGAGCGACCGCGCGAAAGCAGCGTTGGCCCTTTGCATCATGTTGCAGGTTTCGGCAAGAGCATCAAGGTGGTATCGCTGGCCCCAGGCAATGGTTTTCATAATGCGCGCGTTGATGGTGAAAAAGTCCAGCCCGGTGAATTCGCTCCTGTTCAGGTAGTCGGCGGTCCCCGTTAGAACGAAGCCGTTCGCCAAATGCTGCCACAAATCCGAACCGGGTTCGGCTGAGGTATGAAGTACTCCCGTAAACGTTGCGCGGCGCATCGTGTCGCTGACCAAAGAAGAGTTCTCTCCCGTGCCAGCGCCTTGAGCGGTTGCATAGGCGTATGCAACCTTATAGCTTCCCCAATGAGTGGGCTGCTGGGTAAATGCCACCGACGTTCCCGAGTAGGTTGAAACCGCGCCGGAGCCAATCTCCTGGCCCCAGAACGTATTTCCCGCCTTGCAGGCAAGGGACGATGTGCATAGCGACACGAATTTCGATTCCGGAAGAGCCAGCTGAACGCCCCTGACATTCTGCGACTCGGCGGAGATTACGCTGGTGGCTCCCACTTTCTGCTCTACTTCAATGTCCCCATGCTCGGCGTACGAGTTCTGGATCGTCGGACTCATAGTGGTGAACAACGCTACCTGCTTCATTAACAGGCCGTCGCGACTAACGAAGCGGCCGGAGTTTAGAATATTCGCAGTGGTGTCGGCGTCGAGCGGACCGGCAACCGCCGGCAGGGGAATCTGGTCGTAATAGATCCCGACGCCGCCGCGGATTACCGTGCTCGAAGAAGGCGCCCATGCAACGCCAAGCTGCGGGGCCAAGTTGTTTGTGTCTGTGCGGAAACCTCGCAAGGTCTGAACGTCATAGCGAATTCCACAAGTCAGGACCAGGCTCGGGTTGACCTGCTTCTCGGATTGCGCGTAGAGGCCCGTGCTCCGATCGGACTGGCTGAAGGATGCGTTCCCCGAAGACACCCTGCCAAGGCCCGATTCGATGAACGAAATATTCATCTCGTTGGATATAAAATCTCCGCCCATGCGAAGCCCTTGTCCGCCAATTTGACGGTAGATATTGCTGGCAGCCTCGAAAACCTTGTCCCGCCTGGCCGTTGGCAGATTCGATTGGATGCCTATCGCCGGGGCCCCCGCGGGCAGCTGCACATCGCTCGATATGAATTGCGCTTTCGTCTCGTCCAAGGTGTTGGGAGAAATCGTCACGGTGT
Source organism: Occallatibacter sp. (assembly GCA_035504315.1). GTDB lineage: Bacteria > Acidobacteriota > Terriglobia > Terriglobales > Acidobacteriaceae > Telmatobacter. Next base: position 12,231 of record DATJSB010000147.1, read on the forward strand.
TGCCCACCGCAGCAGTCTGCTGACTGATCCCTATATCCGTGGCGAGACCGGGAACATTCAGTTTTGCGTCGGGGCGCAACGAGTAACTACGCAGGTTGTCGCGGTTGAATTGCGCATATGCGGAATCCCGTTGGCTGAATTGGTGGTCGGCCCTGGCCACAAAAGTGCCGGAGGCGGCCGGATTCAAATTCACCGGCAGGCTGTCGTTGCCTGTCTGGGCCCGCATCGATGTCAGGAATGACAACATCTTCCGCTGGCTCATTCCGAACTGGTCGAGACTCACGAAGTACGAACTGCGACCCCACCCGATACTGCCGCCCAGCGATCCTCCAAGTTCCGAGACTGGAAGCACGTCGCGCAGCGTTGCGTCCGGCGCAAGTATTGGAATCGAGCCGAGGAACCCGTTGACCTGACCGTGCGGCTTGCTCGTCCTGGCAGGCAATGGCGCGTCCGGGACGGCCTGGTTGGAAGATACAGTACCGGCAGCGCTAAATTCGTAGACCGGACCCGCACTCTCTACGGGCACAGGCGTCTCTTGTACCGCGCTTGGAACTGATTCCTGTGCTTTAGCGGAATTGTATTGAGCGGCGACGCAAAGCGGCCAGCCACAAAGCAAGCCGACCGCGACAGGCAATCTCGGTATCATAAGGCCCCCGGGAAGTGGTCGTATGCGGGATAGACGCCTGGCGAGTTTAAAGGTTTTTGAACTCGTGCACAAAATCCTCCGTCGGGCTAAAACGACACATCCGCCGGCTCGGTAACCCGCATCACGCTCTGGTCGCCGGTGAGCTTCTTCCATGCGCTCCGGATCGCTTCAATCTTGCCGCGATTCTCCTGATTGTCGGGGTAGTCAATGATGAGCAGCTTGGTGCGGATGCGCTCGGGCGAGGATTCGCCTTTACCCTGCCACTGTCCGTAGACGTCGATCACGCTCAGGCCGTCAGGAAACCGCGTGGTCACTTCCTTGTCGAGGAAGGCGCGCCACGCCGATTCGCTGATTCCCTTCCCGGGATCGTCTGCCGGACCCAGGCCGAAGTAAAGCTTGGTATCGACCCAGCCCGAGGTGCGCCCGGGATGGGCCGAATCACCCGCCAGCGTGGGTGCGACCGGCTGCGGCGAACCCGGCACAGGCTGATGCGCGCAGCCGCTCGCCGCAAGCGCCGATGCAAGGAGAAACACGGTGAGGCGAAAGCGCATGCGAGTTCCGCAAATCAGTGGATTAGTCAGTTGGTCCCATGAGATTCCAGCAAGAAGCTCTTCGTCCCCAGTCCCTCAGTCCCTTAGTCCCAGTTTTTCTCACTTTTCCACTTCCACCCCGCGCCAAAAGGCTACATAGCCCTTGATTCGGCGGGCGGCAGGTTTGGGATCGGGATAGTACCAGGCGGCGTCCTGATTATCCTGGCCGTCAATAACCACGGTCAAATACCGTTTTTGGCCCGTATGCGGATCGGTTGAAGTGCTGGTGCTGGATCGAAAGTATTCTCGCTTCAGGCTCGATTCGGGAAAGTAGACGTTTCCTTCCACTTCCTCGATCCGATCGCTCTCGGCGATAACCTTGCCGTTCCAAATTGCTCTTGCCATGGCTTTTCCGTTGTTTTGGCGCCACCACGGCGGCGTCTTGCGTATGCACACGCCGCCCAGCGACGAGACAACAGTAGCAGATGTTCCGTCGCAGGGCGAGTGCTTAAATCTGTTCGCTGAGATTTCCGGGTAGTCCTGTGGAAAAACGGCCCTATTTGGCCGCAGCGATGGAATCGATGTGGACACTCATGCTGGCCGCATCTGAGGTTGCGCTGACAACCACCTTCGCCCCGTAGAAATCCTTCACGGAATCGGGGTTATCGATCTTCCATACCTGCTTTTTTGCTTGGTCCACAAAGACCGGCTTCTCGCCGTGCGAGATGCAGCCCTTCACGCAGGCAACGTTGTCGCCCAGATGTTTGGCGCCGCAGGCCGAGTCCGATATATATCCGGTAATTTGCGTGGAATCAGCAGCCTGGGCTGTCATCCAAGCCAGGGCGAGGACGGTGACGAGTACACAAAATGCGCGCTTCATTCAGACCTCCAGGGTGTCGGGGATCGACAAGTCAGCTATTATCATGCTCTCGCACAGGAAAATGCACAAGAGACGGCTGTCTTCACAGGGCAATCGCATTTGGAATTGGAATCTTGAGGTCCAGTGGTTTTCAAAAGGGCACGGCTTCAGCCGCGCCAAAAGAATCCCCCGAATCGACCGGGCTTTAGCCTCTGGGGGACGCATTTTGCCGCACTCTGAAACCACCCCTCCGTGGCTAAAGCCAGAATCTTCCTCTTGCGCCTGCTTCGGCACGGCTAAAGCCGTGCCCTTTCAAAACATAATCTTCCCGCATCTTGAAATGCGATTGCCCTGGCTGTCTTCAAGACGCCGGAACGTCAAACTGAATCTGGTCGGGCACGCTGACCTCCCTGGGAGCCCGCTTCTTCGGCTTGGCCGCGTGAAACGCTCGCGACGCCTCAACCCGCTCCTTGATTCCCCGGTAGCGCTGGGCAGCCGATGAAAACCGTTTCACCATATCGCTGGTTTTTGCCAGATAAGTCGGGTAGCGCTCCCTGATGGCGTCAAGGATTGGCGCGAACTTGGCCAGAATGTAAAACCCCTCGGCATTGCAGTCGACGAACAGTTCCGCTGAAACGGCTCCGTGCAGAACCATGGCAGCCGCCATCTCCCAATAGGTAACCACCTGCCGCAGCCAGGGATTATGCTTGTTGCCCGGATTATCCTGAACTGCAAAAAATTCATCGGCTGTTTTGGGCCAGAAATCGCCCAACAGCCACGCGCGCGCTTTGCGCATGGTCTCTTCAGTCCGCAATTGGTATAGCTTCAGAATGATCTCGGCGTCGGCCGGCGTCGCAAGCATTCTTTCCATGAGAGCCTCTGTTGCTCATGGTACAGGATTCAGTTCGGAAGCGGGTGCGACGAATGTGTTATGGCGAGCGGTTGCTCAGTCCTCAAGAAACGCCGACCTGTGCAAAAGATTCAGGCTTGATTCGATCCCTGCCTCCAGCTCCGAGGCAGGCGTGTCTGGGAATTCGGTCCGCATCGCCTCAAGAAGGCCGTTGCGATCGTGGCTGCCGTCGATCAACTGGAGCAAGCGGCGCACCTTGACGTCTTCGAGAGTCACAAAGCCGTGCAGCAGCGAAGTAGCAGTGCCCCACATACGTGCTTCCTGGCGGCTGCAGGCACTGGCCCGGGGCCGTTCCGCAATGCGGGGAGCAACCGGGGCGCGCCAGGAACGCAGTTCGAGCATCTTGGCCACCGCCAGGCGGATCAGGAGTGCGGCTCCGGCGGTATCGAGCACAAAGCCCTTTTCCGCCAGCTTGGGTTCGAGATCGGCATAGCTGGCCACCGAGGGCCAGAGCTTCCCAAGCTCTTCAAGCAGTGCAATCACAGCGGGATGGTTCGACTCCATCCTTATGTTGCTCGGCAGAACAAAAATTTTGGAGTCGGGATTCTCGGCCGGAGCCATGGTGGTTTGAGAGGCGAACAGCAAGCGGCGGAAGGCTTGGGGGGAAAACTCGCGGTGAACCTCGCTGTCCGCGTGCACCAGCAGGGTCTCGCGGAAGGCGCGCAGACGCACGAAATCCAGCAACTGCTCTTCTTTCAGGAAATCCCCTGCCGAGGCTTTTTCCAGCACCGAGCGAACATCTTGTTTGTAGCTGGGATCCTGCGGCGGCGGCAGCACGGCTTCGTCGAGATAGGCGAGTCCATACTGAGCGGCGTGGCGAACAAACTCGAGGAAATGCACCGGGTAGAATGCATCGTTCATCTCGTCGTGACAGGTGACGCCCGGGCGGCGCGCCTCCATGCGTTTCAGCGCGTCCTCGAGGAGCGCGCGATAGATATCGTTGTCAGGCTTTGCTTTCACGATGAAGCGAAGGAAATCAAGTCCTTCGCTCACACGCTGTTCCAGATCGTCGAGGCCTTCGACGCGGAACATCATCATGTCGCGGATCATCGATCGCATGTAACCGACGGGTTGGGCGTTGTAGCTGACGAACGCGATTCCGGCTGGGGTAAGCAGTCCTTTTATGAGCTCGAAGAGCCGATCGCGAACGGCTTCAGGCACCCACGCGTAGAACCCATGCGCAATGATGTAATCGAACCGGCCCAGGTCTTCGAAAGGCTCAAGAATGTCCCTCTTGAATATGCTCACATTGCGCAAGCCCAGGTCGCGAATCCGGCCTCGAGCGCGCTCGACCGGCAATCCGGCCAGGTCGAAGCCCACAAACTCGCTCCCCGGAATTGCGTAGGCAATGGGGATGAGGTTGGCGCCCTCGCTGCATCCGACTTCGAGCACCCGGCAATGCTCCACTGGGGTGGGCGAAAGCCCGTGAAGGATCGCCATGGTGGCCAATCGATCGGGATGCGTATCGGGGTACGCCAGGGGGGGATAGGCAACCGCATCGTACGGATTTCCTGCCGTCTTCAGTGTCTTCCTCCTGAAACACGGTTTCGTGGGCGCGTGGCTCCGGTTACGCCGGCTGCAATTCGTGATTCTCTTCCCATTTCACTTAGCGGCTTAAGTGTCTTTGCTGTCGAAGTGGGAACTCGCGACCCCGCGCGCGGCGCCGTTCCAGTTTCGGTTTGAGGTCTGGAAATCGATGCTTGAGCTCGTAATCCGAGTAGTAGCGGCCCGAACGGTCCAGCTCGCCTGAGGCGAGGGCCCGCGAGACTTCGCTCAGGGCCGTCCGAATTGCACCGTGGATTTCACGAGAACTCATTCCTTGCACCGCGAAGCCCTCTTTAGTTTTGACCATCGTTCCGAATCGAGGATGACGAGCACTCCGCCTTCGCTCCTCTTGGCGATCTGAACGCGCCTGACTGAATTATCGTATACCTCCAGCTCATCTGCCAGTGGAAGGTAGAGCCTTAGAAAGTTTGACAGCCCTGCAAAGTATCGGCGGCGAATCACCTCGGGGGGCAGGCCGTGACCACCTTCCCGCACCCTTTGTGCAACGCGTCTGATGGCAGCCGAAGGGGACGGCAGCCAAAGGTAAAGCAGTGTAATGCGCCAGCCGGCGCCCTTGCATCGTTTGAGCAGATGCAGGTATGCCTTTCCTGAGAGCGTGGTTTCAAGCCCAAAACTCAGGTTCCGCTCTACCAGTTCGCGCATCCGCTCCAGCATTCTGCGTCCGGCGGAAAAAGCGGCCGCCTCGGGATCGCTGGGAGAGATCGCCCGGGCGAATTCGTCCGCGTTCAGGAACTCCTGAATGTAAGGAAACTTCGGAATAAGCTTCCTGGCCGCGGTGGTCTTGCCCGCGCCATTTGGACCGGCAAGTATGACGATTTCTTTCACCGCGGTTCTAAATACTACGCCGGCTGCAACTCGTGATTCTCTTCTTTCTTCTCGACTACCGGCCCGTGGGTGGCTGCGGTGGGCGGAGGCGGCGCATTCCCGATCCGCTTGGAGTAGCTGCAAATCACCTTGCTCTCATGGGCGGCGGCCGCAGCCTTCTTTCCACGCCTGGCCGGTGCAACTTCTTCCTCGGCGCTTTTCTTTTTATTCGGGCATTCAAGATAAATGCCTGACTTGAGCACCTTTTCAACCAGGTACGGGCTTCCGCACTGGGGGCATTTTTTGGGCACCGGCTTCAGGTTCGAAGTGAAGTCGCACTTGGGGTAGTTGGTGCAGCCCCAGAAGACATTGCCCCGCCGCGCCTTGCGCTCGGCAATGTCACCCTCGCCGCACTTGGGGCACTTCATGCCCTCAATCAGATTCTGCTTTACGTATTTGCACTTGGGATAGCCGGAACAAGACACGAACTCGCCGTACGTCCCCTGCCGCAGCACCAGCGGCTTGCCGCACACCGGGCAATCCTCACCGGTGGGTTCGGGCGGCTTCTGCTGCTGCTTCTGGCTCAGCTTGCGGAAGGTCTTGCAGGGCGGATCGGCGTTGTAGTCCGGACATGCCATGAACGGACCGAACAACCCCCGCCGCATCACCATTACCTTGCCGCAGTTTTCGCAGTACTCCTCGGTGTCGCCGGCCTCCTGGGCCTCTGGCGTGTTCAGGTCGGGCTTGGCTGCGATGTTCTCCTTGGTGAAGGTGCAACTTGAAGGGTCCTTCTTGTCGTATGCCGAACAGGCATAGAACGTGCCGAACTTGCCCCACTTCAATACCAGAGGCGATCCGCATACCTCGCACTTCTCGCCGGTCACCTTCTCCATGCGCTTGATGTTTTCCATCTTCTTGCCGGCCACTTTGAGTTCGTCTTCGAAGTGGTCGTAGAAGCCGTTCAAAAGATCGGTCCACTTCTCCTTGCCGTCTTCAATGTCGTCCAATTCTTCTTCGAGCTTGGCCGTGTACCTGGTGTCGAAGATGTACGGAAAGTTCTTCACCATCAGGTCGCACACCACCACCCCGATCTCGGTCGGATAGAAGCGGCCACGCGAGCCGCCGTGCTTCACCACGTACTCGCGATCCTGAATGGTGCTGATGATCGACGCATAGGTCGACGGCCGGCCGATACCGCGCTCTTCGAGCTCTTTCACCAGCGAAGCTTCGTTGTAGCGCGGAGGCGGCTGGGTAAAGTGCTGCTCCGGCAGCAACTGGTCAAGCTCCAGCGCCTTCACTCCGTCGAGATTCGGCAATCGGTTCGACGTCTCATCCTCATCGCCCTTCTTGTCCTCTGAGACCTCGTAGACTTTCAGGAAGCCGTCAAAGCGCAGCACCGATCCGCTCACGCGAAAATCGTAGGTCCTGCGCGTCTTGCTCGAAACCGCGGCAATGTTCGCCGTCGTCACGTCATAGATGGCCGGAACCATCTGCGAAGCCACGAAGCGCTTCCAGATCAGCGAGTAGAGCTTGAGCTGTTCGTCCGAAAGGAATCGGGCGATCGACTCCGGCGTGCGCGAAGCATCGGTGGGACGAATTGCCTCGTGCGCGTCCTGCGCGTCCTTCTTGCCCTTGTACACGTTGGCCGACGCCGGCAGGTAATTCTCGCCGAGGTTTTTCGCAATCCACTCGCGGGCCGAGGTAAGCGCCTCAGGGGCTACGCGCGGAGAATCGGTACGCATGTAAGTGATAAGGCCGGTTGTGCCCTCTGCGCCCAAATCGACGCCCTCATAGAGCCGCTGGGCCACGCCCATGGTGCGGCGAACGTTGAAGCCCAGCTTGTTGGCTGCGTCGCGCTGCAGTTGACTGGTAATGAACGGCGGCAGCGGGCGCCTCTGCTGCTCGCGAGACTGGATCGACGTAACCGACCACTTCGCGTTTTCAAGCGCCGCCAGCATCTCGTCCATCTGCGGTTTGCCGGGCACCGCGTTGGAGATGAAAGCGTCCTTCTCGTCTTTATCCTTGCCGTTCGCCACGCGCGCCGGTTCGCCGTCGATGCCCACAAACCGCGCCTTGAATTTCTTTTCGACCTGGCGTTCGGGATGAAGTTCCGCATCCAGCGACCAATACTCCACCGGCTTGAATTCGCCGATCTCGCGTTCGCGCTCCACCACCAGACGCAGGGCCACGGTTTGAACGCGGCCCGCCGAGAGTCCGCGGCGAACCTTGTCCCAGAGCAGCGGCGAAATCTGATAGCCCACCAGACGATCGAGCACGCGGCGAGTCTGCTGCGCGTCCACCAGGTTCTGATCGATGTCGCGAGCGTGTTTGAAAGCCTCCTGCACGGCCTTTTTGGTGATCTCGTTGAACGTGACCCGGCGAATCTTCTTTCGTTCCGCCGCACTCGTGCCCAGCTGCATCGCCAGGTGATGCGCAATAGCCTCGCCTTCGCGGTCCGGGTCAGGCGCCAGATACACCTCATCGGCCTTCGCCGCCGCCTTCTTAAGCTGATCCACCACCTTCTCTTTGCCCGGCGAAACAACCAGCTCGGGCACGAATGTCCGCTTCTTGAGTTCAACACCAATGTCGTTCTTGGGCAGGTCCATGATGTGACCGATCGAGGCGCGCACCTCGAACCCTTTGCCAAGATACTTCTCAATCGTCTTCGCCTTTGCCGGCGATTCGACGATTACCAATGATTTGCCCGTTGCCATTCCTTGATCAGTTCCTTCTCTTATTTAGAGTCGCGTCTTGCCTCAGCGGGCATTAGATCTGGGGAAAATTTCAATCTTACCGCCCGCATCGGCGCGCACTCCTGTTTGCATTCTCAAACACGGCAAAAAAGCCGCCGTTTTCCACATGAAGAGAAAAATGAGCCCGCAAGTTCTGCACCCTACCATGGAACACCGTTGGATTTCCACTCCGGTACTGAAGATTCCTGCCCATCGCTCCCATTTTGAGAGCTGCGGGAAAGCCGATTTACGCACTCGGACTTCTACCGCAACATCTTGTTCCATCAACCTTTCATGCCGTCCGCCGCTCGATCCGAATGCCGCCGGACGATTAGACGAAAGAAATAAATTTAGGATCGACGAAAAATCGGAGACCCCCAATTCAACCTTCCGCGAATACGACCTCTCTGCGCTCGCCAAGGCTTCGGCCGCGGCGCCGCCTTGGCGCCGGCCCCAATTCTGCCTGGGACGCGCCATGCCAAAACAACTAAAGTGTCCGTACGTAGTTTTTCCCCGGCAGGCACCGCACCCGGCCTGCCATCTCCAGTTCGAACAACGCCGTAAAGACCTCAGACGAAGTCAATTGCGTCTCAAGCCGCTCCAGCAGTTCGTCGATCTGCAGGCTCTGGTCGCTGCGCAGCACCTCAAGCACCATCGCTTCCTCGGGCCGCAGCACCGGGTCAGGCAATAAGGATGCAGCCACCCCGCTTTTGGATGCAGACGGAGCTTGAGCCTCAAGCTCAATTCGCACCTGCGAGGGCAGATCTTCCCACACGTCTTCCCAGGTGGCTACCAGCTTGGCGCCCTGTTTTATCAGCGTGTTAGGGGTCCAGGAGCCTTTGCTGGTCACATTGCCGGGCACCGCGAACAGGTCGCGATTCTGCTCTGCCGCACAACGGGCGGTAACGCGTGTCCCCGAATTTTCCGCAGCCTCAACCACCAGCACCGCAATGCTCACGCCGCTCAGGATCCGGTTGCGGCGCGGAAAATTCTGCGGCGCTGGAAAAGTCCCCAGGGGAACCTCGCTCGCAATCGCCCCTCCCGTCTCCAGAATCTCTTCGGCGAGCTTCTTGTTTTCTTTGGGATAGACGACATCGATGCCCGTGCCCCAGATGGCCAGGGTGGGCATGCGCGCGGCCAGCGCTCCCCGGTGCGCGCACGAGTCAACGCCTCGCGCCATTCCGCTCACCACCAGCAGCCGCCGGGCAGCCAGATCGCGTGCCAGCATCTCGGCCACACCCGATCCGTAGGGCGTGGGATGACGCGTTCCGACAATCGCGATCGATGGCCGGCTCAGTAGCTTCACATCGCCGCGAACCCACAATACCGGCGGCGGGTCGTAGATTTCACGCAGGCGCTCCGGATATGCCTCGCATCCATAACTTACGATCGCTGCTCTCAGCGCCTTGGTCCGCTCCCACTCCGCCTCGGCCGCAGCCCGCGCCTTGCCGTCAAAAATGAACTGTGCTGCTTCGGCCGGAAAATTCAACCCCTCAAGTTCCGTCAAGCGAAGTTCGAAGATACGCGCGGCCGAACCGAGTTTCTGCACCGCGTCGAGGATGCGTTTGGGACCGAGACCGGGAGCCAATGCGAGAGCAAGCCACCCCAGGCTTTCTTCGCCGGTGTCACGGCTCTGTTGAATTGCGGCAGAGACGGCCAGGTCGCTCATCGGGCCGCACCGTTTGTATCAAATCGAGTCAAAACTGGCTCAAACACACAAGATAGAGTCACTGCACTGTCCAAAATTGGCACACTTGAGCCGCTCCAGGTTCACAAATCGGCCGCAAAGTTGATTTTGGCTCAAATTAGACCTCTCTTAACCAGAAGTCAAGCTGCACCGTCACCCAGGTTGCGCAGATGAGCACCCCACACACCGATTCACGCCGAATTGCCGCGCCAATCTTGATACTCTAATGAGCGTGCCCACCAGCATGAACGAAGAACAAGATCGAAGGCTGCGCGTCGCGGCAATCAACTTCCTCAATCCCGCGCCGTTGATGTGGGACTTCGAACATCCGCCGCTCGACGCTGAACTCGAAAACCGCTACCTGATCCGCCGCATGTCACCTTCTGAATGCGCAGCTCAACTGGCCACGGGCGAGTCCCACGTCGGACTTATTCCCATTGCCGCACTGGCCACCGTTTCGCACCTTGGAATTCTTCCCGGATGCACGATTGCCTCCAAGGGCCGCGTTCGATCGTTGCTTCTGGTTCGGCACGCCAATCAGCCTCTCGAAAAGATCCGTTCCCTCGCCGCAGACACTGCCAGCCGCACCACCCTCGCCTATGCGCGGATTATGTTTCACAAATGGCATAACGCCGACGTTCCGTTCATTCCGCATGCCGCCGATCTCGACCGGATGCTGGAGCGCGCCGACGCGGCCATCATCATCGGCGACCCGGCCCTGCTCGCGCTCGAGGAACAGTCGAACCGCTTTGCGCGCACCCACGAAGAACTTGTCTATCACGACCTCGCGCAGGAGTGGCGCAGCCTCACCGGACTGCCCTTCGTCTCCGCCGTCTGGGGTGCTGCGCAAGGCAGCTTTGTGGATGAAGGAATGGCCGCGGATTTCATTCGCTCCCGCGATCACGGTCTGGCCAACATCGATGCGATTGCCGCTGATTGGGCCAGGCAGATCCCCATCCCCGAGAGCACCATCCGCACCTATCTGAGCGAGAATATTCACTACATCCTCGACGAAGAAATCATCGAAGGCATGCGCGGCTTCTTCTCCATGGCCGCCGAAGTCGGGGTTCTGCCCAAATACGCGCTCTCACTCGCCCCAGCCGCAGGGTAGCGCCCATTTCTCTCGCCTTTTGCGCTTCTCGCGCCTTCTGCGTTCCGGTGCACCTTTCCGCTGCTTATTGAATCCAATCGAAGACAGGAGAAGACACCGCAATATGGCAGAGAAGATTGCATTCATCACCGGCGGCAACCGCGGCCTCGGATTCCAAACCGCGCTCGGACTGAAGGACGCAGCCAAAGTTGTCATCGGTTCGCGCGACCTGAAGCAGGGCGAGCTGGCACTGGAGAAACTCCGCAATGCCGGCGCCGAAGCTGACGCGCTGCAGTTCGACGTGACCCAGCCCGCCAGCCACCAGGCCGCCTTCGACTACTTCAACTCCCGCTACGGTCACCTCGACATTCTGGTGAACAATGCCGGCATCGCAGGCGGAAGCTTTCCCGGCGTGGGTCCGGAGCACTCGGCCGCCGATGTGCCGCTGGCGCTGCTGCGCAAGGTCTTTGAGACCAACTTTTTTGCCCAGGTCGCAATCACCAGGGCACTGCTGCCCCTGGTCCGCAAAAGCGCCGCCGGCCGCATCGTAAACCTCTCCAGCATTCTGGGCTCGCTCACCCTGCATGCCACGCCCGGCTCACCTATCTACCACGCCAAATCGTTTGCCTACGACGCCTCCAAGACGGCGCTGAACGCCTTCACCGTGCACCTGGCCTACGAACTGCGCGATACAAAGATCAAGGTGAACTCAGCCCACCCCGGCTGGGTAAAGACCGAGATGGGCGGCCCGCAGGCGACGATGGAGCTCGAAGATGGCGCGAAAACCGCGGTTGCTCTGGCAACACTCGGCGACGACGGCCCCACCGGTGGCTATTTCCACATGGGCCAGCCGCTGCCGTGGTGAGAAAAGCAGTTATGAGCTCTTAGCTTTCTGCTATGAGCTTGCTCATGTGCAGAAAGCGTCTGGAGGGCGCCGCGCATCGGTGGGCCTTAGCGGTTGGTGCCGCTCTTTACGACCTTCTTCATGAAAAGGTTTCGTGACTTGAGCCAGCGCCGGACGTCGCGGTGAGGCACCAGCGTTCTCGTTACAGTGTCATAGACCCCGGGTTCTTCGCCGGCCGAAGGATCACGCCAGCGCCATGAATTCGGGGTGTGCCTCGAGAGCACCGCGTCTGTCAGGTGGTGGGAGTACAGCAGCAGCTTGTTGAGCTCATAGTCCCAGTGGCGTGCACCTTCAGCCAGAAGTTGCGCCTGGAACTCCGTAGTATTTGCAAATTCGCGCTTCCCCGTAGCATTAACGTAAGAGATACGGAAGGAGTTGCTGATTTGGTGCTTTTCAAGAATGTGAAGGGTCTGCATAAAGTGCCTCAGACCAGGCTGATAATGTCCGCTCTTATTTGAAATCCACTTCAACACTCCGTCCTTGACCTCCAATTCGCCGGACCCGGCGGTCTTTTCTCCGGCTAGAAGAGAGCTGTGATGGCGATGACCGACCGAGTGCGAAGACGCGTGAATGTTGCCTTCCTTGGTCATCACATAAATAGCTTTGCCAGGACCGGAAAAGTGCGTGACCATGTCAGTAGTGTCGAACAGATTCGCGTGAGCGTCGTCAGTGAAGATCCTGCCGCCGTGGAAGCGCAACTTGGTCAACTGTTGTACAGCCGCATCGTGATCGTAAACAACCACTGCATTGGAAAGCGTCCAATTGATAGTACCATCGGGATTCAGATGCGCGCCCTCCAACTGAAGCCAACGGGTCAGGCGTTGAATCTTTGCGTCAGCGTCGGCGATCTCTGCCCTGAGCGATTTGTCCAGGCCTAATTGTTCCTTGGGTGAGACGCTCCTCATCGTTTGCCGCTCAATGGCTTCAGTCTGCAACCTCCTGGCACGCTGGAACGACGACTCACCTGCGACGGGAGCAGTGTTTAGCGCCCCTCCCAGCCTAAGCAATTTCTGTTCAGCGTTCGCCTTGTCGACAATGAACTGCGTGAGCTTTCCCTCAAGAGCCCCGAGCACAATGGTGCGTCCGCCCGAGGTACCTTCCTCCCAATCGTAGTTATCACCGACTTGTGACAGATAAAGTAGTTTTCCCATGTCGTGTCCTCCCCGCGCTCGCGTGACTCGCAGCAGAATCGCGATTCGATGTTTCGCCTTGATTGCAGATGAGGAAGTTACTTCTAAGAGAGGCTGGCTGGTCGAACTCTGATCCCATTCATACGCCGATGGTCAATGAGCGACTCAAACCTGGAAAAACTCTGCACCGGAGCAATCGGACTCGGCATCCGGCGAATCCTAATTATATGCCTTTTCCGGCTGTTCGCAACGACGCCAGTCCTTCCCGGTTATCGTTACGGCTCAACATCCCGGTCTCGAACTGACCTACTGGCAAGATTCGCCTCTTCTTCGCCATTCCGCTATAATCCCACCATGGACTTCCAGCTCGTAACCCCCTACAAGCCGAAGGGCGATCAGCCCCGCGCCATCGAGGAGCTGGTCAACGGCCTCGCCGCCGGAGAAAAACACCAGGTCCTGCTCGGCGTCACCGGCTCGGGCAAGACCTTCACCATGGCCAAGGTCATCGAGCAGTCCAACCGGCCGGCCCTTATCCTCGCCCATAACAAGACCCTCGCCGCGCAACTTTATCACGAGTTCAAGCAGTTCTTCCCCTCGAACGCTGTCGAGTACTTCGTCAGCTACTACGACTACTACCAGCCCGAGGCCTACATTCCGGCCGGCGATCTATACATCGAGAAAGAAGCCACCATCAACGAAGAGCTCGACAAGCTGCGTCTCTCTGCCACGCGCTCGCTCTTCGAACGCCGCGACTCCATCATCGTGAGCTCCGTAAGCTGTATCTACGGACTGGGCTCGCCCGAAGCTTATTACGGCATGTTGCTGCTGCTCGAAAAGGGCCAGCAGATCAGCCGCAAAGACATCACCCGCCGCCTCGTCGAAATCCTCTACGAGCGCAACGACACGGACTTCCGCCGCGGTACGTTCCGCGTGCGCGGAGACGTCATCGAAGTGTTCCCCACTTACGACGAATCGGCCTATCGAATCGAAATGTTCGGCGACGAGATCGAGTCGCTCTCGCAAATCGATCCGCTCTTCGGCACCGTGAAGCAGAAATACTCGCGCCTGCCCATCTATCCCAAGAGCCACTATGTCGTACAGCCCGAGCGCAAGGCCGAAGCCGTCGAATCCATTTTGAAAGAACTGGGCGAGTGGGTGGCGCAGCTTGAGGCCGAGGGCCGCATGGTCGAGGCGCAGCGCGTGCATCAGCGCACCCGCTTCGATTTGGAAATGATTAAATCCATGGGCTACTGCCACGGCATCGAGAACTACTCGCGCCACTTCTCCGGCCGCCTGCCCGGAGAGCCCCCGCCCACGCTGCTCGACTATTTTCCGCGCGATTTTCTGCTCTTCGTCGACGAGAGCCACGCCACCATTCCGCAGGTGCACGGCATGTGGTACGGAGATCAAAGCCGCAAACAGAATCTCGTCGACTACGGGTTTCGCCTGCCCTCGGCGCGCGACAATCGCCCGCTCAAGTTCGAAGAGTTTGAGAATCGCGTTCAGCAGGCGATCTACGTTTCGGCTACGCCCGGCCCCTACGAACTCACGCGCTCAGCCGGCGTGGTGGTCGAACAGGTCATCCGTCCCACCGGGCTGGTCGATCCCCAGGTCGAGATTCGTCCCGTCAAGGGCCAGATCGACGATCTCCTCGCCGAAATCCGCGACCGCGCCAAACGCAACGAGCGCGTGCTTGTCACCACCCTCACCAAACGCATGGCCGAAGACCTGGCCGGCTACTACACCGAGGTCGGCGTGCGCTGCCGCTACATGCACTCTGAGATTGAGACCCTCGAGCGCGTCCAGCTTCTCTCCGGCCTGCGCAAGGGCGAATTCGACGCCCTCATCGGCATCAACTTGCTACGCGAGGGCCTCGATCTGCCCGAGGTTTCTCTGGTCGCCATCCTCGACGCCGACAAAGAAGGCTTCCTGCGCTCCGCAGGCTCGCTCATCCAGACCATGGGCCGCGCCGCCCGCCACATCGAAGGCAAAGCCATTCTCTACGCCGACCACGTTACCGACTCCATGCGCCGGGCCATCGATGAGACCGATCGCCGCCGCGCCATTCAGCGCGCCTACAACGAGGAGAACGGCATCACGCCGCAGTCGATCATCAGCAAGGTCGATATGGGACTGGCCCAGATCCTCAAAGCCGAGTACGGCGATGCCGCAATAGAAGAAACCGAAGGCCTGCCCGAGTTCAGCAACCAGGAGCAGCTCGACCAATACATCCTCAAACTCGAAACCGACATGCGCGAAGCCGCCAAGAAATTCGAGTTCGAAAAGGCCGCCAAACTTCGCGACACCATCAAGGACCTGCGCACCAAAGAATTCTTATTCGGGTAATTCCAGCGTCCGGCCTCCAAGGTTCGCGCCAAAAACAAGTTGTCATCCTGAGCGAAGTCTGGCCGATTCATCGGCCAAACGAAGTCGAAGGACCTGCATTTCGGGACCTCTGTTAATGTCGCAAACTTCGATCACGATACGCTGGCGTCGAAAGTTAGGAGGGAAGCTCAGATGCTCAAGACCCGACAGGAAATGTGGGACTGGTTGATGGGCTGGGTAAAAAGTCTACCCACGCACAATAACAACCTGACGCCTTTCGCTGAGTTCGTGTCGCCGCTGCTACAAGCTTGCGTAGATGCCCGACTGAATGACTATTTTCGCGTAGGCCAGTCGATGTTGCATATTGTCTTTTCCACTGCTCAAGAGCATGGACTGGAACGGCTCAATCCACCTCCGTTGCGAGTGACAATTAGATTCGATTCCGAAAAGAAACAGTGGCTGATTGGACGGTCCTACGGAAACCTTCACTTCGCGAATGCGGATCGAGAAGAGCCAGCGGACTCCGAAACTGCATTCACTGTCCTGAAGTCGTACTTGGCCGACCTGTGGAGAGAAACTCGCCCTGGCGAGAGCCTTCCTGAACCTCTGGCGAAAACGCGATAGCCGGGAGATCGCGAACCCCATCCGACCCCTTTTTCAAAACCGAAACCCGTACCCACCCCATCCAATAGAAAATCAAAGAAAGACAGTTTCGCTTGCAGGCAATTAAACCCATTTGGCGCATCATGGATGGCAGGTGGCCCCGGTCTCGATGATTGCTCCAAACCACGCTGAAGGTGCCCCCGGTCCCTCGCCTTTGGGGACCGGGGAGAATACAACGCCCAGCCACTCCACCCCGCGCCGTAAGCGCAGCGTTCGTTACCGCCGCGTCTCAAAGCGCGGTGCCGATTGTCACTAACCGGCCCGCAACGCAAAGATAGTTCCAATCTGAAACTTAGATAACTGAAAACCCATAACATAACTCAAATGTGTTATTTAATTCGTGCTATTCTCAGTTCATTCTGTACGTAGTCCGGTCAGGTTTCCAGCTCGCTCTTAGTCGTCCAGCCAGGATTCCGACTCAAAAGACGCTTCCCCGTAAC
>DATJSB010000148.1:0-9757 GCA_035504315.1 Occallatibacter sp.
AGGGGGATGAGACGGCTAATGCAGAAACTGCTTCACAATCTTCGCTTCAGCCTGCGCATGTTGCGAAATAACCCAGGCTTGACAGCGACGGTCGCTATCACTCTCGCGCTCGGCATTGGCGCAACCACGGCGATCTATACGGCTGTGTATGCCACGTTGATCGCGCCCATGCCTTATCCGGATCCCGACAAGCTGGTCATGGTCTGGTCGCAGGTAAAGGGGGGCCATCACAGCGTGTCGGCCGGTGACTTTACCGACTGGCGGGAGCAGAGCCACTCCTTCGTTGACCTGAAGGCCTTCGCCGGAACACAGTTCAACTTGGCCGGCAAAGAAGCGCCGGAGATGGTGAACGGGGAGTACACCACTCCGGGCATGTACCAGATGATGGGTACGCCATTTCAGCTGGGGCGCGATTTTCTTCCCGAGGAGGGCGTTGCCGGTAAAGACCAGGTGGTGGTGTTGACGAACAGGATGTGGAGGCGGTTGGGCGCCGATCCGAAGATCATCGGCAAGAATCTCATGCTCGACCAGAAACCCTATACGGTGGTCGGAGTGCTCGCGCCCGGCGCGACCGATCGGCTGGACCAGGAGCTTATTGTGCCGCTGGTCTTCACGCCGGAGCAGAAAAACCACGACTTCCATTGGCTGCTGGTGATGGGCCGGCTGAAGCCCGGCGTGACGATGAAGCAGGCGCAGGCCGATATGGATACGGTTGCTGCTCATGTCGCGAAGGCGTATCCGAAGTCGAACCGGGGCTGGGGAGCGAAGATCGATCCGCTCAAGAACGATTTTCTCGACGACAGTGTGCAGACCACGCTGTGGCTGTTGCTGGGCGCGGTGGGCTGCCTTTTGCTGATTGCATGCGTGAACGTGGCCAACTTGCTGCTGGCCAAAGGCACGGCGCGGCAGCGCGAGGTGGCGATTCGCAGCGCCGTCGGAGCCACGCGCCGCGAAGTCTTCGTCCAGTTCCTCACCGAGAGCCTGATGCTGGCTCTCTTCGGCGGAATTCTTGGTGTGGGCGTGGGCTATGGAATGCTGCGCGGCTTTATTGCTCTCCTGCCTGAGGGTACGCTGCCCAGCGAAGCAAATCTCACCCTCAACGTGCCCGTATTGCTCGTTGCCGTTGCAGCGACGACATTGGCCGGCCTGCTCTTTGGCTGCGCCCCGGCCTGGTATGCCTCGCGCGTCGATCCTGCCGAATCGCTCAAGGAAGGCAGCCGGTCAGGCTCGAGCAGGCTCCGCAACCGCCTGCGCCAGTTGCTGGTGGTGGGCGAGTTCACGCTGGCGCTGGCGCTGCTGGCCGGCGCGGGCATGGCGATGCACAGCTTCTGGAACCTGGCTCACGTCGATCTAGGCGTGCGCGTCGATCACGTGCTGACGTTTGACCTGCCCATGATCAAGGGCAAGGACGCAACAGCCGATCAGATCGTCGGTTACTACGAGCAGATGCTTCGTAGCCTCCAGGCGACTACGGGCGTGGAACATGCCACGATTACCGTGGGAATGCCGCTCGAAGGTGCATACTTCGGCATGCCGTTCACGGTCGGATCGACAACGTAT
The DNA here is from genome assembly GCA_035504315.1 of Occallatibacter sp. Classification (GTDB taxonomy): domain Bacteria; phylum Acidobacteriota; class Terriglobia; order Terriglobales; family Acidobacteriaceae; genus Telmatobacter. Next base: position 1,561 of record DATJSB010000148.1, read on the forward strand.
ACCGATCCTTCGCAGCGTCCCGGCTCGGGCTTCCAGATGATTTCGCCGGACTATTTCAACACCTTTGACATCCGACTGGTGAGAGGCCGCGCCTTTACCGATGCGGATAACGCGCAAGGCATGAAGGTCGCCATCGTCAATGAAGAATTCGTCAAGGAGAACCTGAAGGGCCAGGATCCGATCGGGCAGCGCATCAACGTGGAGCAGATCATTCCCGGCGTGGCCAAGCTTGGGCCCTATCAGGCTTGGCAGATCGTCGGCGTCATTCACGACGTGCGCGGCGGCAACTTCAGCCGCGAGCGAGCCCAGATGTACGTGCCATTCGATCAGTCCCCATGGGTCGATGCCAGCTTTGGCGTGCGCACGGCCGGCGACCCGGAGACGATGAAGCGTACCGTCACCGCGGCGATCCACTCGGTTGACCCGGTGATCGCACTGTCGGAGATGAAGACCCTCGACCAGGCTCGAGACGAGGCGCTCTCGGGCAATCGTTTCTCGCTGTTGCTCTACGTGAGTTTTGCGGCGATTGCCCTGGCGCTTGCCGCGGTGGGCATCTACGGCGTGATGGCCTTTGCGGTGAGCCAGCGCTCGCATGAGATCGGCATTCGCATGGCGCTGGGGGCCAGCCGCGATCGCGTGGTGCGCATGATTTTGGGCGAAGGCGCGATGCTTGCCGGCGCCGGCTTGCTGCTGGGCCTGGGTGGGGCCTATTTTGTCGGACGCGCCATGCAAAGCACCCTCTACGGCGTTGGCGCCATCGACCTCACTGCATTCAGCGCCGTCGGCGCGGTTTTGCTCATTGCGGCATTGGTGGCCTGCTATTTTCCGGCTCGCCGCGCCGCACGAATTGAACCCATGCGCGCTTTGCGCATCGAGTAATCGCGGCCAGTCTACCGGTCGCATAATACGGAGTAACTCAATCACATGATCGAACTGAAAAGCGTTGAACGAAGCTACAAAACCGGCCATACCGAAACCTGGGTGCTGCGCCGCGTCGGGCTCAACATTCGCGAGGGCGAATTCCTTACCATCATGGGACCGTCGGGCGCAGGCAAATCCTCGCTGCTGAACGTACTGGCGCTGCTCGACGATGGCTGGCTGGGCGAATACTGGTTTGACGAGACCGCCGTCCACAAGCTCAACCGCAAGCAGCGCGCCGACCTGGCGCGCCAGCGCATCGGCATGGTCTTCCAGAGCTATCACCTGCTCGACGACTTGACCGTGGCCGAGAACATCGACCTGCCGCTGAGCTACAAAAATCTCCCCGCCAAGGAACGAGCTGGAATGGTAGCCGACATCCTCGATCGTTTTCAGATCGTGGCTAAGAAGGACCTTTATCCGAATCAGCTTTCAGGAGGCCAGCAGCAGCTGGTCGGCATTGCGCGTGCCGTGGTTCATGCCCCGTCCCTGCTGCTCGCCGACGAGCCCACGGGCAATCTGCACTCAACCCAGGCTCGCGAGATTATGCAACTCTTCTGCGAGCTAAACCGCCAGGGCACCACGATAGTGCAGGTCACTCATTCTGACGAGAACGCGCATTACGGCAAGCGCATCGTGGAACTGCGCGACGGATGGCTCACGCGCGACGAACTGATTCCAGCGAATTCATCGGAGGTTGGCTCAAAGTGAAATATTCCATTCGAAATTCGTCAAGGCCAGTACAGGCCGTAGCCGCAGTTCTGCTTCTCCAGATCAATCTTTTCGCGGCGGGTGCGCCGCAGCAGGCTCAGGCCGCGCCGGCAAACGGCCAGACGGCGCAACCGGCCCCTGAAGCTCCAACACCCGCCGCGAGCAATGCCCCAACGCCGCCCCCCACGCTGGCGCAGCAGATGCAGCAGGCCGAGCAGATAGCGACTGCTCCGCCGCGTCCATTTCACATCGACTTGCCCCGCTCGCATAATCCGCTCTCGCCTTACCGGCCCAGTGAGGCGCCACCGCTGGACCTTACCAACAGCCCGCGCCTCGAGAACCTCATCCACGATGGCAAGCTCTACATCTCGCTTCACGATGCCATCGCCCTGGCCATCGAAAACAACCTCGATATCGCGTCCTTCCGCTACAACTTCCCCATTGCGCAGACCGATATCCTGCGCACCAAAGCGGGCGCCCAGGCCAACGGCGTCAATACCGCAATCGTGCAGTCCTCCACGCAGGGCGGTTTCAGCGGAGGGGCCTCAAGTGGCGGCGGCGGTTCAAGCTCCGGATCGGCTGCGGCAGGCGCGGGCGGCATCGTAACCTCGACGCTCGGCGCCGGAACTTCGATCGCTTCCTTCGATCCCTACCTGAATTTCAGGAGTTTCGTTGACCACACCGTAACCCAGGAGGGCAACGCCTTCCAGACCGGTGTCGCCACGTTTAAGCAAAACACCATCGAGGGCCTGGCGAATTTCTCCCAGAACTTTCCCATGGGAACCGGCTTGCAGGTCAACTACGAAGGTCAGCGCTTCGCCAACAACAGCCCCTACGAAGCCATCAACCCTTCCCTTTACTCGAATTTTCAAGTGGAACTCACGCAGCAGTTGCTCGCCGGTTTCGGCATCTCAACCAACGAGCGCTACATTCATATTGCAAAAAAGAACCTCCAGATTACCGACCTCGGATTTCGCGCGCAGGTGATTGCCACCATCACGCAAGTCGAAAATATTTATTGGGATCTGGTGAACGCCTATCAGGACGAACAGGTCAAAGAGCGTTCTTTGGCCTTTGCCCAGCGCACGCTCCAGGACGACCAGAAGCAGCTTGAATTGAACGCCATTCCGGCCATGCAGGTCACTACCGATGAGTCTCTGGTAGCCACCAGCGAAGGCGACCTCACTGTTTCCCGCGCTACTCTGCGATTGAACGAGCTGCTCATCAAGAATGCCATCACCAAGACCGACAGCCCGACTATCGACGACATGCCGGTGATCCCTCTCGATAAAGTCGGTTCTCCAGATCCCAATGCATCAAAATCGATTGACGTTCTGATCGCCGATGCCGAAAAGAACCGCCCCGATGTCGCCCAGGACGAGCTTGCCATGCAGGTGGCGGAGGCGAGCCTCAAATCGATCCGGAGCGAACTGCTGCCGGTGTTGTTCGCCTATGGCTTCTACGAGGGAGCGGGCATCGCCGGACCCAAAAACCCGAACTGCGACCTGTCACCCGAGGAATGTACCTCCGTTCTCCCTACCGGTTTTGGCGGAATGTTCCAGAATACCTTCAACTACTCCTCTCCCGAATATCAATTCGGAATGAATCTATCCATCAACCTTCGCAACCGCCAGGCCAAGGCCGATCAATTCCGAGCCTCGCTCGAGTTCAGGCAGCGCCAGATCTCGTTCGAGGAGCAAAAGAAGAGCATCCGCTTCGACGTGCGCAACTCGCTGTTCGCACTGCAGCAGGCGCAGGCCCGCGTCGATGCCGCCACCAAGGCACGCGACCTGGCGCAGCACGTCTTCGAAGTCACCCAGCAGGAGCAGCAACTCGGGGCCAAATCAAGTAGCGATACCCTGGCCGCGCAGCACGACCTGTCCATTTCAGAATCCCTGCTTAACGCCGCGCAGGCAGCCTTTGAAAAAGCCAAGGTCGACATTGACCGCGCCATCGGAGAGACGCTGGACCGCACCGGAGTCTCGATCGACGACGCAAAATCCGGAGTCGTGGCCCATGAGTAGTCAATCGCTTGAAGAATTCCCGTCCGGCGCAGTAAGTTCTTACGAGAATAAATGGGCTGCGTCGGCCCGGATCGCGTTGGATATCATGCAGAGAGAACACCAACCGGAGGCGGAAAATTACCAGCAATAGTCAGGACAGTCGCGAAAAAATCCGGGTTCTCGTCGGCGACGACCAGCCGTCGATCCTTGAAGCTGTCGAGTTATTGCTCGGCCCTCAGGGAATCGCGGTGGACCGCGCGCGCTCGCCGCAACTTGTCATGGAAGCGCTGGGCCAGTGCGACTACGACGTCGTGCTCATCGACCTGAACTACACGCGTGATACGACCTCGGGCCAGGAAGGCCTCGACCTTCTCGCGCAGATTCACGAGTATGACCCGCGGCTGCCGGTCATCGTCATGACCGCGTGGGGCAACATCGACCTGGCCGTCGAGAGCATCAAGCGCGGCGCGCGCGACTTCATTCAGAAGCCGTGGGAGAACGAGCGGCTGCTTTCGCTGGTCCGGGTTCACGCCGAGCTTTACCAGGCCATTCGTCGCGCCCGCCAGCTCGAACTTGAAAACCGCCTGCTGCGCGCCGAAGGCATGCCGGAGTTCATCGCCTCATCGCAGGCCATGCAGCCGGTTCTGGAGCTGATCGCGCAGGTCGGCCCCTCTGACGCCAACGTTCTTATTACCGGCGAGCACGGGACCGGCAAGGAGATCGTGGCCCGCCTGCTGCATGCCGCCTCACCGCGCGCGCGCATGCCGCTGGTGGCCGTGAACGCCGGCGGCCTGCCCGAAGGCACTTTTGAAAGCGAGATCTTCGGCCACGTCAAAGGCGCATTCACCGATGCGCGCACCGACCGCATCGGCCGTTTTGAACTGGCCAATGGCGGAACCCTCTTTCTCGACGAGATCGCCAACGTTCCGCTGCGCCAGCAGGCCAAGCTGTTGCGCGTGCTTGAGACCGGCGAGCTTGAACGCGTAGGCTCATCGCAAACCCGCCGCGTTGACGTGCGCATTCTTTCCGCCACCAACGCGCTGCTGCAGGAAGAAGCCGCGGCGGGCAACTTCCGCGAAGATTTGCTCTTCCGCATCAACACCGTCGAGATTCACCTGCCCGCGCTGCGCGAGCGGCGCGACGACATTCCCCTGCTCGCCCAGCACTTCCTGGCCCGCAACCGGATGCGCTATCGCAAGCAGGTGAGCGGATTCTCTGCCGCCGCGTTGCAGCAGATGATGCAGTATCCCTGGCCGGGCAACGTCCGCGAGCTAGAACACACGGTCGAGCGTGCAGTCCTGCTCTGCCGCGGCGACGAAATCGATCCTGCCAACCTTATCATTACTTCGGCCCGCACCGCTGCGCAGTCGTTCGACAACATGAGTATCGACGAGGTCGAAGCCATGCTCATCCGCAAGGTGCTGCGCCGCTGCGATGGCAACATTTCCCAGGCTTCCGAGGCTCTGGGCCTGAGCCGCGCCGCGCTCTACAGGCGCATTGAAAAGTATGGCCTATGATGCTCAGCACCGTCGCGCGCGGCGTTCAGCATTCCGCCGCGTGTGGCTGTTTTCACTGCTGCTCGGGCTGCCTGCGCTCATTTTCCTGGCGGTCTTTGTGTACCAGCATCAGATCGGCGCCGGACCGGCGGTTCTGCTTGCCGCTCTGCTGCTGCTCTACATCGCCATTGTCGCATCGTCGCTGGTAGATGGGCTGGCGCGGCCCATCCAGACACTTTCAAATGTCATCTCGTCGTTGCGCGAAGGCGATTACTCGTTCCGCGCCCGCGGCGCCAGCTCCACTGATGCGCTCGGCGAACTTGCCGCCGAGATCAACGCTCTCGCCGACCTGATTCAGAAGCAGCGCGTGCGCTCACTCGAGGCAACGGCATTGCTGGCCCGCATCCTTGAAGTGATGCACGCGCCGCTCTTCGCCTTCGATCGCGACAGGCTTCTGCAGCTGGTTAACAACGCGGGTCTCCAGCTGCTCGACCTTCCTTATTCGCGATGCTTTGGCCGCTCCGCACACGAACTCGGCCTTGATTCTCTTCTAGGTTCCCGCGATCAGGCCATTCACGTCTTTCCCGGCAAGCCCACGCGCTGGCTGCTGCGCAAAGCTGGCTTCCGGCAGGAAGGCGTTCCGCATACTTTGCTGCTGCTCACCGACGTAAGCCTGCCCTTGCAGGAAGAAGAGCAGGTCGCATGGAAGCGCCTGGTGCGCGTGCTCGGCCACGAGCTCTCGAACTCTCTTGCGCCCATCAAATCCATCGCCGGAAGCCTGCTGATGCGGGTTGAATCCCTCCACGGCGAAGAAGCAGACCTGCACGATTTCCGCCGCGGCCTGGGCGTGGTGGAGAGTCGCGCCGACGCTCTGCATCGCTTTGTGCAGTCGTACCGGCTGCTGGCGCAATTGCCCCCGCCCAAGCTGCGCCCGGTGGCCATTGCGCCGCTGCTTGAACGCGTTGTCCTGCTCGAACAGCGCCTGCACGTTCAACTCGATCCCGGGCCGCCTTCTACTCTCAACGCCGATCCCGACCAGCTGGAGCAAATGTTCATCAACCTGCTTACCAACGCTGTGGATGCCTCGCTGGCCAACGGCTCAGAACCGGTGCGGGCAACCTGGGGTCGCACTGGTTCGAGCCTCTCGGTAATCATTGAAGACCGCGGCATGGGCATTGCCAATTCCGATAATTTATTTGTGCCCTTCTATACCACCAAGCCGGCCGGCAGCGGCGTTGGCTTGGCGCTGGCGCAGCAAATCGCCCGCGCTCACGGCGGCGAAATCCAGCTCGCCAACCGCGAAGACGGCGCTGGCGCGCGGGCTACGGTGCTGCTGCCGGTGATGCAGTAGCGGGACAGCCGGGGACGAGGGAACAAGGGAACAAGGGAACGAGGGAGCAAGGGAGCGAAGGAACAAGGGAGCGAAGGAGCAAGGGGAGCGAGTCGGCGAGTCGGCGAACACTGGCCCGCGAGGCCGGCTCAAGCACTCCGTTCCCTTCCCAATGCGCTGTCATCCTGAACCGCAGTGAAGGATCTGCGGTTGTTCTTCACGCCTTGAAATCCGCCGATGCTTCCGGATTGGGGATGACACCTCCAATAAGAGCGCGATGAGTTGGTCATGTTCCCGCCGCAGGCGTATTTGCGAAAATAGGGTTGATGAATATGCCCGAGTACCCTGATGCCGTAGACCCAAGTCTTGTGGGAACATACTCGCCATTCGCAAAGGCCGGGGGAGGGTATGTCTGGGATGACATCCTGGAGTATAGGGTGTGGTGCCACCCCGAACGTGGCGCTCCTGATGAGGAAGAGGGCAGCGACTATTACTTTGCCTTTGCCACGTACGCTGAGGCAACTGCATTTTCAGAGAGCACTCAGGGCGCAGAGGAGCCGTTAGCTCTTGTTCGGCAAGCCGAATATCTCGATGAGCCGGAGCCTGGCGAATATCGCCACGTAAAGGAAACACGTATTGCCGAGTGGCCCGTAGCGTTTCTCCGCCGCCCTCGACGGACACCGAACACCATCCCTGACTTCCTATCGCCTGACGCGCCAAAGAATCGACTGGATGTACTCCGAGGTTTGGCAGGCCGAAGCGAGTGAATCACCGGCCAACCGTCAATTACTCACATGCTAACACTCTGCACCCTCCAGTGTGGATGCTGACTTTTTCCCCGATGCCTTGGAAACACCCGGCCAGTCGGCTCAGTCTTTTTTCGGCTCACACAGTCGAATCTTGTTCCCGAAGGGATCAAGCAGATTCAACTGCTGCGTGCCCCAGAAGGTCTCCGTGATTCCCGGCCGCCAGTAGGGATAGTTCTTTGCGCATAGCTCCGCGTGAAGCTCTTCCACGCCCTCAAAGTCCACCTGGAAGTTCGTTCCCGGCGAGCCGTCGCCGTAGTGCTCCGAAAGATGCAGCACCAGCCCGTCGCGCGATACCTGCATGTAGAGCGGTGCGGTCTCGCTGAACCGGTGCTCCCAGTCGAGCTTGCAGCCAAGATAGTCGAGGTAAAACTCGCGCGCCTTCTCAACAGAGAAAATGCGCAGGATGGGGATGACGCGAAGAGCTCCGACGCTCATGCAATCTACCGTAGCAAATCTTCAAGCGTAGCGCTGAGGTCGGTCTTCTCGTCGCGGTACTTCACGATGACTGCCGCGTACAGGCTCAACCCCCACTCCTTTCCTTTGCCTTTGGTTACCGCGCGCGCTCCCGGCACTACCACTGCATTCTCAGGAACGATCAGAGGCGCGTCGGCCGAGGCGCGCAATATCGTCCCGTTTACCAAGTCAAAGACCGGAGTCCCGCGAGTCAGAATGGTTCCGGGTGCAAGCACAGCGCCTTTGCGCACAATCGTTGCTTCATACACGCCGGTGTTGCCGCCTGCCAACACATCGTCTTCAATCACCACGGGACTGGCATTCACCGGCTCCAGCACGCCGCCAATCTGCGCGGCCGCGCTCAAGTGCACACGCTTGCCAATCTGCGCACACGAGCCCACCAGGGCGTGCGAGTCAACCATGGTTCCCTCGTCCACATACGCTCCAGCGTTGATGTACATGGGCGGCATGCACACC
>DATJSB010000149.1:0-16209 GCA_035504315.1 Occallatibacter sp.
CAGCTATCCACTCCCAACTCGACCCTCCGTCGCTGCTTCGATAAGCTTGATCAAGAGGTGACCTCTTGGGTCAAAAAAGCAAAACTCGCGGCCTGAAAACTTGACTCATTTACGACAAGTTCTTTACTTCAAGACCTCTAGAAAACCAGTCGTCCGCCGATCTGAATCTGTCTCGGCAGGCTGTTAGCTGTAGTGCCCGTTATAAAACCAAAGGTGCTCGAAGTTGCGCTCGAAACGTTCGGCGACGCGAAGATAGCGTGGTTAAGGGTGTTGAAGGTTTCGAAGCGAAGCTGGAAGTAGGTCCCTTCCCCGTGGATGGCGAAGTCTTTGAGGATGGATGCGTCCAGATTGTTGTAACCGTCCGCCCGCACTGAGCCAATGGTTGTCGGCAGTGTCCGGTAGTCATAGCTGGAGTATTGGCCCGGGAAATATACCGAGCCATCGCATGGCTGGGAACTGGCTACATACGTGCAGCTCGAGTTCCCGGTGTCAAAGACAGTGCTCGCATTGACGAGCGCCGTAGTCGTCGGGCTCGTATTGCGCGGCTGGCTCTTGATGTCCTTTACCGTCATCCCCGGCTGCAATGGAATGTTGTTGGTAAATACGATCGGCGGCCCCGACTCGAACTGGTAAATTCCGTTGATCACGTACCCGCCGAGCAGCTCATCCATAAGACGGCTTCCACCAAAATCGTACATCTTGCCTTTTCCGAATGGCAGTTCGTAAATCGCGCCCACTGTGAAGTGTTCAGCGTGGTCGAACGGCGAAACTCGCTTCTCAAGGGTAGTGTCCTGGTCGTTGAGGTAGTCGTCCTGCTCAATCAACTTGGAGAAGTTGTAGTTGGCTGTTAAAGTCAACCCGTGGCTGGCGCGCTGCTCCACGTGCAGCATGGCGGCGTTGTACCATGACTGGCCGATCGTCTCATTCACCTCGTAGATGCCCGAGTTGCCAAACTGCGGATACGGAACCAGCAGGTCGCCCAATGCCTCGGTGGCCGCATTAAATGTCTTGTTGAGGGGCAGCAAACCGGCAAATGGGTTGGGGACTGCAGTTCCCGCCGCCTTGCTCAGATTGTAATCGGGGTAAGGATTGAAGTTCATGTACTGCTTTTGAACAGCATTGAGATTCCGTTCCGAACCGCTCAAATCGGAAGCGGTCAGATGCAATGCATGGTTGCCCACGTAGATGGCCTCGACCAATGTGGATGGGCTGATCTGATGCTGCACTCCCAGATTCCAGCGTTCGGAGTACGCATCGTGCTGATTGGGAGCGAAGAAACTGATGGATTCTCCGAGGAACGTGCTGGCGCCCGCTGACGATCCGGCCGGTTGGACGAGGGTCGGGAAAGGAGTTCCCAGCGTAAACGCAGTTCCGCCGGAGCAGGGATTGCTCGTGTCACCGTCGCCGCAGTTGTTGTAGTAGCTGTTGAGCGTCGACGTGTATGTTGTGGATGCGCTGAAGCCGGACTGGAAGCTCTCTGCATTCGATGAAACCGTGCCCGATGCATTCAGGCTCGACAGCGTCTGCGGCTGCACGAACATGGCAAAGCCTCCACGCACCACCATCTTGTCACTGAGCCACGGCGGATTGTAGGAGAAGCCGATACGTGGGCTGAAGAAGCCGTGGTTGTCGGCGATCTGGTAAGGCGCACCCCAACTGGAGCCGGGGAAGGTGATTCCACCGAGCGTGTTGAAGGTGGATTGATTTACTGCAAAGGTCTGGCCGTTCTCGGTTACGCTGTCAGCCGAATTCCAAGTCGCGCCCGAGGCGGAATTCGGCGCAGTCGGGTCGAATCCGTCGACCGTGCGCCCGAATTTCTCGCCGAAAGGCGAATCGATATCGAAACGGACGCCCAGGTTCAGCGTCAACCGGTTGTTCACACGCCAGTCGTCCTGTGCGAACAACCCGAAGTAGTACGAGCGATAGTCGCCTTCAGCCTGGTTATCGAACCCGTCCCCGCCCGAGTTCGCCAACCCCAGTTCGAACGATGCCATATCTCCGCCGAAGGTCTGGTTCGGTTGGCCTGTACCGGCCGTGATCCAATTGTTGCCGAAGGTGAAGCTGCCCGAGGGGCCGGCCCCGTTGTCGAAGTTTCTGATCCTCATGCGGTATTGCCGGCCGTCGAAGCCGAACTTCAGCGTGTGCTTTCCGGTGGTCTTGATGACGTCGGCAAAAAGCTGATAGCTGGTGGTGGGATCGTAGCTCGGCGATGCGGTGTTATTGAAGTCCTCGTAGCTGCTGCCGTTGAACTTGATGACCGGCATCTCCACGTACGGCAGAGCGGAGTTTGCCAAGCCGCTGAATCCCATCTGGGTTGGCGAGTAGACTGCCGCAGGCGAGTCATGCGCCTCATAGAAGTACGTCCAGTTGAAGCGCACATCCAGGACCGTGGTGGGGTTCAAGGTGTAGACGTTGTCCAGCGTCGATCCCCAGTTCTGGCGGATCAGGGTCGAGCCATTGGTGTTGTTGTAGTAGTCTTCCTTGATCTGTGAGCGGTAGTTCTGGCGGAAGTCGAAGAAGAGGTGGTCCCTGGAGCTCACGTTGTAGTCCATGCGGCCGAACTCTTCGTTGTAGTCGTCGATGCTGGGTGCGTTGCTGATGTAGTTGTCCGCGCCGTCGGACTTTACGTCGGTCGTGTCGTTTGGCTCCGGAAACAGCTTGAGATAATTGACCGCGATCGGGTTCACGGTGTAGCCGGCGTTGGCGACGCCGGAGCAATAAGTGGATTGATTGGTGAGACAGTTGTTGGGAACCGGTGTGCGCCCGCTTGTCGCACCATTGCTGAATGTGCCGGTGAACGGCTCGTAAATCTGGTACGGATTCGGGCTCGCGGTGCTGAGCCCCAGCAACGCGCTGAAATCGCCCTGCTTCTCTGCATCAGTGGGAACGGTAAGCAGAGTCGTCGCCGGCGTCGAATCCTTCAGTCCCTCCCACGCAAAAAACCAGAACAGCTTGTTTCTGCCATTGACGACTTTGGGAATCCAAACCGGGCCGCCTGCTGACAAACCATATTGGTTGAAATGAAATACGGGCAACGGCTTTTGACTGCGATCGTTGAAGTAGGTGTTGGCGTCAATCCCCGAGATCTGCCCAAACTCGTACGCCGTGCCATGAAGCTGGTTGGTTCCGCTTTTGGTCACCTCGTTCATGACGCCGCCGATGGTGTGGCCGAAAGAGGCGTCGGTGGCGAAGGGCTGCACCGAGACTTCCTGTACCGAATCCTCAGTTGGGCTGAATGCCAGCGCACCGAGAAGGGTTTCATCCGGCGAGCCGTCCATCAGTACTTCGCTGGATTGCAGCGGCGTTCCACCGATGCTGAACGAGTTCATGTTGTTGTTGTCAAAGGGGTGCGATTGCTCCGGAGCCGCTTCGGTCTCAACGCCAACCGACAGTTCAGCCAGCATCGCCGGCGCGCGTCCGTTCAGGGGCAGATCGGCAACTGACGAGGTGGAGATGACATCGCTGATGGTGGCGCTGGACTGGCTCAGCAACGGCGCCGCGCTGGTAACCGTAACTGTCTGACTTGCGGAGCCCACTTTAAGCGTCAGGTCGATGATCGGGTGATCCTGCGCATGCAGCGTGATGCCGTTGCGCGTCAGGGTTTGAAAGCCGGTCACGCCAACCGTGATCGAATAGTTCCCGGGCAGCAGAAACGGCACTACATACTGTCCGGCGGCGTCACTTGTCGTTTTGCTCACCGTTCCGGTGTCCACTTCGCGCACGGTGATCGCTGCTCCGGCCAAAGCGGCCCCGTTGGGGTCCATTACCGTTCCCGAGATCGTTCCGCGGAACTCCTGCGCGCGGACGGTCCAGGTTAAAAGCAAAAGTCCTAAAACGACGCTCCAGACTCCAAGGCTTACCCTTCTGCTTTTAACGACGCGAACCTTGGAACGAGCGTTTTCGCTCACCTCTGGCTTGACCGACAGGGAGTTTTGCTCCTTGAGTGGTCTTACCAGTTTGAATGCAAACTCGTCTTTACTCTTCATTGCACTGGCATCCTTTTCAGTTGATTTTGGAGAGGACAGAAATTAGATCTTTGAACGTTGGAAATTCTCTCTCTGCTGGGTATTGATTGTCAATACACAAAAATCGACAGCCCTACCCCGTTAGCGCCTGAGCACCGTTTCTTGCCCTCGGTTGGGACATTTGAGGCCTGAGAATCCTCTTGCTTATGGTCTGACCAGTTAATTCCGGTGCTGATCAACCCGTTGACCGGAGTTGAAGGCAAGTCAGCCTCCGGTCATATGGGTGGAAACCTGCGGGCTGGAGTTCAAATCTCGGTGGCGGCTGCATTACCGCGCGACCAAAACAAATACACCGGGATACCCAACAGCACCAGGATCAGTCCAGGCCAGGTGTACTGGGGCTTGTAACGCAGCAGGGCCGCGCAGACTCCTGTCGCCATGACCAGGTAAAGTCCCGGCAAAAACGGGTAGCCGAAGGCTTTGTATGGCCGCGGCAGGCCGGGCTGCCTAAAGCGGAGCACGAACAAGCCCAGGATCGTCAAAATATAGAAAACAAGCACTGCAAAGATGATGTAGTCAAGCAACTGACTGTACGATCCCGAAACACACAACAACGTAGCCCATGCGGCCTGCACAATCAAACCGGCAACCGGAGTCCGAAAGCGCGGATGGAGTTTGCCGACAGACTGGAAGAAGAGTCCATTACGCGCCATTGCGTAATAAACACGCGCGCCGGCCAGCGTGAGGCCATTCGCGCAACCGAAGGTGGATACCAGTATCGCGGCGGCCATCAGGTAGCTGCCTACGCCGGGAAAGATCTGCTCAAGGGCTGCGGTGCCGACCCGATCCTCCGACGCATATTGAATGCCGCGCGCAGCGATCGTGGCGCCGTGCGGATCGCCGTGCAGCGGCAAAACCATGAGGTAGGCCGCACTGGCCAGGAAATAGACAGTCAAAACAAAGCCCGTTCCCAGCGCCAGCGAGAGTGGAATCGTGCGGCGAGGATTCCTGGTTTCAGCCGCGGTGAACGTGACGTTGTTCCAGGAGTCGGACGAAAACAGCGAACCCACCTGCACGATGGCCAGGATCACCAGCGGGCCCACCATCGCAATGGGCCCCTGCATCCCAACCTGCACCGGATGGAGTGCGCTCCAGCCCGCATTCCTGAAGAACGCGCTTCCATGACTGCCAAAGTTCGCCGCCATCGCCGTGGCGTTGCGCCCCACGGTAAAGCCCAGGAAGATCAACGCGGCCAGCGACAGCGCCTTGGCCACGGTAAAAATGTTCTGTACCAGCACGCCCAGCTTCATGCCCAGGATGTTGATCAGGGCCAGCAGTAAAACCACCGCGATGCCCACCAGATTCGCCGTGCTGATTCCGATCTCCATGTTTCCCAGAACCATCGGCCCCACCCGAATCGGCGGAACATGAGCGATATGCCAAAGCCAGTGGGTGCTTGAGACAGCAGGAATGAAAACCCCCAGGAATTTGGCGAAAGCTACGCAAACCGCGGCAATGGTTCCGGTCTGGATAACCAGAAAGAAGGTCCAGCCGTATAGAAAGCCCCAGAGAGGCCCCAGCGACTCGCGCAGGTAGACATATTGGCCCCCGGCTTTGGGCATCATGGCAGCCAGTTCGCCGTAACTGAGCGCCCCAATCAGGGTCATGATCGCTGTAATAACCCACGCGGCGAGGAAAAGCGCCGGGGAATCGGTTCCGCGCGCGATATCGCTCTCGACGATGAAGATGCCGCTGCCTATCATGGAACCGACAACCAGCGTCGTTGCGCTAAAGAGGCCGAGGCTCTCGACCATCCGCTGGCCGGCGCTGGTTTCGGGCGCCGCATCGAGTTCAGGCGAAGGGGAAGTCATCGCATGGCTTGCCGGGGCAGAAATCCCGCGCCGGCCAAAAAAGGAACCGTGTCAGGATTGTATCCAAATTCGTATACTAAACAAGCAGGTAATCTGGGACAATCTCGAAATCAACCCATATGACGCTCAACAACCATCTTCCGCTGCGAGTGCAGGTCATCGATTCGCACACCGCGGGTGAGCCAACGCGTTGCGTGATTACAGGGGGGCCCGACCTGGGCTCCGGCAGCCTCTCTGAGCGCCTGGCTCGGTTGCGCCGGGAGCATGATGACTTTCGGCGTTCCGTCATTTGCGAGCCGCGCGGGTCAGATGTGCTGGTCGGCGCGTTGCTGGTTGAGCCTGTCGATCGGCAAGCCGCGGCGGGCGTGATCTTCTTCAACAATGTCGGCTACCTTGGCATGTGCGGCCATGGCATGATCGGAGTTGCAGCAACGCTCAAGCATCTGGGCCGGATCGGCCCAGGCGACTATCGCGTCGAAACTCCGGTTGGCAGTGTCGAGGTTTCGCTGGCCGAAGACGGCAGCGTAACCATCGGCAATGTGGACGCGTACCGTTACCGGTCGCGGGTTCCACTTGTGATTCCGGGATTCGGTACGATTCACGGCGACGTGGCCTGGGGCGGAAACTGGTTTTTTCTCGTCGACGATCACCCCTTCGCGCTTCTTGCCGAGCACGTTGAAGAGCTGACAGCCTTTGCGTGGCAGGTGCGCCAGGCTCTGATTGCAAATGGCATAACCGGGGCAAACGGGGCCGAAATTGACCATGTTGAATTAATCGCTCCGCCTCAGGATCCTGCCAATGACAGCCGCAACTTTGTGCTCTGCCCCGGTAAAGCCTACGACCGGTCTCCATGCGGCACGGGCACCAGTGCGAAGATGGCATGCCTGGCGGCGGATGGCAAACTCGCGCCCGGCCGGTACTGGCGGCAGGAGGGAATCCTGGGCAGTGTATTCACCGGCCACATCGAAGTGGAAGGCGAGCGGATCAGGCCGAAAATTACAGGCTCAGCTTATGTAACGGCTGAATCGTCGCTTGTATTTTCGCCCCAGGATCCCTTTCGGGGCGGAACACCGGTTGCCGGGAGAACCGGCGAATGAGCTCAGCCGCGACCTTCGATGTGGCGATTGCCGGAGGCGGTATCGTCGGCGCAGCGTGTGCATTGGCATGTGCGCAACGCGGACTGCGGGTCGCGTTGGTGGAGCGCGACACTCTTGGCAGCGGCGCCACCGCGGCCGGCATGGGGCACATCGTTGTCATGGATGACTCCGATGCGCAATTTGCACTGACCCGCTACTCGCAGCAGCTTTGGCACACACTGGCGGCCACGCTTCCGGCGTCAGCCGAGTACGAACAACGCGGAACCCTCTGGATCGCTGCCGACTGTGAAGAGATGGAGGCGGCAGAAAAAAAGCACCACTGGTACTCCGAGCGGTCTGTTCCCTGCCAATTATTGACCCCGGCGCAACTCGCCGAGGCCGAGCCCAATCTTGTTCGCCCGCTGGCCGGCGCATTGCTTGTGAAACAAGACGCCGTGGTTTACCCGCCGGCTGTGGCGCTGGAGCTGGCGCGGCGCGCGGAGCGGCTCGGCGCACAGATTCTTGTGGGCCGCGCAATCCGCAGGTCGGGCGACGGACGCATAGAGCTTGAAGATGGAACCGCAGTCGAAGCGGGACGCATCATTCTGGCGCTCGGTGCTGACTCAACGCTGTTGGCCGCACAACTGCCCATCCGCAAACGCAAGGGGCATCTGGTGATTACCGACCGCTATCCGGGATTTGTGCGGCATCAACTTGTGGAACTGGGCTATTTGAAAAGCGCGCACAGTACGAGTGCCGATTCGGTTGCGTTCAACGTACAGCCGCGCCAGACCGGCCAGATCCTCATCGGCTCTTCGCGCCAGTTTGGCGCCGAACACTCTGCCACCGACCATCACATCCTGGCTGCGATGCTGGCCCGCGCAGCCAGGTATTTGCCCGGCATTCGCGATCTCAGTGCAATCCGCGTGTGGACGGGTTTTCGCGCTGCAACGCCCGACAAGCTTCCGCTCATCGGACCTGACTTGCACGATCCAACATTGTTCCTGGCCACCGGCCATGAGGGGCTGGGCATCACCACCTCGCTTGCCACTGCGGAATTGGCGGCCGATTACTTCGGCAACCGTACCCCGGCCATCACGGCCGAACCCTATCTTCCCGCGCGCTATGCGCGCAACGAACTGACCGGCAACGAAAGCCGGCGAAAGGAATCGTATGCAATGGACTGGAGTCATGCCGGCGCTGACCACGGCATTCAATGAGGACCTGACCATCAATCACAGCTTTGTAGCGCGGCACGCCAAATGGCAGATCGAAAATGGCGTGAGCGGATTGATCTCACTGGGCTCATTAAGTGAAGCTGCGACCCTGACCTTTGAAGAAAAGCTCGCGCTGGTTGAGACGCTTGCCAAAGCGATCGATGGCAAGGTGCCCCTGGTGGCGACAATCTCTGCCCTGTCTACTGCTGAAGCGGTTGCGCTCACCAAGGCAGTTGAGGCGCGCGGCGCAAAGGGCCTCATGATTCTCCCACCTTATGTTTACAAGGGAGACTGGCGGGAGATGAAGGCGCACGTGGCGGCCGTGCTCGAGGCATCGCCGCTGCCTGCCATGCTTTACAACAATCCGGTTGCATACGGCACGGACTTTCTTCCCGAACAGATTCAGGAGCTGGCCGCAGAGTTTCCTACGCTGAAAGCGGTAAAGGAGTCGACAACAGATGTGCGCCGCGTGACCGCCATTCGCGCGCTGGTCGGCGACCGCCTGGCCATCTTTGTGGGTGTCGACGACGCAATTGTCGAAGGAATCGCTGCCGGTGCCTGCGGCTGGGTTGCCGGGCTGGTGAACGCCCTCCCAAGAGAAAGCGTCGAGTTGTTCAACCTTGCCAGCGCAGGGAAAGAGAAAGAAGCCTTTGAACTTTACCGCTGGTTCCTGCCTCTACTGCGTATGGACACCGTGCCCAAGTTCATTCAGCTTATCAAGCAAGTGCAGCAGGAGCTGGGAACCGGGTACGCACGCGTACGCCCGCCTCGCCTTGAACTTGGAGTTGACGAACTTGAAATGACCCAGGCCGCAGTACGCCATGCGCTAGCGACGCGGCCCGCCGTTGCGGCTGCCAGCTCGGCCATTATTGCAGGCTGACCGAAATTTGATGGGAGGCAAGACGCACGATGGCTACCAGCTTCCGCGCTCGCCGAAAACATCGATCACGCGCGCCAGCCGCAGGCAGCCATTCTCCCAGTTGCGCTTGAGCGCTTCTTCGAGCCGGTCGGAATCGCCGCCAAGCAATGCGTCGATGATGGCCTCATGCTCCTGTGTCGAAGAGGTCAGATCGTTGATGATCGAGCTTGCATAGAGGCGCCAATAGCGCTCGGCCTGGGGCTCAATGGCCTGGTGGAGTGTGGTCAATCGCGGTCCCGCGCCCGCGCTGAATACGAGATGATGGAAATCCCGATCGAGGTCGAAGATGCCCGGACCCTCGAGGGTGCGATGTTGCGCGATCCGTACCAACTGGCTGTTGATCTGCTTCAGCTTCTTCGCCAGTTCCCGCCGCGCTGCCTCGGGCAGCGCCGCCGCCTGCCTTCCTGCCAGGCCTTCGATGCGGCCGATGATCGAATAAAGTTCGGTGGCGTCTTCTTTGGTAAGCGACGTGACCACCATGCGCGACTTGCTGGCGTTGCGATGTTCCTGCACGTAGCCTTCGCGCTGCAGCAGGTACAGCGCGCCGCGAACAGGAGTGCGGCTCATGTGCAGCCGGTCGCATAGATCGCTTTCCACAATCCAGGTCCCAGGCGACAAGCGGCCATGCACAATCAATTCCCTAATCTGGCGGAAGGCGGTGGTGACGCTGGTGCCATGCTCGGCCTTCGCTGCGGAGTGCCGCACTCTCTTCTTTTCCGTTGCAATCAAATTGCCCATCCGCTCGTTCCCGTCCGAAGCAATTTCAAAGATTCCGCAGATCCAATGCGTCTGCGACATCGCGCACAAACTCGGCGAACTACCTCAGCATTTCTGCTGCTCGCCTGGAGTCGTCCTCGCGCCTCCCGGTTATTGCAGACGCCCATAGTTCTTAAACTGGCCCAAGCCATGGCGCTCTCAATGCGTATAGATTCTAACAGTTCCCGCTCAACCATTCCCTCTTGTTGAATGGGCCAGATTGATCGAAGGGTACTTCGGATTAAAAGATGTTGGGGGCTGTGGTTGCTGTGGATCAGTTCGAATCCGCGGCTTGCATATCGGCCGACTGTGGGCCGGCATTTTCCTGGGCTATCGGTTCGACCAGAGCTCGAATCTCAACGGGAAATACCGGCGGTCGCGGAACCGGCGGGGCCCATCCATAAAGAAACTGGGTGGCCGGCCCGCAGACGCGGCCCTGGCATGGACCCATGCCGCAACGAGTGTGCAATTTGGCTTCACGCCACGACCGGCAAGTCTCCAGTTCCCCGTGCGTGACATCTTCGCAGCGGCAGACAATCGTATCGCTGGCGGGCAATGCACGCAGTTCTTTGCGTAATGCAAAGGCTGCGTCCAGGCCCCGGGCGAATCGCATCCACCGGTCGCGTGCCGGAAATAACCTCTTGGCCTCGGCCGTGCGGCCTGCTGCAGCGAGCGCGGCGATCCGCCCCTCGACCTCAGCTTTTTCCAGGCCCCCGATGCCCGTCACCTCGCCAACGCCGTAGACGCCTTCAACCGACGTCATTTGGTTTTCATTTACCTTCAAGTAACCCTGCTCGACCCAGCAGCCAATCAGTTGCGCCAGTTCAGTGTTGGGAACCAGATGAAATCCCACCGCCAGCATGTCGGTTTCGATCTCGCGGGAATCGCCGCCCGAGGTTACAGTAACGCTGAGCAGATGCGACTCGCCTGATGTGCCGGCAATCCACGTGCCGGAGTGATACGGTACCCTCAGCAGCTTCAGCCCGTAGGCAGCGCCTTCAGCCAGTTTCCCCGGCCAGCCGAAAACCATGCGCCAGGAGAACCGCGCAAGCTGACCCAACGGCGCCTGCTCCACAATGGCCTGGATGCGCGCTCCCGCCGCGCGCAGGTTGGCCGCGACAGCAAGCAACAGGGGGCCCGTTCCTGCAACGACGACGCGCTTTCCCGCAACCTCCAACCCCGACTTTTGAAATGCCTGCAACCCTCCGGCGCCCAGCACCCCGGGCAGGGTCCAGCCGGGAAACGGAAGAAATCTCTCCCGCGCGCCCGTGGCCAGGACGAGCCCGCTATAGGTGAGATCGGCAAAGGTGCCATTGTTCTCGACGCGCAGCATCCCGGCTTTGGCCGTAATGGCAGTTTCAGCAAAGATTGCGCGCCATCCCGAACGCACCTCCACCTGGTGTGCGAGCATGCGGCGCGACCACTCAGCAGCATCCGGATGGGCTCCTTTGAGGGCGCTGCTGCGCCAGATTTGCCCGCCGGGAGTAGCATTGTCGTCGATCAGGCAGACCTTCATGCCTGCTTCTGCGGCAGTCGCGGCAGCAGCCAATCCCCCCGGGCCGGCGCCGACAACCAGGAGATCGAATCTGGCGTTCACCCGGTTACCACCTGCATCCCCTGTTCGCACAGAACCTGGCAGCTTCGCTGGTGTGGCCGGCTGTCAATCTGCACTCGGCATTCATAGCAGATCCCCATGCCGCACAGGGGCTGACGTGGTTCGCCGCGCACTGAGGTCCGGCTGCTTGCGCCGGCCTGCAACACGGCGGCTGCTACCGTTGTGCCTTCCAGCACTTGCTGCGGCCGGCCGTTGACTGAGATGGTGAAAGTCCGATGCAATGCATGCCCCTTCCATCGATGATCGCGCAAAGCGAAACAACGCGGCAGGAAATCCGTGGACTAGAAGCTTCTACACAATGCGTACAATTTTGTATATCATGGCGGACAGCTTGCTTCCGAGCCTTCCCGGTTCCATGAATCTCTGACTTTCGAAGTTTACGCTTGTCCCTCGGGTCAACCCCGCACGCAGGAAAGGAGCCCTGCATCATGCGCACGTTCCTTCAAGTATTCGATTCTGCTCGAATCGTTGCCGGCTGTTCGACGCTGCTTCTCACCGCGCCGTTGCTGGTCGCACAGGTTACACCGGCCGACTACGATCGGGCATTGGATTTGCAGGCGAAATATCGCAATCTCGCCGTGCATTTGCCCTCATCACCGCAATGGATTGAGGGTACGCATCGGTTTGTTTATTCGCGCACGGTGGCTGCCCCGGCTGAGTCCGGAGCTAACCATGACGGCGAAGCAGCCCACGAGTATGTGCTCTTCGATGCCGACACCCGCGAATCGCGCCTGGCCTTCGACCATGCCCGCCTGGCCGACGCACTGAGCAAAACGCTCGACGTTCCGGTCAAGCCGCTGTACCTTCCCCTCGCCCGGCTTCATTTTGCTTCTGACCAGAAGTCAATGGAATTTCTCTTCCACGACGCTCGCTGGCAGTGCGATCTAACCAGCTATGTCTGCGCCAAGAAAACCGACCTCTCGCCCGACGATGACGACTTCGAGGGTGACGAATACGACTTCACCCCCAAGGCCATCAATAGTGAAGCCAAGGCCAAGGTCTCACCGGATGGCAAATGGAAGGCGTACGTTCAGAACTACAACCTGGTCATCCGGCCCGTCCCGCAGAACGCCGATGCAAAACCTGCGCAGCACGAGGCGCCGATGGTTCTCAGCCAGGATGGCTCCGAAGACAACTACTACGCCATCGGCACGCTGGAATGGTCGCCCGACTCGAGACACATCGCCATCTATCGCATCCGGCCTGGATATCGCCGCCTGATCTACTACGTTGAATCCTCCCCACCCGACCAATTGCAGCCCGAGCACTCGACCATGGTTTATCCCAAGCCCGGTGACGTGCTGGCGCTCGAACAACCCGTGCTCTTCGACATTGCAGCCAGGAGTGAAATCCAGATTGACAACTCGCTCTTTCCGAACCCTTATGAGCTTTCTTCGATCGAGTGGTGGAAAGACAGCCGCGCCTTCACCTTTGAATACAACCAGCGAGGGCACCAGGTGTACCGGGTCATCGAAGTGGATGCGACAACGGGCAAAGCACGCGGGCTCATCGAAGAGACGAGTTCCACCTTCATTAATTACGAGCCGCTGGTCAGCACGCAGTACGACACCGGCAAACGCTTCCGCAAAGATCTTGACGATGGCAACGAGATTATATGGGCGTCGGAGCGGGATGGGTGGGAGCATCTTTATTTGTACGACGGCCGCACCGGCCAGGTAAAGCAGCAGATTACGCACGGCGAATGGGTGGTGCGCGGTGTTGACCGCGTGGACGAAAAGGCGCGTGAAATCTACTTCTCCGCCAGCGGCAGGAATCCCGGCGAGGATCCGTACTTCGTGCACGGCTACAAGATCTCCTTCGACGGGACGGGGCTCACCGAATTGACCAGCGTCGCCGCCAACCACTCTTTAAGCTACTCCGAAGACGGTCAATACTATGTGGACACCTATTCGCGCATCGACCTCGCGCCGGTAATGGAACTACATCGCGCTTCGGATGCGAGCCTGGTCGCGACCGTTGAAACCGCGGACATCACTCAGCTTCGCGCCGCCGGATGGCAACCGCCCGAGGTCTTTCACACCGCCGGCCGCGATGGCAAAACCCAGATCTGGGGCGTCATCTACCGGCCCCTCAATTTCGATCCTTCAAAAAAATACCCCGTTATTGAAGACATCTACGCCGGACCGCAGGGCTCGTTCGTGCCCAAGAGCTTCACCTCGCGCACCGAACCTCTTACTGCGTTGGGGTTCGTGGTGGTGCAGATCGATGGAATGGGAACCAATAATCGCTCCCGCGCATTTCACGACGTAGCGTGGCACAACCTGAAAGATGCGGGATTTCCAGACCGTATCCTCTGGCACCAGGCGGTGGCTGCAAAGTATCCCTGGTACGACATTTCGCGGGTGGGTATCTTCGGCACGTCAGCCGGCGGTCAAAGCTCGATGGGCGCGCTGCTCTTTCATCCTGAGTTCTATAAGGTCGCAGTCTCAAACTCCGGCTGCCACGACAACCGCATGGACAAGATCTGGTGGAATGAACAGTGGATGGGCTGGCCCGTTGGCCCGCAGTATTCTGAATCCTCGAACGTGGACAATGCATGGCGATTAAAGGGCAAGCTGCTGCTGGTGATGGGTGAGATGGACAAAAACGTCGACCCCTCCTCGACCCTCCAAGTGGTTGACCGGCTCATCAAGGCCAACAAGGACTTCGATCTGCTGGTGGTGCCGGGCGGCGGCCACGGAGCCGGTGGAAGATACGGTCAGCGCAAGTTGATGGATTTTTTCGTTCGCAACCTGCTCAACGAACCAACTCCAGCGTGGAACGCAATCGAAGAAAAGCACGCCGGCGCTGCTGCGGCAGAAGGTCAATGAGCGCTTTAACGCTTTTCAACCCCTCGGAGGTGAATCGATGCAGATAAGCAAACAACTGAGCCGTGGGCTTGGTCTCTGGTTGATCGCTGCGGGAGCGGCCTTTGCTGCCGGCCCGGCAACCAAGAGCGCTCCGCCTGGGCCCCAGATGCCGCAAATCATCGAACAGTATTCGGCCGATTACGAGAGCCTCGCACAAAAGTACAACGCATTCGCCTCGCAGTCGCGAATCGAACGCATGGAGAAGTTCGATCACGATGAGCTGGCGCAACTTGCGGCAATCGACTTCGATGCGCTGTCGCAGGAGGACAAAGTCGATTATCTGCTGCTCAAATATCGACTCAACGGCGACCTGCATCGAACCGCGATCAGGAAGAAGCAGATTGAGGAGATGCAGCCACTGGTGCCCTTCGCCGCAACCATCATCCAGTTCCTTGACGATGAGCGCCTGATGAAGAAGCCCGATCCCGAAAAGGATGCGGCTGCGTTGACGCAGATGGTGAAAGACATCAAGGCGGCTCGCGAAAGACTCGATCCCAAGGGAGCGAATGCGTCTGCGGGAGCCAAGCCCGGCGTCAATCCCGTGGTGGCCAACCGGGCGCTGATTGCCACCCGGCAGCTCACCAAGCAGTTGGGCGACTGGTTCAAGCAATATGACGGCTACGATCCTCAATTTACCTGGTGGGTGAAACAGCCTTACGACGACGCCAATAAAGAGCTCACCAGCTACGAAGATTTTCTCAAGGAAAAACTGATCGGCATCGCGCCCGACGACAAAACCACCATCATCGGCGATCCGGTGGGCCGTGAAGCGTTGATGAACGAACTTGCAGACAACCTGATCCCTTACACCCCCGAGGAGCTGATCGCCATTGCGCAAACCGAGTACGACTGGTGCATGCGCGAAATGTTGAAAGCCTCACAGGAAATGGGCTTTGGCGACAACTGGCACGCGGCAGTGGAGAAAGTGAAAGAGATGCACGTGCCGCCCGGCGATCAGCCGGAACTGATCCGCAAGCTGGTCGTCGAAGGCAGCGATTTTGCCAAGGATCACGATCTCGTTACCGTTCCCCCGCTGGCCGATGAGACCTGGCGCATGATCATGATGACCCCGGAGCGCCAGCTCGTGAACCCGTTCTTTACCGGCGGAGACGAAATCAGCGTTTCATACCCGACTGACACCATGACCTTCGATCAGCGGGAGATGAGTATGCGCGGGAACAACATTCCCATGTCGCACGCGACGGCATTTCATGAGATGATCCCGGGCCATTTTCTGCAGTTCTACATGTCGGCCCGCTATCGCCCCTACCGCGGCATCTTCGAAACCCCGTTCTGGGTTGAAGGCAATGCATTCTGGTGGGAGATGCTCTTCTGGGACAAAGGCTTCGACCAGACGCCCGAGGAACGCGTAGGTGCGCTGGTTTGGCGGATGCATCGCTCGGCGCGCGTCATCTTCACCATGAACTTCCACCTGGGCCGCTGGACGCCGCAGCAGTGCGTGCAGTCCCTCATCGATAATGTGGGATTCGAACCGGACAACGCCACCGCCGAAGTCCGGCGCTCGTTCGACGGCTCAGTCGGGCCGCTCTATCAGTGCGCCTACCTCATGGGAGCGCTCCAGTTTCGCGCGCTTCACGCGGAATTGGTCGACTCAAAGAAGATGACCGATCGCGAGTTTCACGACGCAATCCTGCACGAGAACTTCATGCCCGTCGAACTGCTGCGCGCCGACCTTGAGAATCTGAAGCTCACGCGCGATTATCAGACCGGCTGGAAGTTCTACGGCGACCACCCCACCCATCCCTGAGGATGAATGGACAGTAAGCGTCAGACCAACGCATGCCGGATCATGTGTGGATGATTTTCGGCCCAGGCGGCAGGGGTGCGATCAGCGAAGCTCTGAAGAGACGCATTGGCAAGTCCCGGCAAGATGTCGGCGAGGTAATTACGTACCGGGAT
>DATJSB010000150.1:0-10605 GCA_035504315.1 Occallatibacter sp.
ATCGAAAGCGCGCGTTCAATCTTGCGCAGATCGTTTCGCTCGGCGGGTCCGGCAAAGGTGGAAGCTACGCCTTTGGCTGAAGCGCGGCCGGTGCGACCCACGCGGTGGACAAAATCCTCCGCAATTTTGGGAAGATCGAAGTTGACCACATGGGCGACGTTGGCCACATCGAGGCCGCGGGCGGCTACGTCGGTGGCCACCAGCACGCGGTGCCGGCCCTCAGAGAAGTTGCGCAGGGCCTGGTTGCGTTGCGATTGCGAGCGGTCGCCGTGAATCTGGATGGCCGCATGGCCGGAGCGCATTAGCCGCCGCGCTACGCGGTCGGCGCCGTGCTTGGTGCGCACAAATACCAGGAAGCTTCCCGTCTCCGCGTTCAGCAGATGCTCCAGCAGCTCCTGCTTCTTGTCCGCATCCACGCTGAAGGCGCGCAGCTCGACGTTCTCGGCCGGCTTCATCGTCGAGCCTACCTCGATGCGAACAGGATTCTTGAGATAGTTGCGCGCCACATCCCTGACCTGGCCTTCGAGCGTGGCCGAGTAGCACAGGGTCTGGCGTTGCGCGGGAACCATGCTTGCGATGCGGCGAATAGCCGGCTCGAAACCCATATCGAGCATCCGATCCACTTCGTCGAGCACCAGGATCTTTACTTGGTCGAGGCGAACGAGGCGGCGCTTGAGATAGTCCTCGAGGCGGCCGGGCGTGGCGACGATGAGGCGGACGCCGCGGCGAAGAGAATCGATCTGCGGACGCTCATTCATGCCGCCGACTACCAGCGCCACCGAGTACACCGGACTGGGCCGTACGGCCTTGAAGGCCTGCTCGACCTGCATGGCCAATTCGCGGGTAGGCAGCAGGATGAGCGCCTGCGCTCCAAGTCCTTCCATCCTCTGCGAGTCGGGCTTCTGCAGCATTTCAATAATGGGAATGAGGAAACTGAGGGTCTTGCCGGTTCCGGTCTGCGCCGTGGCCAGCACGTCGCGGCCTTCGAGCGCGGGAGGAATTGCGCCGGTCTGTACCGGTGTGGGAGTCTTGAATTGGTTGGCCTCGAGCCGGGCAATCAAGGCATTTGAAAGTGAAAACTGTGAAAACTGATTCGTCAAAATAGACAATCTTCCTGTAGCTCCGCGAGCCCAAGATTTCATTGAGGCCTGCAAACGGAGCCGGACAGAGGAGGCGCGCAAATCCATCAACAGGCGCGTGCCTTCTCAATAAAATATGCGTAAGGAAGAACCGAAAACCGTCCTTTGGACTAGCGGCAGGCATTCAAACATGCCCGCGGCCCGGAACTGACCCACGCTACACGAAACGCCAATCGGCACAATGCCGATCGGCTCCCTTTTGCTGCGCATTGGAATGCGCGGTCCCGAGGCTGCTGCCCACGCACTCTAGCGTGACAAGGCAGCTCGACATTCCCGATCCTTTACGGCATCGAGAGATAAGTCGCCGGGACGGCAACTCAAGGGCTACGCTGTAGGGGCTTGGGGAAATCTGTGCAAGGCAGGGTTGCCTTAAGGAAGGCAAAACGCCGCTCACGACCAAATCACTGAGCGCAAATACAGTATAGCACGATTCCATATTTCACTTGCGGCCGGGTAGCAGTGCGGTGTGAAATTCAAGCGTATTCGATGATGCTGAAGCTCTTCTGATCGCGGGCCGACGTCTCGCGGACGCAGATCCCATTAAGCGATTCAAAGGCTTTATCGAGTCCATTTGGGGCGCCGGTGATCAGTGCATTTGTGCCGATTAAACGCGTCCTCTATTGCCTTTGTCGGTACATTCGGTATCACTTCGAGGCGCTGCACGAACGGTTGCGACCACGCGCAATCAGAACATCGCCAATTTGCGGACTCCCTTGTAGGCAATAGGATTGTCCGCGCAGTTTCGGTCATACCTTCAACTCTACTCTCATTTCCAAAGCCGGTCCTGCGTGCCCGTAAGAAGTCCTGCGCGGCCGGTAAGAATCTGAACCTCGAACACCGTTGTTAGCGAGCCTCGATCCAGGGCTGGATCTTAGAGGCAGTTAATTATCGGCGTTCCAGCAGACGAACGCCTTTCAGCGTATTCTGAGAGCACACCTCGTTTTTCCTTTCTCGCCTTCGGCATTCCAGGTGTTGCTCCAGACGAGCGCCCTCGAAACAAGCAAACCATCGACAGGAGCCGCTATGAGCAACGTCAGGCAAAGCGACGTGAAGAACCACTTGTCCCCCCGCTTCCGCACGAAAATACATTTGTGCGAGCCCAATACCCAGTCCGATGCGGCCGGTGTCTCACAAGAGGAATTCGCTGGCGCGGAGCCAAAGGCGCACGATTCGATGGAAGACGCGCCCCATCTCTCTTCAACCAGTGGTCGAAAGCCGATTGCGATTGTGACTCCCGAAAGCGTCCGGGATTGATACCGCGGATTGATGCCGCGCTCCAGTCTATTTGCAGCCTGAATCCAGGCTGGGGAAACGGAAGGTGCGGGGTGATGCGTGCCGACCTTTCTCAGAACGAAGGCCCGCGGTGAATCATGCGACCATAATGTGGCCGAATTGGCTGCCACGCGTGCTGTGGGTTCGGCGAGTTTGCCCTTGCTGCAACTCGAACCATTTCCAACCGGCTGAATCGCGCTTCCTGGACGAACTCTGCGCGATGTTTGCTCTTCGCCCGATTCGCTGCACATTCTGCTGGCGACGCTACTACCGGTTTTCGATTCGAAGCACGGATTGAGCAATCCAATATAAGATTGGCTGCATACATCGAAGGGCAATCGCTGCACTTGCTTATGGCCGGCCTTCTTCAATTGCGGCGCTCGGGTGAGTGCTCATCTCAGGCATACAGCCCCTGCTGAAATGCGATAGAGTCAATCCTTCAGATCGCGCGTTCAGGTGGCGCCCGCCGCGCGACGGAGTCAGCCGGCGGCGGAGTTCCCCATCGAAACGTACCGGAAGGGGCCGGCCGGCAAATTGCGCAACAAGGGAGAGAGGATGCAGTCGAACCGGTCGATTCCGAAGTCCACAGTCATTCCCGTGTTGGCGTATTCCGATGTCATGCAGGCGGCAAAGTGGCTGTGCGAGGCCTTCGGATTCACGGTTCGGCTCACCATCGGCAATCATCGCGCGCAGCTCAACATTGGCGATGGGGCGGTGATTCTGCGCGAGAAGCGGGCCGAAGAGGAGAACGCGCCTCTGGGCATCGGGCACTCGGTGATGGTGCGCGTGGAGGACGCCGACGCCCACTGCAACTGCGCCCGGCAACATGGCGCCCGCGTGACCCAGTCGCCGATCACTTATCCCTATGGGGAAAGGCAGTACACCGCGATCGATATCGCCGGGCATCTCTGGACCTTCTCGCAGTCGGTGAAAGACGTGCATCCCGCGCTGTGGGGCGGAAAGCCGGATACGATGTAGCCGGCTGCGTTGCTTTACTCGTTCAAATCAACCAGTCAACATGTCAGTCGCGTCGATCCGTACCGGCAGCGGCGCGCCTTCGAGCACATAGACTCGCTGCGGGGCACAGCAGGCCCGGTCCAGGCGAGCGAGGTCCGCTTTCATGGCTTTGTCGTTTCCGAGAACGGACAAAGTGTCGCGGATAATGGTGGCCGCGCCGGTGTTGGGCGGCACGACAATTCTGTAGTGCATCCATCTCCCGCTGCGCCGTGCGGCGACCACCCCGGCGCGCCGCAGGTAGGCGAGATGCCGTGAAATCTTGGGCTGGCTCTGGCCGAGAATCTCAACGAAATAGCAGACACACACTTCCCTGCCGTCCATCAGATTCAGGAGCCTGAGGCGGGTACGATCAGACAGCGCCGCAAACAGGCGAGCGAGGTCGCAGCTTTTTGGGGAGCGGTCCACATGCTGATTATATACGTTTTGACAGATATGACTGGAAAGGAATACATTTGCGTAAGCGTATGTGAGGAGGCGCAAACATGGAATCGATTGCCAGCCTGCAGGAGCAGGTGAAGGAGAAGTACGGCAGCGTGGCGCGTGCGGTTGCCGAGTCGAACGGCATTCAGGCATGCTGCGATCCCGGGCTGCGGTGCTGCGACCCGATTACAGCGAACCTTTACAGCCCCGATGAGAAGGGACTCGTTCCGGAGAATGCGGTCCGAGCTTCGCTTGGATGCGGAAATCCCACCGCGCTCATCGACCTCAGGCCCGGTGAAACCGTTCTCGATCTTGGCTCCGGCGGCGGAATCGATGTGCTGCTTTCGGCCCAGCGCGTCGGCCCCGCGGGCAAAGCATACGGCCTGGATATGACCGACGAGATGCTGGCGCTGGCGCGTGAAAACCAGCGGCAGGCGGGTGTGACAAATGTCGAGTTCCTGAAGGGCGAAATTGAAAACATTCCACTGCCCGAAAACTCGGTGGACTCGATCATCTCGAACTGCGTGATTAATCTTTCGGCCGATAAAGGCCGCGTGCTGCGCGAGGCGTTCCGCGTTCTGAAACCGGGCGGCCGGTTTACGGTGTCGGATGTGGTGGTGCGGGGCGATGTGCCGGACAAGGTGCGCAAGAGCATGCTGCTGTGGGTTGGCTGCATCGCCGGGGCGCTGGAAGAAAGTGAGTACCGGGCGAAGCTGGCCGCAGCGGGATTCGGAGACATTTCGATCGAGCCAACGCGCGAGTACAACGTTGAAGATGCGCGGCATTTTCTAACCGAGGCCGGAGTGGACGTGGATGAGATCGCTCCCCAGGTGAACGGGAAATTCTTCAGCGGATTTGTACGCGCAACCAAGCCCAAAGCCGCTTGCTGTCAGCCTGGTTGCTGCACCCCGACTCTGTCAGGGGCAAAGGAGTAAGCACATGGCCGATCACTACAACGTCCTGTTTCTATGCACGGGCAACTCGGCGCGATCGATCATGGCGGAGGCAATCCTTAACCGCAAAGGCAAGGGCAGGTTCACGGCATACAGCGCCGGGAGCCACCCCTCGGGCCAGCCGCGGCCCGAAGCCCTAGAGCAGATCGAGTCGGCAGGACTCTCCTCTAACGGGCTACGCAGCAAATCGTGGAACGAGTTTGCGGCGCCGGATGCGCCGAAGCTCGACTTCGTTTTTACAGTGTGCGACAACGCCGCCAAGGAGCAGTGCCCCTACTGGCCGGGCCAGCCCATGACTGCCCACTGGGGCATCGCCGATCCTGCCGCTGTGAAGGGTGCGCCGGAGGAAATTGCGCGGGCTTTTCGCAATGCGTTCACGGTGCTGGACCGCAGGATCGGGCTGTTTCTCTCGCTGCCCTTGAGCACGCTGGACGAGCTTGCGATCAAGCGCGGGATTGACGAGATCGGGCGCTCATAACGCGGCAAGAAGCTGTTTCTCCTGAAATCCACTCACTTGGTGCGCCTGTTCAGTTGGTTTAGGAGGTAGCCCCTCCCTTTGCCGATTCGAAGAGC
The DNA here is from genome assembly GCA_035504315.1 of Occallatibacter sp. Classification (GTDB taxonomy): domain Bacteria; phylum Acidobacteriota; class Terriglobia; order Terriglobales; family Acidobacteriaceae; genus Telmatobacter. The sequence goes on from DATJSB010000150.1 coordinate 5,375, forward strand.
AGCGTGAACTCGCGATACCGAGCGGCGATTTGCGCCACTGCTTCGTCGCGGCTCTTTTTGCCGTCGCGCCACGCGACCAGTGGATCCCAGAAATCGGTGCGGCCCACGGCGAAGCCGATGAAGCCGTGCACCGACGCTGCGGTCGACAGCCACTCGCGCACCTTGGCGTCGTTCTCTCCGCGGCCGAGGATGATGCAGCCCACTTTCTCGCGGCCGTCGCGTCGCGCAACTGCGACGATCTTCTCGCAATCCTCGCGCCGGTCTAGTCCCTCGATCTTCCACACGTCGGGCTCCACGCCCGCCTCCTGCAGTTCGCGGATGGTTTCAATCATCAGGCCCGGCCGCAGCTCCAGATCGTATCGCCCCTTGTCGCCGCCCACCTGCGCGAGCTGCGATTTTTCTGCCGGAACGAGCAGCTCAAACATGAAGAGGCTGCGATTGGCGGCGATGAGATAATCTGACAGCCGTTTGAGGCGAACGCTCTGCTCGCGGTTGAGCACGGCGTCGCCGCCAGGGTTGTAGCGGACGAGAACCTTCGAGAACGTTGGATGAAACTTCTCGATGTGGGCGGCGAAGTTGTCGCCGTACTCGAAGTCGAACTCTTCCTGACCGCTCTTTTCGGCGGGACACGCGATGATGTAGCCCTCGGCCGCCGCGTCGCTCAGAATGGATGCGCCGAACTGCTCGTCGACAAGCAGGCCGGCGTGCTCTTTGGGCAGGCCTGATGCGAGCGCAGCGCGAAATCCATCGTAGATGACGCGCTTGGCCTGGGCGATGCGCGCGGTCTGGTCGGTGTCGAGCTCGCCGTGCCAGCCGAACATCCCGGTCTCAAACGAGCCGCGATGATCGAAGGGAAGGATGTAGAGTGGGCGATCGTATCCACGCGGGGCCATGCGTCTCTCCTCGAGGTGAGGTTGCGGCTTGAGTCGATCCTTCTTCGGGCCGGGGAAGAGAATGCCTGTGGGTCGGACTATTGTCGATCTTAGCGCGCGGCTTTAAAGCCGCGCGCCCGAAGAACAGTTTACGCTTTAGTCTTGCGGTAACGCCGAATCAGATTATTGGTCGAGCTGTCGTGATTGAGCGCGGGCTCGACCGGGTCCTCAAGCTCGGGGATGATGCGCTGCGCCAGCGCCTTGCCCAGCTCCACGCCCCACTGGTCAAACGAGTTCACCTGCCAAACGGTTCCCTGCACAAACACGCTGTGCTCGTAGAGCGCTACTAGCTTGCCCAGTACGTCGGGCGTAAGCTCGTCCGTCAGGATCACGTTTGACGGCCGGTTGCCTTCGAACACTCGATGCGGCACGAGCCACTCGGGCGTGCCCTCGGCGCGCACCTGCTCGGGAGTCTTGCCGAAAGCCAGCGCTTCAGCCTGCGCAAACACGTTGGCCAGAAGCATATCGTGATGGCGCCCGAGCGGGTTGAGAGTTTTTGCGAACGCGATAAAGTCGCAGGGGATGAGCCGCGTGCCCTGGTGAATCAACTGGTAGAACGAGTGCTGGCCGTTGGTGCCGGGCTCGCCCCAGTAGATGGGGCAGGTGTCGTAATTCACGCGCGCGCCGTCGAGCGTCACGTGCTTGCCGTTGCTCTCCATGGTGAGTTGCTGCAGGTAAGCCGGGAAGCGCTTGAGGTACTGCTCGTAAGGCAGAATGGCGACGGTGTTGGCGTCAAAAAAGTTGATGTACCAGACGGTGAGCAGGCCCAGCAGTACGGGCAGATTTTGCGCAAAGGGTGCCGTGCGGAAGTGCTCATCCATCTCGTGGAAGCCGGCCAGCATGGCGCGAAAATTTTCGGGTCCAATGGCGATCATGGTCGAAAGGCCGATGGCCGAGTCCATGGAATAGCGGCCGCCGACCCAGTCCCAGAAGCCGAACATGTTGGCCGTGTCGATGCCGAATTTGCTCACTTCGCCGGCGTTGGTCGATACCGCGACAAAGTGCTTCGCGACCGCCGACTCGCCGCTGCCCAGCTTCTTCAGCAGCCACTCGCGCGCGGTGTGCGCGTTGGTCATGGTCTCGAGCGTGGTAAAGGTCTTTGACGAAACGATGAAGAGCGTCTCATCCGCGTTGAGGCCCGCCACGCACTCGGCAAAGTCGGTGCCGTCGACGTTCGAGTCAAAGCGGAAGGTCATGGAGCGGTCGGAGTAGTGGCGGAGCGCTTCATAGGCCATCACCGGGCCAAGGTCCGACCCGCCGATGCCGATGTTGATCACGTTGCGGATGCGCTTGCCGGTGTGGCCCTTCCATTCGCCGCTGCGCACCCGGTTGGCGAAGGCGGTCATCTTGTCGAGAACCTGGTGAACACCGGGCACGACGTTCTCGCCGTCGACCTGGATCACTGCGTCTTTGGGCGCGCGCAGGGCCGTGTGCAGCACGGCGCGCTTCTCAGTGATGTTGATCTTGTCGCCGCGGAACATGGCGGCAATGCGCTCGGCGAGGCCGGACTCGTTGGCAAGACCGATCAGCAGATTGAGGGTCTCGGCAGTGATGCGGTTCTTGGAGTAATCGAGGAAGAGACCAGCGGCTTCGGCCGTGAAGCGCTCGCCGCGCGCGGGGTCGTCAGCAAAAAGCGAGCGCAGGTGAACACCGCGCAGTACATCTGCGTTCGATTTGAGCGCGGCCCACGCAGGACGCTCGGTAAGGGGCTTGCTCGGGGTTCCTTCAAGAACGGTCGTCGACATAATATGAGTCTCCCTGTTTCTTGGGATGCGAACAAATGATTTCGGTTTCGATTGCGGTTCGAATTTTCGGGCGTTCACCGTCAGGTCAGACCCGAGCTGCCGCTGTTTTGCCATGGTAATTCAAGGGGGCGGCCGGGAGGTGAACGGCAGGTTGAATCGGTGCCGCATGCAGCTAATTTGGACGGGCGACAGCCACCATCAGCCGATCGAGAAACGGCTCTTGCGCGGCCAGGATGCGGGTACGGGCCTCGTGAACTGGGAACCAGGCGGCGCGATCGACTTCGGGAACCCTGATACGGCGGCCGGAGCGGGGCGGCCATTCGATTTCTGCCAGATTGCTTGAGATTCTGCTCGCATCCACATCGAACTCTACGGCCCACGCCGTCACAACTTTGCCGCTGTTCTGGCGAACCGAGCCGAGGGTAAAGAATGCACTCTCGGGCAGCGCCGCGACCTCACCGAATCCCGTCTCTTCCCGGAATTCTCGCAACGCCGCGGCCAGCGGCTCCTCGTCCTCGCGGTATTCGCCCTTGGGCACCGACCAGGCACCGAGATCCTTCTTTGCCCAGAATGGTCCGCCGGGATGGACGAGGAAGACTTCGAGTCCGGCGCCGGGCGCGGAATCCGGCCCGGGGTCAAGCCGGCGAAAAAGCAACAGTCCTGCGCTCTGTTTGGACATGTGAGCTTACCACCGTCGATTGTAGGCGACGGATCCGTCCATTCGATGATGCGTAAAGGTCGTCAACCCGCACCGCTGGCGTAGAATGGCTGCGACCGCGGAACCGCCAGTCTTGCAGCGCTGAAGATGATGCGCAGGCACGCCGGATTCCGAAAAACTCCGCAGAGGAACAACGAAGAATACTCGACCAGGGAAGAAGGATATGACACGTTTCGTACGCATAGCGCTGGCCGCTATCGCAGCCGCCAGCCTCCTGCACGCCGGTCTTGCCCAGAGCGCGCCCCAGAACGCAATTGAGATCGGGGGCGAAAAGCTGGTCACGCTGACCCGCAAGCCGGTGAGCACCACCACTCCTGAGTTCACCAGCGTAACCCTTATGCCCGGCCGCGGCATGGAGCTGCTCTCGATCACGGCGAACTTCCCCGGTAAGGGAAACGTTGACGTACTCTACACGCATCCCGCCGACGTCGCCAAAAAAATGCTCGACCAGCAGGACACGTCGTTCGGCGATCTCGGCTACCGGTTGGGCGCGGCTTTTTTGTTTCCCTATCCGAACCGCATCATCGGCAAGCTTTCGCCGGATGGGAAAACGCTTACCACTTCGTGGAACGGCCGCGAGATCACGCTGCCGGCAAACAACTCCGGCCCGCCGCCCAACGGCATAAAGCACGCCATGCACGGGCTCATCCTCAAGGCCAAGGCCGAGGGCATCCGGGTGACCGATACGCCCGGCGGCCAACAGGTGACGGGGATCATCCATTGCGGCAACTTTGACGGTCACTGGTTCGGAAAGACCGACCTAGTGATTACGGTAACGCTCACCGCCGGGGCAGTGGACGCGACGGTGGTGGCGCACAACGTGGGCAGCCAAGATGAGCCGGTGGCCATCGGCTGGCACCCGTACTTCAACCTGCCTTCGGGCGACCGCACCCAGGTGCGCATCCATATTCCAGGATCGATCAGGGCGCTGGTGAATGACTACGGCAACGTCTTCCCCACCGGCCAGCTTGTGCCCGCCACCGGCCAGTACGATCTGCAGGCCGCGGGCGGTGTGGCGCTGGACAAGAACTTCTACGACGACAACTGGAGCCACCTGACCTGGAAGAACGGCGCGGTAACGGTGAAGGTGATCGATCCGGCTGCGCATTACGGCGTGGCCATCGAAGGACTGTCGCCCGAGATCAAGACCATCCAGATGTACGCCCCGCCCACACAGCAGTTCGTGGCCATCGAGCACCAGTACAACTTTGCCGACCCATTCGGCAAGGAGTGGAAGGGCATGGACACCGGCATGGTGACGCTCAAGCCGGGCGAGAGCACGAAGTGGCATGTGAGGCTGCGGGTGTTTGTACCGTAAAGGCAGCCAATAGGGACTAGGGAATAGAAAACATCGGGCGGAGCGCGTTCATGCGCTTAGCCCGATTTTTTCGTTCCGGGACGAAAGCGCCGACGAGCAATTCTATTTTGTGAATGTCTGCTCCACGCGTATTGAATTCATGAAGTAAGGAATCCAGATGACCGTATAGATGAACGTGCGCACCAGCGTGAGCGAATGCGAATTCAGATGCAGGCTCACCGCTCCGAAATGGTCGGCCCCGATCAGGACAAGGTGAATCGCAAGGTAGGCGATCATCAGCTTGGGGAAGATCTTCTTTCTTGTATAGAAGAGGATGTTGAGCCCGATGATCGCAAGTAGGAATAGCGTGTTGGTGCTGGCTTCAAACAACACCAGCGCGGCTAGCCCAAGTTCGTCATGACTCGGGTCAGGGATTCGCTAAGTGATTTGGAATCAGATCAGGCAGTGGCGAAGTCTGCACTACATTCCTGATCGAGATGGAGGCGGTCGGGGATGGAGATGTGGAGTTGCTCGAAGAG
>DATJSB010000151.1:0-4568 GCA_035504315.1 Occallatibacter sp.
AGCACGCGTTGAATTGCCTTGCGGTCCACGGCCGTGCCGTGATCGTGGGCATGAATCACGGCCAGCGTTGCCTTGCCCTCGCGCAGATCGCTCGCCACCGGCTTGCCCAGAACTTCTTCGGTCGCGGTCAGGTCCAGCACATCGTCCACGATCTGAAAGGCCAGACCCACGGCGCGCCCATAGGTCGCCAGGGCTGTTTCCTGGGCCTCGGTGGCCCCGGCCAGCACCGATCCCAGTCGCATCGAAACCGAGAACAGGCACGCTGTCTTGCGGAAGATCAGGTCGTAGTACTCGGCCTCTGAAACCGCCTTGCCCAGCTTCTGAATCTGCAGCAGCTCGCCCTCAACCATCTGCTGCGTAAGCTGGATGAGCAGGTCGAGCACGCGCAGGTTCTTCTCTTCGAGGGCCACTTTGAAGGCCTGCATGTAAAGCCAGTCGCCGGCCAGCACGCACTTCTCGTTGCCCCAGGTGGTGTTGGCTGAAGGCCGTCCGCGACGCGTGTCGGCTCCGTCGATGATGTCGTCGTGCACCAGCGTGGCAGTATGCACCATCTCCACCACCGCGCCCAGCCTGATGGCGCTGTGGCCCTGGAAGCCAAGCTGGTGCGCCGCCAGCAGCAGCAGCGAAGGCCTTATGCGCTTGCCGCCGCCCTCGCGCAGGTATTCGGCAATCTCGGTGATCGTGCTTACGCTTGAGGCCGCGTCGCGCCCGAGCTCCTGCTCGATCGCCACAAGATCCTCCCGCAGCAGCTCAAAGATCTCCCTCGCCGACGCTATGGTGAATGTGCTCAATACTCTCCGATTCTATGGCTTTTGCGGGCGATCTTGCTGCTCCGCGACCCTTCTTCGCGGCCACCATCGACTGGGGAATCCGCTGCGCCGCTCGCTCCCAAAACATCAGAAGGTGCGATAGTTCGTGAATTGTAAATCCACGCCCATATCCCTTGCCCGCAACATGGCGATAATCGATTGCAGCTCGTCGCGGTCCTTGCTTGAAACCCGCACCGTATCACCCTGGATCGAAGCCTGCGCCTTCTTCTTCGCATCTTTGATCAGCTTTACAATCTCCTTGGCTTTCTCAACCGGAATGCCCTGCTGCAGGCTGATCTTTTGCCGCACGCTCTGCCCGGCGGCCGGTTCAATCTTTGCGTAGGTTAGATTCTTGAGCGACACGCCCCGTTTCACCAGCTTCTGGCTCAGGATGTCTTTCACCGCCTCGAGCTTATACTCGTTGGCCGAAGCCAGTTGAATCTCCTTGTCGTCCTCGCCCAGCTTCACCTCCGAGTGCGAATCCTTGAGGTCGAAGCGCTGCCGAATCTCCTTCAGCGCCTGGTCAATTGCGTTGCGGACTTCCTGAATGTCCACCTTGCTGACGATATCGAATGAGTTGTCCTGTGCCATAGCTGTCTCTTTCGTGTTGCGTTAAGCCTGACTCCTGCTGCCGCGACTCCCTGGGACTGTCAACCTGAGCGCGTAGCCGCGGCGTCGAGCCCAAGGATCTGCGGTTGTGCTTTCGAATCTGGTTTTGAAATGGTACGAGTTTACTCGTGCCAAAAAACCCAAAATGATGATTCAGGGGCTTTAGCCCCCGCAGTCCGCCACTCCCAGTTTCCCACGTCTCACCCGACCGGGAACAGCCTGAAAAAGTTGGCTGTGGTGGCAGCGGCGACCTCTTCCGGCATCCGGCCCATCGCCTTGGCCACCACCTGCGCCGTCTCGGTCACCATCGCCGGCTCATTGCGTTTGCCACGGTACGGCGCCGGCGCCAGCCAGGGCGCGTCGGTCTCAACCAGCACCCCGTCGAGCGGCATCTTCGCCGCCACGTCGCGCAAGGGTTGCGCCTTGGGATAGGTGATATTCCCCGCAAACGACACCAGGAACCCCATATCGAGCGAGCGCCGCGCTTCTTCCCACCCCGCGCCAAAACAGTGCATCACGCCGCCCAGCCCGGTCGGCCGCCAATGCTCGTCGAGTACGTCGAAAAGATCGCGCCAGGCATCTGTCGATTCATTGGTTCCCCGGCAGTGAATCAGGATGGGACGCTTGCGCGCCGCTGCGACTTCGAGTTGCCGGATCAGCATTGAATGCTGTACATCGTGTGGAGCGCCCTCGTGGTAGTAATCGAGGCCGATCTCGCCGCAGGCAATCACTTCGGGCTCAGCCAGCAGGCTGTCAAGCTTGGCCAGCACGGCGTCGTCGATCTCCGGCGTCGTGTGTGGATAGACGCCGGCACTCGCAAACAATCGCGGCAGCTTCGCCCCGGCCTCGCGCTTGGCATTGATCTCCCGGCACAGGTCGCGGGCCTGGTGCATCTCCGCCGGCCCCTCGCCAATGCCGATCGAGAGCACCGCGCCCACTCCCGCCTCAAATGCGCGCTCAAGCATCGCTTCGCGATCGTCGCTGTAGCGCGGGCTGTCTAAATGTGCGTGGGAATCGATGAGCAAAGCGGAAGCCTCTGAGCAGGGGAATATCAGTTTGGAGCGATCGCAGGTGGATGAACCACCCGCAGCCCAAGGTGCTTCTCAAAGGGCCCAAAGTCACTGTCATGGTGCAGCAACAGGTGGCCCTCCTCAATACAGAAAGTCGCGATTATGCAGTCGATCGTCTTGCGTACCGTAACACCGCTGCGTTGTAGCAACCTGAAGTTCTGCGCAGCGGCAATTGCCAGATTCGCGCTCATCCCTTCGTACACCGGAAAGTTCAGCAGTTCCCGGCGCGCATCGCGGAAGCGGCGGTCGTAACGTATACCTTGCAGAACCTCGCAAAGGATCACGCTCGTCAGCCCGATTTCACGTTGACCAACTGAATTCTCAAGCCAGACCGTCTGCCCATTCACTTTGTCGTTCAAGTAGTCAATCCAAACGGAGGAATCTACGATCACCATGCAACGCACGCTTTCCCGAATCTCATTTTCATTCGCTACGCAGCGGATTCCTTCGGCTTCTTCTTAGAGAATTCCTCGTCCCAGTTGAGGCGCCGGCTTTCGCGCATGGCATCGAGATCGCCTTCCCATTTGACCTTGCCGCGAAGCTTCTTAATGCCCTCCTGCTTCTTGAGCTGAACCACCCTCAGCAGCGCCGCCTCAACCGCGCCCTTTTTGGTGGTCGCTCCCGTCGCCTTCATGGCTTGCTTCATAAGCTTGTCGTCGATGTCGATATTGGTGCGCATCAGTCGCGTCTCCCGATGTGTAAGGATAGCACAATTTATGTGTATCGAACGATAGGAAGGCGCAACCCGTTTCTCTGAGCATGAGGATGAGCCGCAGGAGGAGCCTACTTCAGCCTCGCCCCCAGCGGCACTTCCTCAAGAAATCCGGCCAGCACCGGCGCACCATCCGGAGGCAGCGACGCCGCCAGCAGCATTCCGTTCGACTCGAGGCCCCTCATCTTGCGCGGAGCGAGATTCGCCACAATCACGATCTTGCGGCCGATCAACTTCTCCGGCTCGTAGTACTGAGCAATGCCAGCCAGGATTTGCCGCTTCTCATAACCCAGATCGACCTCCAGCCGCAGCAGCTTGTCGGCCTTGGGAATGCGCTCGGCCACCAGCACCTGCGCCACGCGCAGATCCACCTTGGCGAAGTCGTCGATGGTGATGTACTGCTTCTCTTCGACGGGCGGGGCAGACTGTTCGCTCGCCGCAGGTGCCGCGGGCGCAACAGGCGCGCTTGTCGAAGCAAGCTCCTTACCGGCTCCGGCTTCGTGCGGTTCGGGGCGCTTCAGATACGAGTGAACGCCCTCGGGCCTCGCGATCTCAGGCTTCTCAGGCTCCGGCTCGCGGGCTGCCGGCGCGGGAGTACTTACGTCGTTGCCCTGCCCGCCGGCCGCTTCAACCGCGCTCTTGTTGTTCTCTTCTTCAAGATTCACCATACGTTCAACCGCGTCCTTCTCCGCGCGAGGGAAGAGCGGCGCCGGCTCACCCAGCTTCGTGCCCGCCTTCAATCCACCCCACGCGAGTTTCGTCAAAAATGCTTGCCTTCCCGCATCGGCAATCTCGCCCTGCCCAAGCTGCCGCCACACTTTGGCCGCCGCATCCGGCATGACCGGATAAACCAGCGCAGTAATGATTCGAATCGATTCGGCCGCGTTGTATAGGATATTCGCCAACGCCTCTTGACTCTCGGCGTCTGCTTGGCCCGCAAGCTTCCATGGGGCGTTACCGGTTATCATTCCATCCGTCAGAGCAACCAGATCCCAGACAGCTTCCAATGCGCGCGAGAATTCAAGACTGTCGAAACGCTCTGAAAAGATCGGAATTCTGAGTTCAGCCGACTTCTCTAATAATTCGCCGCCGTGGAATACGCGCTTGTCGGTAAATTCCGGCACCACCCCGCCAAAGTATTTGTGCACCATGTTCACCACGCGGCTCACCAGGTTCCCGTAGCCATTGGCCAGGTCGCCGTTGTACCGCTGCACCAGCGCATCGAAAGAAAAATTGCCGTCCTGCCCAAAAGGAATCTCGCGCAGCAGGAAGTACCGCATCGCGTCCGCGCCCAGCACCGTCTGAACGGTTTCCGCGCGAACGATATTGCCGCGCGACTTCGACATCTTGCTCTGGTCAAACAGCAGC
>DATJSB010000152.1:0-5394 GCA_035504315.1 Occallatibacter sp.
TGTGATCCGTCAGCTGCTGCACGAGGGATCGGTGATCGCCGCCTACGACCCGGCGGCCTCCGAACGGGCCAAAGAGGTGATTCCGCCGGCGCCCAACATGACATACGCAGACGATCCATACGCGGCAGCCCAGGATGCCGATGCGCTGTTAATCCTGAACGAGTGGCAGGAGTTCGCCGAACTCGATCTTAAGCGCCTGCACTACACGCTGCGTTATCCAATTGTGATCGACGGCCGCAATCTGTACCACCCGGCAAAGATGCTCGAAAGCGGCTTCACCTATCTGAGTGTGGGCCGCCCCGGGCTCTCACACACGCGGGACGCGGCGGTAGGACAGCGGCTGCATTGAAACGCACCGGGTACGCGAGCGGCTCGACCAGCGCGCCGGCCAGACGACGCGAACAACACTCCACCCCGGCGCACAGGATTGGATAACGTAAGAATCATTGCAACTCCGGGTCCCCGGAACCGTCCCTTATGCGAGACCTGACAGGATGAGTGCAGAAGTGACGCCCTCCGGTTTGCAGCGAACCCGTCCTTCTATGGATTTTCGTAAGGTTGAACGAGTCCTGATCTACCGGCTGGGCAGCCTGGGAGACACCGTTGTCGCGCTGCCGGCGCTGCACCTCATCGAGCGAGCCTTTCCCAACGCGCAGCGGTTGCTTCTGACCAATATACCGGTTCACACCAAGGCACCCGCGGCGTTTACCGTCCTCGATGGCTCCGGTCTGGTCGACGGTTTCATCAATTATCCAGTCGGGACGCGCAGCATGCGCGAGCTAATTCGAATTCGACGGGAAGTTCGAAGGCTGCGCCCCGAGGTTCTCGTTTATCTCATGCCCTCGCGGGGCTACTACGCACTCCTTCGCGATGCGTTGTTCTTCCGGCTCTGCGGAATTCGCTGGATCGTCGGTCTTCCTTTCGGAGAACTCGCGGAGAATGGCTTTGACACGGTAGCTGGCCTGCGGGAACAGGAGGCTGCAAGGTTGGTGCGTTGCCTCTGCTCTTTGGGCGATGCTGACTCCGGCGACCTGAATGAATGGGACCTCCGCCTGACGCTCGCAGAGAAGTACACCGCAACCATGTCTCTGGAGAGCCTCGGCGAAAGCCCGTTGATCGCCTGCGGCATCAGCGGCAAGATGCAGGCGAACGACTGGGGAGTCGCAAACTGGAAGTCACTGCTTCAACGGCTCAGCACCGCCATGCCTCGGCATGCCCTTGTTCTGGTTGGCGCCAAGGAGGATTTCCCTGCAAGTGAGATTGCGCGGGAGGGTTGGCAGGGCAAAGCGCTGAACCTGTGTGGTGCCCTGACTCCGCGTGAGACCGCAGCAGTGGTTGCCCATGTAGAGCTTTTCCTCGGGCCTGATAGTGGTCCGAAATACCTGGCGGCGATCGCCGGGGTACCCTGCGCTATTGCCTACTCGGCCCGCAATCTCCCCGGCATCTGGTTTCCGCCCGGACGGTATCATCGCAACGTCTACCATGCCGTCGACTGTGCAAATTGTCATCTGACCGTCTGTATCAAGCAAGGGAAGAAGTGCATAGCTTCAATTACGGTGGACGAGATGTACACAGCGGCTATGGAAGCATGGAAAAGTGGACGGGGATCGGAAACGGGCCAGCGGTTCTGACGCAACCTGGGGTGCAGAGCATAAATGTCGTAGAAGGCGGCGCGCGGTCTACCGGCGGTCAGCTTGTACACGAATCTCCACGCACCACGGAGATGGGTCCCTTGGTCTGGAACCTTCTGGAAATCGCGAAACGGCTGAATTATCGGGACCGCCCGATGTTCAACGATTTCAGGACCGGGATGAGCTTCACCAACAGCCGGCAGCGGAAGGAGATCCGGAATCGATCGGTCGACCAGATTGCGTGCCTGGATGCCTGTTCCAACAGGCCCCTCTACAACCGCGTGCAGGTGATCTAGGCCAATTCACCCGTCGAAGGAGGTGCTCAATGCTGCAGCGGGCAGTGGCTCAGGGCGCTTCGCTGATCTCGCCAACACTGCCGTTCTCGCCGGCGCAACGGGCTAACGGGCACGTTTACGCCAATCGCTGAGACTGTTCCCGGCGGATCAAACAAGATCGTGTTCGACCGCTTCGAGCAGCGAAGCACAGACGTCGTCAGCCAGAGCAGCGGCACGGTCTCCACCTTCCTTCTGCGTCGAAGGGTCGCCCTGAATGAAGATCGACCGCATCCCCAGCGCGCGTGCGGCCTGAATATCCGACAATGAGTCACCGATCAGGAGGCTGTTGACCGGCGATGCCCCCGGTAAGTCTCTGAAGGCCTCAAGGAACATTCTCGTTCCCGGCTTGCGGCATTCGCACCGGCCAATGTCGTGAGGGCAGTAATAAAAGGCGTCGATCCGTGCACCGTGCAGAGCAAGATGTTCCTGGAGCTTCGTATGAAGGTCTTCAACGTCTGCACACGTGTACAGTCCCAGAGCGACACCCCTCTGGTTGCTGACCACGGCCACCCGGCGTCCTGAGCGGTTTATCGCTGCGATAGCCGCCTCAGCACCTGGAAGCATCTCCACCTCACGCCATGCGGCGATATATTGTCCCTCTGGCGGCTTGCGGTTGATTACACCGTCCCGATCGAGGAACACGCAGGCAATATTGTCGAAGCGAGTCTTCACCCGGCGAAATCCAAATCACTGTTTATCAAGGGCGTGCAACGACTTGTATGATAACGAAGAAGACCGCCCCGCGGAGGATGGCAAAGAGATGCCTGAACAACCGGACAATACCGGGATCTTTGAGCGCGCCCTCGAAGATCATCTGTCTGTAGTGGCTGCGGTTCGTTCTCAACTGCCGATCCTGGAGCGAATCGCGGCAGAAGTCGCCCGCAGAATCCTCCGGGGCAACAAAGTGCTTTGGTGCGGAAATGGGGGCAGCGCCGCCGATTCACAGCACCTGGCGGCTGAATTGGTAGGCAGGTTTCGATGCGAACGGAAGGGACTTCCGTCGATTGCCCTGACGACCGATTCTTCAATTCTCACCTCCATCGGCAATGATTACGGATTCGAACACATCTTCCAGCGCCAGGTTGAAGCCCTTTGCGTAAATGGCGACGTTATCGTGGGAATTTCGACATCGGGAAACAGCCGGAATGTCTGCCTGGCGATGGAAGCTGCCCGGAACCTGGGGGCCCTGACGGTTGCCTTTACAGGGGGAGAGGGGGGAGCCATTGCCCGTCAGGCTGATGTCATTCTCAGGATCGTTTCCAAAGATACAGCGCGCATTCAGGAGGCGCACATTCTCTGCGGTCATATGATCTGCGAGTGGGTGGAACAGAGCATTTGCGCGAGGAATGCGGAAATCGATGCGGCGGTGCGATGATTCAGAATCTGCACGACGTTATTCAGCTCATTGAAAGCGACTGGTGTAACAAACGCGTCCTGGTTGTCGGGGATGTAATGCTGGATCGCTATATTTGGGGCCAGGTGGAGCGCATCTCTCCCGAAGCACCGGTACCTGTGGTCCATGTAGCCCAACACAGCCAGCGACCTGGCGGAGCAGCCAATGTCGCGATGAACGTCGCAGGGCTTGGCGCCAAAGCGATTCTCTTCGGATTCTCGGGCAACGATGACGCCGGCAACGCACTGGAAGACTCCCTGCGCGCAGCTGGCGTCGTCCCCCATCTGACGCGCGTTTCCAGCCATCCCACGACGACCAAACTCAGGATCCTGAGCGGCAAGCAGCAAATGCTGCGACTCGACACCGAACAATCCACCGGATATCCGCGGGAAGCCTGCGACTCCCTGATCGCTGCGGTCGAGGCGGCCCTGGCCGAAGCAGATGCCGTCGTGCTGTCGGATTATGCCAAGGGTTGTCTCTCGGAGGAAATCTGCCAGCGGGTCATAGCAGCGGCGAGAAGCCGGGAAATCCCGCTTCTCGTCGATCCCAAGCAGCTGAACTTTACGCGTTACCGCGGAGCCACGACCATTTGCCCAAACCTGAAGGAACTGTCTGCGGTCGTCGGCATCTCGATGAAAGAACCCGAGGCGCTTCTGTCCGCCGGACAGTCGCTGGTCCCGCAACTCGGACTGGCGTGTCTGACCGCAACTCTGAGCGAAAAGGGAATTGCCGTCCTGACGGAGGAATCACGGTGGATCGCCCCCGCCGTGGCCCGCCAGGTCTTCGATGTCTCCGGCGCGGGCGACACCGTCATTGCCACTCTGGCCCTGGCACTGGCAAGCCGGCTGAAGATGGAAACCGGGGTTCAGCTCGCCAATATCGCCGCCGGAGTCGTCGTGGGCAAGGTGGGAACCGTTCCCGTCACCCGCAACGAGTTGTTGACCAGTCTCACGCCGGAAATCGAACTCTCCACCGAAGAGAAGGTTCTCACTCGGGAGTCCCTCCAGGTGAGGGTTTCGGCCTGGCGATCCTCGGGGCAAAGCATCGTCTTCACAAATGGCTGTTTCGATCTGCTCCATGTTGGGCACATCAGCCTTCTGGAAGAGGCTCGACGAGCAGGCGACAGGCTGATTGTCGGTATCAACAGCGATGATTCCGTCCGCGGTCTGAAGGGGCCGACACGCCCTGTCGTTCATGAACGCAACCGGGGACGAATTCTCGCGGCGCTGGCGGCGGTGGACGCGGTCATCGTGTTCGATGAACCAACGCCCCTTCGCCTCATCACCGATTTGAAGCCGGATGTTCTTGTCAAGGGAGGCGACTACAGCGAAGACACGATTGTCGGGGCTGCGGAAGTTCGCTCGTGGGGCGGCCGGATCAAGATTGTGCCGACGGTCGAGGGATTCAGCACCACGAAGCTGATCGCAAAAGCCGCGACTGGCGAAGATCAGGCACTCCTCGACGTGAAAACCACAGCCTTTTAAGCCGGCGCTGGACCGGCGGCCCTCTGGAAACCACTCGTCGGCGATGGCTTCAGTGGGCGCTCACAGCACCCGCACTCTCCCGCTGCAGCATCTGCCGGATGCCGCGGAGGGCCTGGCGCGTTCGCTCTTCGTTCTCGATGAGGGCGAAGCGCACGTGGCCGTCGCCGTATTCGCCGAAACCGATGCCCGGGCTGACGGCCACCCTCGCCTCGTGCAGCAGTCGGGTGGAAAACTCCAGCGACCCCAGATGGCGCCAGGGCTCGGGGATCGGGGCCCACACGAACATGGTCGCCTTCGGCGAAGCCACTTGCCAGCCCGCCTTGTTCAGACCGCTGACCAGGCAGTCACGTCGAATCCGGTAATTGTCGCGGATTTCCGCCACACACTCCTGCGGACCTTCCAGCGCCACAATGGCGGCGACCTGGATGGGGGTGAAGGTGCCATAGTCGAAGTAGCTTTTCAGGCGCGCCAGCGCGGAAACCAGCTCGGGGTTGCCGACCATGAATCCCACCCGCCAGCCCGGCATGTTGTAGCTCTTCGAGAGCGTGAAG
>DATJSB010000153.1:0-10166 GCA_035504315.1 Occallatibacter sp.
AAAACCGACCAGCCCCACATCGGCCAGTAGCTTGAGCTCCAGCCGGTAGCTGCGCTCCTCGCCGGGCCGGCCCAGTTCGTGCTCGCGCGGAGCCTGGTGGGTGCTGGTGGCAAAGTGCTGGTTGCCGCGCCCGCCCCGCCCGCCTTTAGCCACGACGAGGCGCTCGTCGGGTTGCTGAAAGTCATGCACCAGTTCCCCGGTTTCCTGGTCGTAAAGCGCTGTGCCGACAGGAACCTGCAGCACAATCGAACGACCGTCCTGCCCGGTGCAGTTCGATCCCATGCCGTGTTCGCCGCGCTGCGCCTTGTGCTCGGGGTTGAAGCGGAAGTGGATGAGCGTGTTGTGGCGCTGGCTGGCTTCCATAATCACGTCGCCGCCGCGGCCGCCATCGCCGCCGGAGGGGCCCCCGCGCGGCACAAATTTCTCGCGTCGGAAGGCCATGCAGCCGTTGCCGCCGTCGCCGGCCTTTACGCGGATTTTGGCTTCGTCAATGAACAAGTTGCACACCCAGCACGGCTTATCGAGCCCCGTCTCTCCAGTTTACCGAATGAGAGCAACGGCGATTGCGAGGGCCCGGGTCTGTTGGCCAGTGCCAGGGTTTCGGGTTGTTCTTCAGTTTCAAATCTGGCGCGCCAAGACTGCTCAAAGCAGATGTGATGTGCGTTACTTTTTGAGCCCGATCCGGACGCTTACAATCGCAGGCAATCTCAACGGAGACTCGAAACGTGGATGCCTTTGCGCGTTCAGGGTCCCATTTTCCGCCGGATCGGCTGCGCCGCGCCTCCGCAGGCTGATCGAATTGCCCGGGCTTTGCCGGGAACAGGCTTTAAAGCCTGTGAATGGCTTCTGTAATGGTAGTTTTCAGGCGGTGCCTGATTGCGTCCCTTCTGGCCGCCACGCTCACTTTTGCCGCGTGCCCGCTGTTTTTCGCCCAAAACACACCACCTGATCCCACCGCGCCCCAAGGCTCGCTTGCCGGCAGGCTCACCGATCTGCATTCATCCCCCCTCGCAGGAGTTGCGATTGTGCTGCGCAACGTGGTTACGGGAGCGGAAACCCACACCACCACAACCCGCAACGGCAGCTACCGCTTTCCCTCGCTCCCTGCCGGCGAATACACTCTTGCAGCTGAAAGCGTGCAGCGTGGCCGGGGCCAGCTTCAAGGCGTAGTCGTCTCTGCCGGTCACGAGGCACGGGTTCAGGCGGCAATCCAACTTGAGCCCGAGACGCGAAGCGCATCGGCATTGGCGGTGAACTCCGGCACCGCGCCGTCTCGAGCAGTTCCAGTTGAAATCGGAATTGCGCAGCCGAAGACGATTGAAACGGACTCTCGCGCCGAGACGCTGTCCACTGTCATGCCGCTAATCCCGGTACGGAATACTGCCACCGAACCTCTGCCGGTCACACACCCGGTCACCGAAGCCGAGGCCGCCAATTCACGGCGGGCAGCCGTGAAACCAACCCCCTCGATCGTCAAAACCGCAGCCGTTATTGCGCCGGATGCCCTTCCGTTAGCTTTGCCTGCCACGCTTCCGGCGCTTCTCTCGTCGACGCCAGCGCCCGGCCCCTCTCCCAGCATTTCAACGATCCCACCCACGCCAGGCGGCGTTCAGCCCATGATCGCTGCCCGACCCCTGCAACTGATGCCGATTGCCGCGGCCATTGCCAGGATCGATCCGGTGGTTCCCGTACTTGCAACCACGGTGAGCTCGTCTGAACTTGCGGCATTGCCCGCTTCCGGCCGCAACTGGCAGAACTTCGCGCTTGAAACACCCACCGCTTCAGCGCCGGATGACTCATCCCAGGCCGCCTACCGCGGCGAAGACCAGGCGCCGGCCGAGATCACCATCGACGGAGCCCCCACGCGCCTCGCCTTTGGCGCAGCGGCCGATACCAAACCCACCGACCCCGATTCAGGCAAGCACATCGAAATCGGCGCCATGGGCCAGTCCTCAATGGGCCAGACATGGAACGGCGGACGGGGGTTCGGCGTCGCCGAGGCCGGCGTTCGCGAAGTGCAGACCGTTGCCGGCAACGTTGAGGCCGAGGAGGCGCGGGGAACCGGCGGGCGAATCGCAGTCAAAACTGCGCATGGAGAAAACCAGATTCACGGCCAGGCATTCCTCTTCGATCGCCAAAACACCTGGGGCGCGCAGAATCCCTTCACACAATGGGTTACCCAGACTGCGCCGGCCATGCTTAACTACAATCCATCCGGACCTCCGCTCACCGCCCCCGTATTCGATAATGGCCCGACCGGTCCGCCGGAGTCATATACACCGCCCGACCACGAGATCGTGTGGGGACTCGGCATGGGCGGCCGCATTCGCCGCGACAAGCTCTTCTGGTTCGCCGCTCTCGACAGCTACCACCGTAACGATCCGGGCGTGTCGATGGTTAAGTACCCCTATCTCATGGAGACTCCGAGCGGATGCGGAACCACTTCGGGATGTACCCCAACAACCGCCGGCTTCTTTGCCACGCCTTCTGACGCTCAGTTGCAGTTGTTGAGCGCGCAGCTCGGCTTGAGCAGCACCAATCCGGAGGTCGAGGGGCTGACGGCCTATTCGCAGATGCTCGAGACCCTGGCTGGCCTGCTCGGCCCCGCTCCGCGCAGCGCCGCGCAATGGGTCGGCTTTGGCCGCATCGACTGGCAGGCGGCGGAGCGGCATCGCATCACGCTTGAAGGCATTGGCGCCAACTGGAATGCGCCCGGCGGCGGGCTGACCCAGGTTTCAGAAAACTATGGCAACCACAGCTTTGGCTCTAGCGCGGCCAACGAGCAATGGCTTCTGGCGCGCTGGGAAGCATACCTTACACCCAATCTCTTATCCACGACGCAAGCCTCGGCCGGCCATGACATTCTTACCGCCCAGCCCAGTGCTCCCTCGGCATTTGAGAAATCATTGCTCAACGTGAACGCATGGGGTCAGCTTCCGCAAATCGTGGTCGACTCGCGCTACGGATTCACCATCGGCAACCCCTCGCGTTTTGGCCGGGGCAGCTACCCCGACGAAAAGCTCTATCACGCGCAGGAGATGGTGGACTGGGTTCACAACAACCTGCTGCTCAAAGCCGGCTTCGAAATCGATCACAATGCCGACGCAACCAGCCTGCTGCGCAACCAGACCGGCACCTATTCCTACTCCAAGGTGCAGGATTTTATCGCCGACGCGCTGGTCTTTCAAGAATTCGGGCTTCAGAATCCTGACAACTACTCCGTGCAGCACAACTGCGGCGCCACCGACAAGACTCTGGGCAGCCAGCCATGCTACTCCCACTATTCGCAAATGATCGGGCCCACCAACTGGCACTTGAGCACCAGCGATCTTGCAGGCTACGCGACCGCGCAATGGCAACCGGCGAAACAAGCTGTCGTCAGCTTCGGCCTGCGCTGGGAGCGGGAACAACTGCCGCCGCCACTGGCAGCGCTCAACAATCCTCAATTGCCGCTCACGCAAAAGCTGCCCGATCTCGGCAACAACTGGGGCCCCCGCGTCAGCATTGCCATTGGCAACAGAGACACGCACTGGCCGGTTCTGCGGTTTGGCTACGGCATGTACTACGGCCGCACCGAAAACGCCACCATCGAGACGGCGCTCACGCAAACCGGCTCGCTCAAAGGCGATCTGGACGTTTTCATGCGGCCCCAGGACGATTGCCAGTACTGCGCAGGCGGCGCACCGCCATTTCCATACGTGCTGCAAGGCGATCCTTCCAGCGTCGTCAAGCCCGGAGCGGTCGAGTTCGCTTCCAACTTCCGCAATCCTGAGGTTCACCAGGCGGTGGTTTCGGTGGAAGAGGCGCTGCCCGGCCAAATCCAGGTGACCGGCGCGGCCATTGCCAGCCTCGGCCGCCGGCTGCCCGTGTTCCTCGACGCCAACATCGATCCTGCGCTCAATCCGCAGACCATCACCTACACCGTCTGTGACGAGGCTCCTGCCGGCCCCGACAATAGTGCGTGTGGCAACCTCGGCCTGGGTCCCATCAAGACCCCGACGATCACGGCTCCCTTCTACGCGTCTTTGCCCTTTTGGCCTTCAAACACTGAGCCCTCGCCGAGTTGCCCTGGCGACTCGCCAACGAGCAATCCGCTCGGCCCGTATGGATGGTGCAACCCGAACTATCAGGAGATCGACCAGGTCACCAGTAAAGCCAATTCAACCTATGAGGCGGCCATCGTGAAAGTCACGCGCTACGGCCGGCGGGGCTTGAGCCTGCACGGGCACTACACCTACGCGCATGCCATGGATTGGAACCCGAACGCGAGCCCACTGGACCCGGCCACTTTCGCACATGACTTCAGCCAGGAGTACGGAGCAAGCGGCCAGGACGTGCGCCACTCCGCCGCCGTCATGTTGGTCTATGAGGCGCCCTGGAAGCTGCGCGATTTCGCTGGCCGGCTGGGCAATGGCTGGAAACTTTCGAGTATCGGCCAGTTCCGCAGCGGGCTACCCTATACCATGCGCGTCACCGGCTCACTGCCCGAAGTGGTCCCTGCCTCCGGCCCCGGCAACCCCACCGTCGGTCTGCGACCGGGCATCAACGGCTCCGGCGGCGACAACCGCGTCTACTGGGAGGACAGTGCTGGCCTTATCCACGCTGTTGGCCGCAACACCTTCCGTTATCCCCATACATGGAAAGCCGATCTGCGGTTAGCCAAGCGGTTCGACCTGGGAAAAATGCGCGATCTCGAGATCATGGCCGAGAGCTTCAACCTGTTCAACCACCAGAACGTCACCGAAATTGAAACCACCGGCTATACCATCGATTCCGGCAGCCCCTATCCCACGCTGAACTTTCTCACCGGCCTCAAAACCAGCTCCACGACAGGCGCCGTTCCCGGCTTCGGCCAGCCGCTGACAATCAACGGCTATGACTTCTTCCGCGAGCGCCAGATCCAGTTCGGGATGCGCGTTCAGTTTTAGAGCTGGTTGCACTAAGCGGGTTTTAAAAAGGGCACGGCGGGGCACCCTCTGGGTCCCGTGCCGTAAAGGGCGCAAAATCAGATGGGCTTACCGAGCGGGCGCACAGCTTTTCGTGGGCGAAATCGTGATGCCTCCTCCGGGAGCCGGATGCGTCAATCGCACACGTCCGGTTCGATGAGCGGGATGTGGAAACGGGACACGGTCCAGATAATGAGGCACCGGCAGAACGAAAGGGCCGGAAACAGATAGGCCGGACCTACACTACCGCGCCACATCTCGACTCCACCCAAACGGCGCGAAGGGCATATCCCCACCCCCCCATATCCGATACCCCCGCCCCCTGCGAAAAATCTCAAAGTCTATTGTTTTCAGTGCGATAGAGGGTAGACTTGGCGGCCAGGTCTATTGTTTTCAGTCGGTTAGGATCTGCTGGTCTGCCGAAATTCGGCCCGAAGAATCGCTATCTGCATTGAGAATAGAACGGGCGGGGGAATTAAACGGCAGAAAGGAGAGGCAATTTAAGTCGTTTTGAATAAGAGCGATAGAGGAGGAAGGCGGCAGCCTGGCGGTTGACCGCGAGAGTACATTTAGAGCGCATTTGAGAAATGCGCTTTAGGATGGGGACCCACTCGGTTCTGACTGCGAGCTGATCAATCAAGTGAATAGCATTGGGGCTAGCTTCCGGCGATCGGCTGCTGGCTATTGGCTGTTTCTCTCACAGCCGGCAGATGAGCAGTTCGCGTTCGTAGATCATCTCGGGCGGCAGGTGGTTGTGGAGTTCGATGAAGAGCTCCTCGTGGCCGATGACCTCGCGGCGCCACTGCTGGCGGTCGACGACCTGAAGCTCGTCGAACTTTTCGCGCGGGAAATCGAGGCCGGTCCAGTCAATGTCGTCGTAGTAGGGCGTCCAGCCTATGGGCGTCTCGTTGCCCTGGGCGCGGCCGTGGACGCGATCGACGATCCACTTGAGGATGCGCAGGTTCTGGCCGAAGCCGGGCCACATGAAGTTGCCGTTCTCGTCTTTGCGGAACCAGTTGACGTGAAAGACGCGCGGCGTTGACTTGAGCATGCGCTGCATCTTGATCCAATGGCGGAAGTAGTCGCCCATGTGGTAGCCGCAGAAGGGCAGCATGGCCATGGGGTCGCGGCGCAGCTTGCCGGTGGCGCCGGCGGCGGCGGCGGTGGTTTCGCTGGCCATGGTAGCGCCCATGTAGACGCCGCTTGACCAGTTGAAGGCCTGATAGACGAGCGGCATGGTGGTTGACCGGCGCCCACCGAAGATGATGGCCGAGAGCGGCACGCCCTCGGGTGACTCCCACGCGGGATCGATGGAGGGGCACTGCGAGGCCGGCGCGGTGAAACGTCCATTGGGGTGCGCGGCCTTCGCGCCGGTGGCGCGGCCGATCTCGGGCGTCCACAGCTTGCCTTGCCAGTCGAGGCACTCGGCGGGGGGCTCGTCGGTCATGCCCTCCCACCACACGCCGCCCTCGGGGGTAAGCGCGACGTTGGTGAAGATGGTGTTGCGCCCCAGCGCGACCATGGCGTTGGGATTGGTTTTGGCGCTGGTGCCGGGAGCAACGCCGAAGAAGCCGCTCTCAGGGTTAATGGCGCGGAGCTGGCCGGTTTCGTCGGGACGGATCCAGGCGATGTCGTCGCCCACGGTCCAGATCTTCCAGTCTTCCATCCCCTTGGGCGGCACCATCATGGCAAAGTTGGTTTTGCCGCAGGCAGAAGGGAAGGCCGCGGCTACATAAGTCTTTTCGCCCTGCGGGCTCTCGACGCCGACGATAAGCATGTGCTCGGCCATCCAGCCTTCGTCGCGGGCCATGTTTGAGGCGATGCGCAGCGCAAAGCACTTTTTGCCCAGCAGCGCGTTGCCGCCGTAGCCCGAGCCGTAAGACCAGATCTCGCGCGTCTCAGGGAAATGCACGATGTACTTGGTGTCGTTACAGGGCCAGGGCACGTCAGTCTGGCCGGGCGCGAGCGGCATGCCCACGGAGTGCATGCAGGGGACCACGCGCTTTACGTCGCGGTCAATCATCTCGAATACGGGCTTGCCAATGCGCGCCATGATGCGCATGTTGACCACGACATAAGGCGAGTCGGTAAGCTCGACGCCGATTTGCGCCGAGGGCGAGTCGAGCGGACCCATGCAGTAGGGCAGCACGTACATGGTGCGGCCGCGCATGGAATCCTGGAAGAGTTCCTTGAGCTTGCGGCGCATCTGGTAGGGATCTTCCCAGTTGTTGGTGGGGCCGGCGGTGTCGCGCGAGAGCGAGCAGATGAAGGTGCGCTCCTCGACGCGGGCGACGTCGCGCACGTCAGAACGCGCGTAGAAGCACCCGGGCCACAGTTTTTGATTAAGTCGAACAAAGGTGCCGCGGTCTTCGAGGAGGTTGCACAGCCGGTCGTACTCGCGCTCTGAGCCGTCGACCCAGTGGATGGAGTCAGGCCGGGTGAGGTCGGCCATTTTTTCAACCCAGCGCAGAAGATGCTTATTGGTGCTGAGGGCGGGACTGGAATGAGCCTTGCTAGCCATTTGCGCTCCCACAAATTATGCCAGAACGCTCGCGCGTTCAGAAGGTTGAGGTTCGCTGTGCGAGCGGCGGGGCCGTTCATTATGAATGATTGCAAACATTGATTGACTTGGTAAAAGGAGCCCGGCGCAGCGAAAAGAGCTGATAACCGCTGACCGAATTTATACACCATCGCAGTCACAGCGCGAAGTGCGCGGAGTCACTGCGGAAGTGAGGCGGAGCGGGATTTGACGCATCTCGTGCGGGCGCAGGGGCATTTGTAGATCGATTTAGGGCAGGTTTTGCAGGTCGATGCCGAGCTGCTGGCACTTTTTGTAGAGATGGCTGCGCTCGAGTCCGAGGGCTTTGGCCGTCTGGGTCACGTTGCGGCCGTGACGGTCGAGCTCGGCCAGCACCTGGGCGCGCTCGAAGGCAACCACGCGTTGGGCAAGGCCTTCGCCTTCCAGGCGCTCTGCGCTTTCACTTTTTGGACTGAGGTTTGTGACGGAGCGGGCAGACGGCAGAGCCAGGTGCACGTCGCCGGCACTCACTTCTTCGCCGGCGAGAAGCAGCAGCCGCTCGACGACGTTGCGCAGCTCGCGAATGTTGCCGGGCCACGCGTATTCCTTGAGCGCGTCGATGGCAGCGGGCGCAAAGGAGATGGGCTTCCAGCCGTTTTGCGCGCTCACCTGGCGAACGAAGTGCTCTACGAGAGCGGGCAGATCTTCAGTGCGGCGGCGCAGGGGCGGCAATTCCACCGGAAAAACGACGACGCGATGGTAAAGATCGCGGCGGAAGGCGCCCGACTCGACAAGCTGCTCGAGGTTGCGGTGCGTGGCGACCAAGACGCGAACGTCGACGGAGGTGGGTTTGCCCGCGCCGATGCGCTCGACCTCGCCTTCTTCAAGCACGCGCAGCAGCTTGGCCTGCATGGCGGCGGGCATGTCGCCGATTTCGTCGAGAAACAGCGTGCCGCGATGCGCCTGCTCGAACTTGCCAGTATGCCGCTGGGTCGCGCCCGTGAACGAGCCTTTCTCATGGCCGAAGAGCTCGCTCTCGATGAGCTCGGCGGGCACGGCGGCGCAGTTGAGAGTGACAAATGGGCCGGCACAGCGATGGCTTTTTTCATGCAGCGTGCGAGCCACGAGCTCCTTGCCGGTTCCGGTTTCGCCATAGATACAGACTCGTGATTCGCTGGCTGCCACGCGCTCGATCTGCGCCATCACGCGGCGCATGGTTTCTCCTTCAAATACCAGAGCGTGCTTGCCCACGCGCGCGCGCAGGTCGCGGTTTTCGATTTCGAGGCGCGTGAGCTTGAGCGCGTTTTCGAGCGTGACGAGAAGTTTTTCGGTGGTCAGCGGTTTCTCAAGGAAGTCGAGGGCGCCGAGGCGCGTGGCCCTCACGGCCATCTCGATGTGCGCCTGTCCGCTCATCATCACAACCGGCGCTGTTACGCCGGCGGTCTTCAGGTCCTCGAGCAGCGCGAGGCCGTCCCGGCGCGGCATTACCACGTCGCTGAGGATGAGGTCGAAGGGCTGCGAACGAGCCAGTTCGAGGGCGCGCCCGGCGTCGTCGCAAACGGTGGCTTCGTGCCCGGCCAGGCGAAAGGCACGCGAGATCGAGGCCAGTGTGTTGGCTTCGTCGTCGACGATGAGAATGTTGGCTTTCGCGGTCATAAAAAACCAGGGATCAGGGAACAAGGATCAGAAAAACAGTGAAGCAGTGATACAACGATGAGAGTTCAGAATTGGTCTCGTCAGTGGTTTTGTGAAAGAGCATGACTTTAGTCGTGCCGAAAAGGGCCCCAAAACTCGAGGGGCTTCAGCCCCTGAGGAATGCTTGAGTCACTTAAGATACGGCTGCGACCGGCAGCGTAATGATAAACGTTGTGCCGCCGCCCGTTTGCCCTTCAGTGGAACAGGATCGGCTTTCGACAGTAATTGCCCCGTGGTGATCGGCTATGACCGATTGCACTATGGCCAAGCCCAGGCCCGTGCCATGCTGCTTGGTGGTGTAGTAGGGAGTGAACAGGCGCTCGCATTCCTCGGGGGTGAGACCGGTGCCTGTGTCAGATACGCGGAGTTCCACCGATTCACCCTTTGGTTCGGCAGAGAGCGTGACCACGCCGCCGTCCGGCATGGCATCCATGGCATTGAGCACCAGATTCGAGAGCGCGCGGTGCAGCAGTTCTGGATCGGCGTCGAGCGTCATGGGCTTTAGACTGATATGCACAGAGCAACCGATCTTTTCCGGACCTCCGTAGTCTGCTCCCTCGATATTGACTCCCCTTACAATCCATGGGAAATGAAGCAGCGCGACGCGCCACACAACGTCAGAGGCATCGATGCGCTCGAGCTCAGGCTTGGGCATCTTGCTGAATTCGCTGAAGCGGCCGATGATGGTTTTCAGATTGGTGATTTCGGCGCTGAGCGTGGTTGTGCTCTCTTTGAAGATCTCATCAAACTCGGCTTCGGGCAACTGGCGCGCGCGAATGAGATTTTCGACCGTTAGCTGCAGCGGAAAGAGCGGATTTTTGAGCTCGTGCGCCAGGCGCCGCGCCAGTTCGCGCCAGGCTGCTACGCGCTCGCTCTGGATGAGCCGTTCGCGCTGGCTCAAAAGCTGTTCGGTCATGTGATTGAAGCTCTTTGCCAGCACGCTCACCTCGTCGCGGCCGCGCTCGGGAACACGCGCGTCCCAGTTTCCGGCAGCAACTTCTCCGGCC
>DATJSB010000154.1:0-8703 GCA_035504315.1 Occallatibacter sp.
ACTGGAAATCGCGGCTCTTCACCGTCGAGCCCGAGGCAGGCTGCAAGTTCAGCTTCTGGGCGTGGACCGACCCCGCCAAAGGCAAGCCCGTCGCGCTGGAGGGAGACCTGTCGGCCGCGGGAATGCGCTTCGCCATCGTAGTGGCGCGCTGGAACGCGGTTATCACCGACCGCTTGCTGGATGGGTCGCTCGATTGCTTGCTGCGCAGCGGCGCCGCGCGTGCCGACATTCAAATCGTGCGCGTGCCCGGCGCGTGGGAGATTCCCGGAGCCGCACGCGAGATTGCAAATGCGGGCAAGCGCAATGCCGCGAGGATCGACGCGATCATTACTCTCGGCTGCCTGCTGCGCGGAGAAACCGCCCACTACGAGGCCATCTACAACGAAGTGGCGCGGGGCATCGGCCAGTCGCAACAGGAGACGGGCATTCCGCACAGCTTTGGAGTTCTCACCTGCGAGAATCTCGAGCAGGCCCTCAACCGCGCCGGCATCAAAGCCGGAAACAAAGGCTTCGAGGCGGCAGCGGCGGCCATTGAAATGGTCAGCCTGAAACAAAAACTCTCACAAGGCGGCCCCGCTTGACTCAAGGGACCCGGCGCAAATCCCGCGAATTAGCCATGCAGATGCTCTTCCAGGCCGACCAGGGAAAGCAGACGCCGGATGAGGTTCGCGCGACCTTTTGGCACGCCGCCGACGAGGTCAAGCCCGAGGTGCGCGGATTTGCCGAGGATCTTTTCCGCGTGGCCGTCGAGCAGCAGGCCAAGATCGACGAGCTCATCGTCAGCCACTCGCTGCACTGGCGCCTGGAGCGCATGCCGGCAGTTGACCGCAACCTGTTGCGCATGGCCGTAGCCGAGATGCTCGGCTTCAAAGGGACGCCGTTCCCCATCGTCATCAACGAAGCGCTGGAGGTCGCGCGCCGCTACTCGGCTCCCGAATCCATCAACTTTCTCAACGGAGTTCTCGACTCCATCGCGCACGCGCTGCTGCCCCAATAATCGCATCCGTGCCCATCGTATCTGCAGGTCGCCGCGGCAACCTGCAAACAGGATGGGAAACTGACAACCGACAGCTGAGCGCTACTGACTCACCGCCCCCCATCACCCACACCCTGATATTCTTGAAGCGTGAGTTTCCACTCAAAGATCAAGGGCATTGCTGCAATTTCGGTGCTTTTTGCCATCTCCGTGGTGGCTTGCCGCAAAGAGGAGCGGGCTGTTGAGGGAGTGGCCCAGAACGCGGTGAAGGCCGAGCAACAGGTCCAGGCAAAGGAAAGCCAGCTCGACCTGGACCGCGCGCAGCTCGACCAGATTCCGTTGCCCACCAAGAGTCTCTACATCGATATCCACGACCCGTCGCAGTGGGCCAATCCCTTCCTCGTGGTCGGACCCCAGAGCATCACGCTGCGCATTCTGCTGCCCGATGCCAACACCAGCACCGTAGGCCAGGGCACGCTGCTGCGGCCGGTGAGCGCGCGCCGCCAGGAACTGCAGTTGCGCCCTGCCGACCTGGACAAGGCCATCGTGGCTATCCCCGCAGGTGCGTGGCACTATGGCCGGGTGATCGCCATTGCCGAATCGCCTGAAGCTCCCCCCAAAGAACGCGCACAGGTTCGCCGCAACCTCGAAGCCGCCCTCCGGGATCTGAACAACCTGGGGCTGGTGGTGGAGGAGTGGCCGGGGCGGTAGTGCAACCCGCGGGTCACCTGGCCCTGGCGCCGAAGCCGTGGTCATTTCTCACTGCGCATAGCGGCAAAAGTGTGGAACAATTTTAAAATGTTTCAACTTCCACCCATCATTCAAGGCGGAATGGGCGTAGGCGTGTCGAACTGGCGCCTGGCGCAGGCCGTTTCGCGGCTCGGTCAACTCGGCGTGGTGTCGGGCACGGCACTCGATGCTCTGTTTGTGCGCCACCTTAATGATGGGGACAAGGACGGGGCCATGCGCCGCGGGCTCGAGGCTTTTCCGTTTCGGGCGATGGCGCGCCGGGTATGGGATGAGTACTTCGTCTCCGGCGGGAGATCGTCGGACACACCTTTTCGGCTGACGGCTATGCACCAGCGGAACGAATCGCGCAAGCTGTCGGAGCTGTGCATCGTGGCCAACTTCGTTGAGGTGTTTCTGGCGCGCGAAGGGCACTCGAATCCGGTGGGGATCAATTACCTCGAGAAGGTGCAGATTCCGCACCTGGCATCCATCTATGGGGCGATGCTGGCGGGCGTAGGGTGCGTGCTGATGGGGGCGGGCATACCGTTGCAGATTCCCGGCGTGCTCGACGCTTATGCGGCACAGCGTCCGGCAGAATACAAGCTTTCAGTAACCGGAGCGGCGACCGACTTTGACACGAAAATGCGCTTCGATCCCGCGGATTATGCCGAGGGCCCGCTTCCACAATTGACGCGTCCCGAATTCCTGGCGATTGTGTCGTCAAATACGCTGGCCACGACAATGCTGCGGCGCGCTTCAGGCACCGTGAATGGATTTGTGATCGAGAGTCCCACGGCCGGCGGACACAACGCGCCTCCGCGGGGAAAGTTGCAACTGTCTGAGGCAGGTGAGCCCGTGTACGGCGAGCGGGATCGCGTGGATCTGGCCGCCTTGCGCGCTCTGGGAACTCCGTTCTGGCTTGCGGGCGGGTATGGCAGCCCGGAAAAACTGCGCGAGGCGCTCGCAGAAGGCGCGGCCGGAGTACAGGTGGGCACGGCGTTCGCATTCAGCGAGGAGTCGGGCCTTCGCGAAGATTTGAAGCAAGAGCTTCTGGCGCGGGCCGCCGCGAGGAACGCCGAAGTGTTCACCGATCCGCTGGCGTCGCCCACCGGTTTTCCCTTCAAGGTTGCGCAGTTGGAGGGCACGTCGTCGGAGGCAGGCGTGTACGAGGGCCGTCCGCGCCTGTGCGATCTGGGCTTTCTGCGCGAGGTGTACGTGACGCCCGAAGGCAAGGAAGGTTATCGCTGCTCGGCGGAGCCGTTAAGCAACTACGTGGCCAAGGGCGGAGCGACGGAGGAAACAGTGGGCCGCAAATGCCTGTGCAATGCGCTGATGGCCAACGTGGGCAAAGGGCAAGTCCGGAGAGGCGATGCGACAGAGCCTGCGCTGGTGACGGTGGGCGACGATTTGAACACTGTGGGGCAGTTCCTGGCTGCGGGTGCAACGTCATACACTGCTGCGGATGTGGTCAATAGGCTGCTGGGCGGAACGCAAGCCTCCTGAATGTTGCGCCCCATTCGCGCTACCATTCCCTGGTGAGTAATTCTTCTTTTTCAATTCTCCAGCCCTCGCTCGATCACGAGCGTTTCTCCGCCCATCGCGAGCTCGAATCGCTGCTTAAGCAGTCTCTGCGCGGCCCGAATCCTTCTGAGCTCGTCCGGTTCGATGCGGGCTCGCGGGCGCTCTACGCCGCCGACGCGTCGAACTACCGCCAGCTCCCCATCGGCGTGGTTTATCCGCGCGATGCCGCCGACGTTGAGGCCGCGCTGGCCGCCTGCCGCCAGGTGGGCGCGGCAGTTCTGCCACGCGGTGCCGGCACCAGCTTATCCGGCCAGTGCGTGAACGTGGCCGTGGTATTCGATTATTCGCGCTTCATGAACTCGCTAAAGGAGCTGGATCCGGCAAAGCGCCTCGCCCGCGTCGAGCCCGGAATTGTTCTCGACCGGCTGCGCGACGCGGCTGAGCAGCACCACCTCACCTACGCACCCGATCCCGCCACCCACTCGCGCTGCACCCTGGGCGGCATGATCGGCAACAACAGTTGCGGCGTGCACGGCCTGCTGGGCGGCAAGGTGGCCGACAATGTTGAATCGCTCGACGTGGTGCTGTACGACGGCACGCGCCTTACCGTCGGCACAACAACGCCCGAGCAGCTCGACACGATCATTCGAAACGGAGGGCGCGCCGGCGAAATTTATTCCGGCCTGGCGCAGATCCGGGACCGTTACGCCTCGCTCATCCGCTCGAAATTCCCCGACATTCCCCGCCGCGTGTCCGGTTACAATCTCGACCAGCTTCTGCCCGAGAACAACTTTCACGTGGCGCGCGCGCTGGTGGGGTCTGAGGGTACCTGTGCGAATATCGTCTCGGCCACGCTCAACCTCACCGCCAGCCCTCCTTTCCGCGTGCTCACCGTGCTGGGGTTCGACGATGCGTTCGTGGCTGCCGATGCTGTGCCGCTCGCGCTCGAGCACAAGCCCATCGGCCTCGAGGGCTTCGATCATCTGCTGGTCGAGTTCATGCGGCGCAAGGGCCTCGCTCTCAGGGATCTTGACCGCTTGCCTAAGGGCAGCGGTTTTCTGCTGGTCGAAATGGGCGCCTGGTCGCCAGAAGAAGTTCAGGCCAAAGCCGAAGCAGTGGCACGAGCATCGCAATCGTGGCCGCATCCGCCGGTCGCACACATCTGCACGCCCGATGAAGCAAAATCGGTCTGGCACGTTCGTGAATCGGCCCTCGGCGCCATGGTCTTCGTGCCCGGCGAGCCCGATCGCTGGGAGGGTTGGGAAGACGCGGCTGTTCCGCCGGACCGGCTGGGCGGCTACCTGCGAGCTATTACCAAATTGATGGCGGAGTACGGCTACCGCAGTCCGCTCTACGGCCACTACGGCCAGGGCTGCGTGCACATGCGCATCAACTTCGACTTCTCTACGCAGAAGGGCATAGAAAAATTCCGCGAGTTCATTGAGCGTGCTGCCGACATCGTTATCGGTTTCGGCGGCTCGCTCAGCGGCGAGCACGGCGACGGCCAGGCTCGCGCAGCCCTGCTGCCCCGCATGTTCGGCAACGAACTCATCGAGGCCTTCCGCGGGTTCAAAAGGCTGTGGGATCCCGACAATCGCATGAATCCGGGCAAGCTTTCCGATGCCGTGCGCGTCTACGACCCCGCGGAGAACCTGCGCCACGCTCCACACGCCATCGATGCGGGTGCCCCTGGTCCCGCTTCCGGGACCTGGGAGCCCAACTTCGCATTCAAAAAAGACTCCGGCTCGCTCGCCCGCGCTACCGAACGCTGCGTGGGCGTTGGCGCCTGCCGCAACACAGTGGGGGGCGTGATGTGCCCCAGTTACCGCGCCACCGGCGAGGAGCAGCACTCCACCCGCGGCCGCGCCCACCTGCTGTGGGAGATGCTGGCCGGGTCGTTACAAACAGAAGGCTTCAAGAGTGACTCCGTCAACGATGCCCTCGACCTGTGCCTGAGCTGCAAGGCATGCAAATCGGAGTGCCCAGTCCAGGTGGACATGGCGGCCTACAAATCAGAGTTTCTGGCCCAGCGTTACAAGGGCCGCTTGCATCCGCTGCACCATTACATCTTCGGTTTCGCCGACCAGCTCGCGCGCTACGGCTCGCTTGCGCCCGCGCTGACCAACGCCATCCTCACCGGCTCGCTCACCAGCCCCATGGTTAAACGCATCGCCGGCGTGGCCGCCGAGCGCCAATTGCCGCGACTGGCGCCGAAGAGCTTCCAGCGATCAAGGCGGCCGGCTCAAGTGTCAAGGCGCGAATCGAAGTCGCCTGGACGGCCGGTCCTCTTGTGGCCCGACACCTGGAACAACTATTACCATCCCGCAACGCTGGCCGCCGCCGACACCGTCCTCGCTGCTGCCGGATTCAGCGTGCAGACGCCTGCAGGCCACATTTGCTGCGGCCGCCCACTCTATGACTTCGGCCTGCTCGATTCAGCACGCTCCTATCTCGCCAGCGTTCTCACTCGCGTTGCGCCTGCAATCGACGCCGGCATCCCCTTCATCTATCTCGAGCCAAGCTGCGCCAGCGTTTTCAAAGACGAGCTGCTCGACCTCTTCCCCAACGACGTGCGCGCCAGGCGCCTGAGCGAGAATGTGTGGCTGCTGGCCGACTTTCTCGCCACCCACGCTCCCGACCTGGGCGCGGGCAATCTCGCCGGATCCGAGATCCTGGTTCACGGTCACTGCCATCACAAGGCGGTTTTCGGAGGGCCGGCAAACGAGATCGCTCTACTGGGCAAGACCGGCGCCGATGTTCGTCTCATCGAAGCCGGCTGCTGCGGCATGGCAGGCCCTTTTGGCTTTGAAGCCGGCAAGATCGAGGTGTCGAAGACCATCGCCAGCCAGGGCCTGTTACCTGCCGTTGAAGCCTCCGGCCTGCAGACCATCATTGTGGCCGATGGCTTCAGTTGCCGCGAGCAGATCAGCCAGCTATCGGGCCGCAAGGCGGTGCATTTTGCTGAGGTTCTGGCAGGGATCTGCACTCCCCAACTTGATTAACGGCTTGAAAATATGGCTTCTGCACCCGCTTGCAGAAGACCTCGCGTGCGGCGGCGTTTACTCCATCGAAATGCAGTTAAGATCCCCGGCCGGCCAAGATCGCGTCCTGCGCATCACAACGCCCCATAAGCATTTGCGATACACTGGAGTGGATTTGATTCCCTTCGGCATGTTTCGGAGTTAATGGAAAGGGGCTGATGACCATGGCAGAAGACAGCAAATCATACGGACTGGCTTGGTTCCTGGCAGGATTGGGTATTGGCGCACTCGTAGGTGTTCTTTATGCTCCCAAAAGCGGCAAGGAAACCCGCGAGGATATCGCCAAAGGCGCGCGCGAGGGCACGGAGTATCTCCGTAACAAGTCCCGGCAGGCCGCCGAGAGCGTAGGAGAGCTCGTCGACAAGGGTAAGGAACAAGTCAGCGCGCTTGTGGACAAAGGCAAGGAGCAAGTAGGCGAGTATGTGGATCGCGGCCGCGAGGTGGTCGATCGCGGGCGCGCCCAGTGGGAGGAGTTTGTGGAGCGCGGCAAGAATCTGGTCGCCGAACAGACCGGCCGCGTGTCTGCGGCAGTCGATGCCGGCCGCCAGGCGTATCGCTCTGCCACTACCACCACTGAGGGCGAGAACACCGAATACTAAACCGCCCGAGTTCGCTCTCCCTGCATTTGCTCCCGGGGCCGGGGCCAGGCATTTGGCCGTGTTTTGAAGCAGTGTCTGGCATGACAGGGGTTTCGGCCGGCGGCTTATGGAATAGAGCATCAGCCGGAGGATTCGCAGGTCTTCAAAACTGCCGGGTGCGGGCGCTCGAGGGGGGTGCTTCCTGCTTCGCGCACCTTTATGATTTTCAAGCCTTTGCCGCTTGCCGCCGCATGGCCCGCGGCACTATGCTTCCTTCGGTCAGCGGAATAGCGTCGACCTACAAAACGGCCAACCTTCCCCGGGCCTTTCGTGCGAGATCACTGAAATGCATTTCGATCCTGAAAACCTTCAAATCGTAGTTGCTGCCGTGGTTGGCGGAACGCTGCTCCTGCAGATCATCCTGCTCTTCGTCCTGCTCGTTTTTGTTCGCAAGGCAGCCGTCGCAGTTCGCGGAGACATCAATGAGATTCGCGATTCAGTGACGCCGCTCCTTAGCCAAACGCGTGAGTTCCTTACTCGCGTGGAACCCAAGATTGAAGCCGCGACCGACGATCTGGCCGCTATCACTCACGCGCTTCGCCAGCAGACTGCAAGCGTCCAATCCACGGTGACCGAAATCAGCGAGCGAGCGCGGCATCAGGCCGGCCGCATCGACTTCATGATGACGTCGATGCTCGACAAGGCCGAGCGCGCCGGAGCGATTGTGAACGATACCGTGACCAAGCCACTACGCCAGTTGACCGGCGTCCTGGCCTGGCTCAGGGCCGTGGTTGAATCGCTGCGCGCGCCCCAGGCGCCCCAGCCGAGGCCTCCCGTTAAAGGCTCTCAGGGCGACTCGGGAATGTTTGTATAAATCAATCGTCAGTCACGGAGGTCGCGTGATGAAGTTGCTTCCCCGTTTTGTGCTGCTCGCCGCAGCGCCGTTCGCGATTCTTTCAAGCGCCGCGCAAAACACGCCTTCGCCGGCTCTGCTCATCCTTTCCAAGACCGATCGAGCGATGGCCATCGTCGATCCATCTACGTTGCAGGTGGTTGGCCGTGTTCCGGTGGGCAACGATCCGCATGAAGTTGTTGCTTCGGCCGATGGCAAGACCGCGTACGTGTCGAACTACGGCTTTGGCGCCTACCACACCATCACGCCTGTCGATTTGATTGCCCTAGCTCAGCTCGCGCCTATCGACCTGGGCGCACTACGCGGCCCCCATGGGCTCAT
Source organism: Occallatibacter sp. (assembly GCA_035504315.1). Lineage (GTDB taxonomy): Bacteria > Acidobacteriota > Terriglobia > Terriglobales > Acidobacteriaceae > Telmatobacter. The sequence continues at coordinate 8,080 of DATJSB010000154.1, forward strand.
GTTCCAGAATGGCAAGGTCTGGTTCACGGCTGAGGCTGCGAGGGCTATCGGCAGTTACGATCCCAATTCCGGCACAATCGACTGGATCATGGGCATCGGGCAAAACCGCACCCACATGATTTATGTTTTCCCGGGCGCGCGCCGCATCGTTACAACCAACGTGAACTCGGGAACCGTTACAATCCTCGACGAATTCGACACGCATCCCGGCACCCCCCCGCCCGGCATGCCCGCCGGCCCACCACCAGGTCCTCCGCCAGGCATGCCTCCGGGAGAGATTCTTCCTCCCGGCCACGACTGGCGGCTGACCAATATTCCAGCCGGCGAGCGCAACGAGGGACTCGATGTGACGCCCGACCTGAAGCAGGCCTGGACGGTGAGTCCGGTGGACGGCAAGGTCTACATCATCGATGTGAACAAGAAGAAGGTGGTCGCCACAATTGACGCCAAAGCACAGCGCGCCAACCGGCTCAAGTTCACGCCCGACGGCAAACTCGCTCTCATCTCTGCCGGTCCCGATCTGGTGGTAATCGACGTGGCTCAAAAGAAGGTCATTCAGCGCATCGCCATCGGGCATGGGTCGGGCGGAGTTCTGGTTCAGCCCGACGGCGCGCGGGCTTACGT
>DATJSB010000155.1:0-4225 GCA_035504315.1 Occallatibacter sp.
ATGGGTCCGGCCCAACGTCCAGCAGTGCCGCCGCAACTGTTCAACTGTTCACCCGATTCACTTCTTCACTCATTCACTGACAACTGACAACTGACAACTGCCTTACACTGGAGTCACCATGGAAGAGTTTTCGCGCATTCAGCGTCTGCCGGCCTATGTCTTCAACATCACCGGCGAGATGAAGACCGCGGCCCGCCGTCGCGGCGAAGACATTATCGATTTCGGCATGGGCAACCCTGACGGCGCCACGCCCAAACACATCGTCGAGAAGCTGGTTGAAGCGGCAATGAAGCCGCCTACGCACCGCTACTCGGTATCGCGCGGACTGCCGCGCCTGCGCAAGGCGATCTGCGGATGGTACAAAAGCCGGTATAACGTCGATCTCGACCCCGACACCGAGGCCATTGTTACGATCGGCTCCAAAGAAGGCATCGCGCACCTCTGTCTCGCCATCCTCGACTCACGCGACACGGTGCTGGTGCCCAATCCCAGCTACCCCATCCACATTTACGGACCGGTCATCGCGGGAGCGCACGTGGTTTCGGTTCCAATCCACAACCATGAAAATTTTCTCGCCCAGCTTGAGGACCTCATCCCGCGCATGACCCCGCGCCCCAAGGCGCTGATCGTCAACTTCCCCTCGAATCCGACCACGGAGACGGTCGATCTGCCCTTCCTGGCGCGGCTGGTTGAGCTGGCTCGCCAATACGGCTTCTATCTAATCCAGGATCTGGCCTACGCCGATATTGCCTTCGACGGTTACAGGCCGCCCAGCGTGCTGGAGGTGCCCGGCGCCAAAGACGTAGCCGTCGAGTTTTTCACGCTTTCGAAGAGCTACAACATGCCGGGCTGGCGGGTGGGATTCATGGTGGGCAACCCGGTGCTGGTCTCGGCGCTGGCTCGGCTCAAGAGCTACTTCGACTACGGCACCTTCACGCCCATCCAAGTAGCGGCGATTCATGCGCTGGAGGGGCCGCAGGAGTGCGTTGCGCAGATATGCGACAACTACCGCCGCCGCCGCGATGTGCTGGTGGAGGGACTCAACAAGGCCGGATGGCAGGTGGCCCTCCCCAAGGCGACCATGTTCGTGTGGGCGCAGATTCCTGAAGCCTACCGCGAGCTCAAGTCGCTTGAGTTTTCCAAGCTGCTGCTGACCGAGGCCAAGGTCGCTGTCAGCCCCGGCATCGGCTTCGGCGACTACGGCGATAACCACGTGCGTTTTGCGCTGATTGAGAACGAGGAACGCACGCGGCAGGCGCTTCGAGGGATTAAGCAGATGCTGGCCAAAGGTGTCGTGCCCGCCGTGCCCGCCTGAGCGTCAACCAGCTTTGCGTCATCCTGGTCGACGTCGAATGACTGCGGTTGCATTTAACGACTGCGGTTGCATTTAACGCACCCAACCGATCACATTTGATCCAAAGAAGGCGGGTGCCCCATATCTCGGAGACGCAAACTCACCACGACAGGTGTGCCCCAAACTTGATTCTGCGGCGCGGAACGCCCGGCGCGCAGATTCTGCCGAATCCGCGCGCTTCCTGGTTCGGAAAACTTCGAGGCTCAAGCGCCGGGTTTGGTCAAGCTTGCCTGCTCGCGGCCAGCGGAGGACCCAGTCAGCTTGGTCAACGTTCTGAGGCTCGGCATCGGCCTTTGCCACAACAGGCGCGCCGAGGCTACGTCGTTGGGATAGGTTTCAGTGGATTTCTGCCCCGTCGGTTCGAGGACGACGTCGACGCGGCGATTGTACGCAAGCCAGGTCGCTTTCTGATTCCGCGTCATCCACTTCTCGGGCTTCTGGGAATCCTCAGACTGGAGAGACTCAACCTTCTTCATGCTGAGCTGATCGTCTTTTCCTTTGCTCTGCACTTCGAGATCCGATGCGGGAACGCCCTTGGAGACAAGATATGCCTTCGCGAGTTCGGCACGGCGCTCGCTCAGTGCCTGGTTATACTTCTCGCCGCCGCGGATGTCGGCGTATCCAACGATCATCAGGTTGGCGTTTTGCTCGTAGTCTCCAAAGTTTTTGAACTGCGAGGCCAGGCGGTCAAGAGCCGCTTTCTCACTGGGCACGAGGCCAATTTTCGGATGGCGCCTGGTGGGATAGGCCGTGGGATAGAAGAGGCTGGCCAAAGTTGTGCTCGGAGGCGGGTCGATTGAACCCTCAACCTGCAACGTGGCTGTTTTGGTGACCGCGCCGCCGCAGGGATTCGAAGCGGTAAGCGTGTAAGTGAGATCCTGATCGACCGAGCCTACCTGCTGCTGCTTTGGATCAGCCGTAATGGTCTGGCTTCCGTCGAGCGCTTCTTTTCCGAACGGGCTGATGGTCGTCGAAGCGGCATTTGAAGCCGACCAGCGCAAGGTGGCCGACTCCTGCTGCACAACTTTGTCACCGATCTTGTGATAATGAATCACCGGCTCGCTTAGCGCCAGTGTTGCCGTGGGTTCTTTGTTGACGTCGACTGTTACCGTCTTGGTCACCTCGCCGCCGGGACCGATCGCTTTTAAGACATAGCTCATGTCCTGTGTTGGTTTCACCACGCGATCGCCGTCGTTGGGGACGGAACCAAGTCCGGTGATGGAAGTGTTCACGGCATCGGTCGAGTTCCACTTCAACGTGTCGTCTGCACCGCAGCCGACGTTATCCGAATTGGCGGCAAGCTCCGCCGTTACCGGGGCAACCGGTACTATCCGGCTCAGGATTCCGGCGTGGAATCGCGGCTGCGGTCCCAGCTTTTCTCCCGCGGCAAAGTTCTTGTCGACCTCTCTGCCGTTGTCGTTGAGATGGATGATCACTTTTTTTCCGGCGCTCGCCGTAACATTGCCGGTCCAAATGGTGTTACCCTCGCGCATCACAGTGACGTGGTAACTTCCCGGCTGCACGAGCAGCCGGCGGTGCCAGAGCCAGTCCCAGTCAAATTCGCCGGCGCGGCCAACAAAGTATGCCGGGGTTGCGCCATTCAACAGGACCGCGGCCTGAGAATCTCCCTTGAACTCAATGTCGGCGAATGGGCCGCTGACCTTACCGCCGTAAGGATGCAGATCCACATTCAGCTTGGTCTCGTTCCCCTTGGTTAACTGTACTTTTTGCGTGTCGGGGGTGTAGCCATAATTGCGCACGCTTATTGTGTGATCGCCGGGAGACAAGTGGATAGCATGGCTTCCAGCGCGAATGGCCTTTCCATCGACAAACAAGTAGGCTTGCTTTGGCTGCTCGTGAACCTTGAGTTTTGCGGAGTCTTGAGATTGGGCAATGGCTGGGTCGAGCCACAGTAGAGCCGAGGCGCACAAGGCGACGAAGGACACCTTAAAGAACATCATTCGCATCGCAACTAATCTCCTTTACGGGATGACCGCGTGCGGGCTTCAAATATCAGGCGGGTTGACCGGGACAAGAGAACGGAGAGAACCAAGCGACGCAGTTCGCACGTTCGCGCGCAATCTTGATTTGTTCTTGTGGGGTCTCACCCGTGACGAAACGTGGACCATCCCCATTAATAAGCGATGCACAGACGCTCGCGTAAGTTGTCCGTGCGGCGGTTCAGCAATCGCGCATTTGCGCGCCGCTAACCTTGCGCTTGTGTAAGCGTCTAAGCAAAATTAGGCGCCGATTCGCAACTAGCGAAGCCGTATTTGTGTCGTTCTGGACGGAGCGGACTGAGGTTTAGCTCGCGAAGCGAACCGGGTAATCGCAGCCGAGGAATCTGCTTTTCAGAAATTCAGCTTTCGCCGGGCGGCTTCCACTCCCGTAACGAATCAAGATCCACAACTCACACGCCTGCCCCCCTCACCACCCCCCGGGCAACAATCGCAATCGCGTTTTCTCGCAGCACTCTTTCTTGTCCGCGGCACCCAGGAATCGTTAGACTTACGGCGTTTCAGGAGGTAGAGTGAGGTCGCTCGTGGCTGCGCGAAGTCAGGGCTCCCTGGGGTCGTGCCGACTTTACTGCATGGATGTCTCCCTACGGCATTTCTTAAAACGCAATACGTAATTCAAGCGAGGAGGCGTGGCATGAAGCTGTCAGTATTTTGCGGGGTGAGCGTGGATGGGTTTCTGGCCCGGCCGAACCACACGTTCGATTTCCTGGACGCCGGCGGGCAGGAGCCGCACGGCTTCGAGGAGTTCTATGCCAGCGTGGACGTGGTTGTTATCGGGCGCAAATTGTTCGAGGTCGTGAAGACCTTCGGGGACTGGCAGTACCGCAAGAAGCCAGTGGTGGTGCTGAGCAGC
>DATJSB010000156.1:0-7474 GCA_035504315.1 Occallatibacter sp.
TGCGAACCTTCGCGATGAGGCGGCGGCCACTTTGAAAGCAGCGCGCAGTAAGGATCTCAAGGCCTACACGCTCCACGACATGAGCTTTCATCGCCTCATCGTGGCGGGCGCTGCGAACCGGATTCTGCTCAGGTCGTGGGACTCGCTCGCCTTCGAAGTGCGCATCCAGCTTCGTCTTTCCAAAGACAAGTATGACCTTGTCGCTGTCCAGGAGGCGCATTGGCGGATTATCGATGCGCTGGAAAAAGGCGAAGCGCAGCGTGCCGGCAAACTGCTCTGCGACCACATCTCCGCTTTTCGGAGTTAATCGAAAGCGAATCTGCAGGGCCACCCTGCTGTCTCCCGGCAGAGTCCCCCATTCGTAGCGGACAAGAGTTCGCCGCCAGGGTACGCGGCCAGCACGGCCGCAAGCATCATCCTCTGGGGTATGGGCAAGCTTACGTTGGACATCAAATTCACAACGCCATACAAAACAGTCTCAACATTCCCCTCTTTACTTTGTGTACGAATCGTACCAGGCCAGGATTCTGGAAAGCGAATCGATCTGATGTTCGCGCTCGGTAAAAATATGCGGCTCGCGGGGATAGGTCACCATCAACGTTTTTTTGCCAAGGAACCGCAGCCCGTTGTAGAACTCCTGTCCCTGCGAGGTTGGTACCCTCGTGTCGGCCCCGCCATGCAGCACCAGCACCGGCGTGTGACACTGATCCAGATACCGCACCGGAGAATTCCTGTCGTAGAGCCCCTTGTTCTGGTCCAGGCTTCCGTAGTACTCCGTCAGAAAGCTCGGCGCGATGTCGGTCGTCGTCGCCATGCTGTAGAGATCGGTGACGCCGGCGCCCACCATACCCGCCTTGAAGCGGTCGGTGTGGGTCACTGTCCACGCTGTCATGTATCCACCAAAACTCCAGCCCCCCACCACCAATCGATCCGGATCGGCAATGCCCTTCGCGACCAGCGAGTCCACCCCGTCCATAATGTCCTGGAAGTCCGCTCCTCCCCAGGCCTGGTAGTTGGCCTCGGTGTAGGGCGGACCTGCGCCATCGGAACCACGCGGATCCGGCAGCAGCACAACATAGCCGTGCGACGCCAGCAGTGCGCCGTAGTTGTACCAGGTCCCGTGCCAGCCCAGCGTCCAGGCCTCCTCCGGACCACCGTGAATGTGCACCACGGTCTTGTATCGTTTTCCGCTGTCGTAGCCCGGCGGCAGCAGCAACACTCCGAAGATGGTCCGCTTGTCCACCGAGCTCTCCCACTCGATCTCCTTTTCGCTTCCCAACGCCCACTCGCGCGTCTGCGGATTGGTATCGCTGACTGCCGATGCGTGTCCATGCTCGGCGACCCATACTTCATCCGGCTGCGTGAATGTGTTGCCGATAAAAGCAAAGATATGTCCGTCGTGGCTCACAGTGATGCGCCCGTCGGAAGTACTTACGCCTTCGACCGGCTGGCTCTTTCCCGAATCCGCCTGCACGCGCAGAATTACCGTGTGAGCCATGCGCACGGCCTGCGCCAGTAACTCGCCGCCGTCGGGCATCCATATCATCTGCTCCACAGTTCCTGGAAACGAATCTTCAACCCTGATCTCGCGATCTGTATCCAGGCTGTAGATGATATGCTCATCCGTCATCTGCTGCGCAGTCTCCCTCGAGAAAGCGATCCGCTTTCCGTCCGGCGACCAGCGCGGCGCCATGTAGCCGGCATGTTGCTCGATCGTCTTTTCCACCTCACCGGTCGCCGTACTGAGCGTGACGATCTTTGAAATTCGCCAGTAATCGTCGATCCGCGGCGTGGGCGATACCCTGGCCACGATCGCCGATCCGTCCGGCGACCAGTCGAAGGCATCGATGTTGATGTCGGCCTTCGTCAGCAGGCGAGCCTCGTGTTTTGCCACGTCGTAGATCCATAGTCTGTCGTATTTGAAGTCGTGGTCTGCGAACACCTCATCGTTCTTCTTTTCGATCCTTTCCCGTTCCTCTTTCGAGTTCTGGTCGGTCCGCACAAACGCGATGAATTTGCCGTCCCTGGACCAGTCGAAGCTCTTGATCCCCCCGGCTATGTTGGTAAGTGGAACCGCCTCGCCGCCATGCAGAGAGATTGTCCACAACTGTAGTTCGCTTTTGTCCTCCTCTTTGCCCTTTGCAGGCACCGGCTCGAGATCGGTTCGCCCCTCGATATTCGCCAGCGTAAACGGGAATGCCCCGCCACCGGCTTGCTGAATGGGGTTCTTCCTGTCGGATAGAAATGCCAGCGTGTTTCCATCGGGAGACCATCGCGGAGAGATATCCTGCCCGTCGCCCATGGCGAACACTTCGGGATGACCTGAACCATCCGTGCTGGCGACCCAGATATGCGCATTCTTGTGCTCGCCGGCCGCAACCGGCGTTGTCACCACATAGGCCACAAGGTCGCCGTCAGGAGAAATTTGCGGATCGCTGACCTGTTTCAGATTCATTAACTCGGTCGGAGTGACCGTTTTTGCCTGCTGTGCACCTGCCAGTTGACAAATTAGCGCCAGCAACGGCAACGCCGTGATCGCCCTCAGCTTTGCTCCCTTGTTGGTGATCTTCGCAGTTTCTCGCAACGCTTCCTCCTCGCATTCTCGGCTGATCGCTACCTTGCTCGCCTAGGTATGTCATTCCGTACCGAACTTCTTCTCGAATTCCCGGTTTTCCTTCTGCCAGTACACTTCCGGCAGAGGCTTCTTGTCCGGCCATACTCAACCGTCCGGCTTGGTTTCAGCGTAAGTCCCTGCGGGGCGCCCGATGCCTCCGCAGGAGTGGAACCACTCGTCTGTGCGGCGGCGGAGCCACTGCGCATCGCGATGCAGCCCACAAGGCTGCACCCGATGGCCGCAAAACGTCCATCTCCCGCGTCTCATACAGTAATCTCTCGGAATGCTTGCGCACGGAGCCAGGCTGTCCGCCCGCTCCGCGCGCAGGTGAAGGAAAGATCAGAAACTGAGTCTCAGGGCCAGCTGAATCTGCCTGGATGTCCCCAGCCCAATGGTGGCGCCGAAGGTATTGAAGGTTTCGCCGAATCCTTCGGTGCCAAAGGTGGTATCTGGCTCGGCGAAGTTCGGATGATTCAGAATATTGAAGAACTCAGCGCGGAATTCCAGGTTCTTGCCTTCTCTCAGCGGCGTTTGCTTGACCACCGACGTATCGATCTGTTTGAAGGTCGGACCATAGATCGTATTCCGCCCCGAATCCCCAAATGTTCCGGCCGCGGGCAACGACCATGCACCTGAATTCAGCCAGCTTCTCCAGCTTCTCTCGGGTGCATAGAAATGTCGACCAGGAACGACATCCGGCCGCTGATTCGTGTAATCGTCGTTGCCGTATGTGTTGGTTCCGATGTACACCGTGTCGGCGACGCCGCTGTGCAACAGACCGAGCGCATTCCACTGCCAGCCGCTGGTCATCACCCGAACGACCCCAGGCGCCGTACCCAGAAAGCTGTGCCCGTTCCCCATCGGAATGTCATACAGGAAGCTGAAGGCGGCATTCTGGCGAATGTCGCCTGAACCATTGCCTCTTTCCGCCTTGATGTTGTTGTTATCCTGCGGTTCGCTGGCGAACAGACCCTGATCCTGTACGTTGTCGATCGCATGGCCCAGCGTGTACTGCAGGTCCGCGTGGAGGCCCTGGGAAACGCGCCGAATCACCGAGAGCTGTACCGCGTTATAGGAACTGAAACCCGTGTTCGTCTCAAGGTAGATATCGGCAAAGTTCGGGTTCGGCCGCGCGCCGGTGGCCGGATCCACATAGTTGATGTCTTCTTCGCGCCACAGATTAACCCCGTGGTTACCCACATAAGCAAGCTGCACGGCTGTGTTGTCCGGGAGCGCATAGGCCAGGCTCAAATTCCACTGGTTGCTGTAAATGTCAGGCTTGTAAGTTGGAAACCCGTACAAGGTAGGCGTTGGAGTCGTTCCCTGATTCAGGTACGGCGTATACGGATAGCTTAGCCCCGGCACCTGGCTGGACAGCAGCGTCGTATTGCCCGGAATGTTGTTCAGCGGCACGTTGTAAGAGCCAAACCCGACTGGATAAGCCTGATAGAACGTGCCGAACGAAGCACGCACCACCATCGCATCCATGGGCGACCATACGATGCCAAACCGCGGCGCAAAGTCGCGCTTGTTCATCTCGAAGTACGGATACCCCCTGGGCGCAAGCGTGCCGCTGATGGGGTCGAAAGTTTGGGTTTGATACTTCGAGTCGTGCGGCACGGTCTCGGCGTCCCACCGTCCGCCGAAATCGATGGTGACGTTCCTGCGCAGCTTGTAAGTGTCCTGGGCAAACACCCCCATCTGCGTGGCGCGGGTGCCGTGGCCAGGATCTCCGACAGTCAGCGACACTTCAGCCAGATTGTCGTTAATGAAGTCCTGGATGGAATTGAACTGAATGTAATCGTAGTCCGTGCTTTTGCGGTTTACCTGAATGCGGTAGGCGCTGCCTCCCCACTTAAACGTGTGCTTTCCCTTCACGTACGTCATCGTGTCGCCGTACTGGAAGCTGTTGGCATCCTGGGTGTACTCAGCCTGGGAGCCTGGTTCGATGGTAAGGCCGACGATACCTACCAGGGGGACTGGTTCCTGCGAATTGATGACACTGGCCCACCGCTGCAGTCCCGCCAGCGCATCATTGAGAAAGTCAGGGCTGAAGATATGTTCCTCATGGAGCGCGATGTTGGTGGTGCGGATTGGGACCAGCTGATGGTCGTTGACTCCGAGCGCGCTCGAATTTACTCCGAACAACGGGCCGCTTACGTTGGAATCGTTGATGTTGATGCGCGCAAACGCACTGTCGCTGTTGCTGAAAGTCTCATCGACACGTGCGCTGCCGGTGTCTTCGCGAACGTCCGAGTTACTGGTAATCGTGTAATTGTCGACCAGAGGATCCGACGTCGGAGTCAGATTTTTCGTGGGCATCTGCTGGACCAGCGGTGCGATCTGAGGCGAATTGGTTGTCGCCTCCTGGTCCGCCAGTAGACTGGGTACCGTGCCGCTGCCGGTGATGCCGATTACCTGACGCGATCCTTCGTAATTGACAAAATAGAAAGTCTTGTTGCGGCGAATCGGCCCGCTGAGATTCGCTCCGAAGTCGTCGTAGCGAAACTCCGGCTTCTCGGTCGCAAAGAAGTTCGACGCATCCAGAGCGTCGTTGCGCAGATAATCGTACATTTCGCCGTGCAGACTGTTGCCACCTGACTTCGTCACGATATTAACGGAGGAACCCGCGGCGCGTCCGTACTCGGCCTGATAGCCACTGGTCTGCACCCGAAACTCCGAGATCGTATCCAGACTTCCGGTCAGCAGCCTGGCCCCACGCTCGTAACCGTTTGCCATGTACGGCTGGTCGACACGCGACGCATCGACTCCGTCGATCGAGAACTGGTTGTGGACCGTATGAAGCCCGTCGAAACTGAGATCGGCAATATAGTTGCTGCGGGCCACGGCCCCCGGTACCAACAAACTGAACCGTGCATAGTCGCGGCCATTGATGGGGAGATTGCTCACCTCGCGGGTGTCGAGCGTTGTACCTAGAGCGGAACTTTCCTTATCGATCTCCGGTGTCCCCCCCTTCACTTCGACCACCTGATTGACCGTTCCCGCCTGCATCTTGAAATTCAGCGAGATGGGTACCAGCGCGTTGATCGTAAGGTTTTCGCGTACCTCGGTGCGGAAACCCGGGGACTCGATCGAGAGCCGGTACTTGCCTGGCTCCACGGTCGGAAACGAAAAGAGACCTGATGAATTGGAAGGCACAGTACGGGAAGTGCCGTTGGCAGTGTTCTGAAGAGTAACTTTCGCTCCGACGATGATCGCGCCCGATGAGTCTGTAACTGTACCCGAGATACTTCCGAATGTTTGAGCCTGCAGCAGATGCGGGCTGAGCGAACCGACTAAGAAGCAGATACCTAACAGCACAGCGCGGACAAATGTCCTTGTCATGGCTATCCTCCGGGGAAGTGAAGCAAAAAATACTGTAGATGTCCTTATTCCGGCGCGCAGCGTGGGCACCGAGAAGTCGTCGGACTGTGCGTGGGCCGACGCTTGCTCAGACGTTGATCATGATTGATGGGGCGGGCGGGGTATTACCCAACCATGCAGCTCGGCGCTTTCTTCAGCTACGAAACGAACGCCGGACCGGATTTGGACGGCAATACTCCCCGTTGGTACATCGCGGCATACCACTCCCTCATCATGCGACTCAAGATGCTGTACGCCCCATCTGTCCTTTTTGCCTGAGAATGTTATCCCGTCGGCGAGCTTCAACCAGGAAGCTTCTCTCCAGATGTTTGCTCTGTCGTGGTCCTTTTGCCTGAGAGTTTCCGGGGCACTTGCTCCTTCGGCGTCAGACGGCTGATCTCTCCCGCGACAGTAAGTTGAGATGTTTCGGGGTTTGCTGCTATCCGGCTGAACTCTTTTTGGCGACGATGGCGAGCCGGATGATGTCAGTGAAGGTAGCAACATGTCCCCTCGAATGCAAGCCAAATCTCCAGGCTTATACGGGCGATAAGAATATAGCTGGGTGGCCATGACTCGCCTTCCGTCGGCGTTCCTGTTCGGCGTCAGGCCCTGCGATCCCGCCGTTTTCCTGTCGGCGCCATTCATCCTTGTTGCGGCTGCATTGCTCGCCGTGTGGCGGCCCGCAACACGAGCCGCGAGAGTCGATCCCATGCAGGCCATGCGCACAGAGTAGTACCCAAAACCACGCGCCTCTCTGCAATCCCTTTGCCGCGTGATCACGGGCGGAGCGCCGCGCCCAGCGGGCTGAGCGGGAGCGTGACGTCATCGACTGGCACATCGTCGGCGAGTCACTAAGCGAGGCATTCGGGACCTTACAACCGGCTACTGGTACCTTTGGATTCCCCCTGGCGGGCCAGTATATCCATCTATCCGTCCAGTCATGGGAACTACCCCCAGCGAGGATTACCACCTGCTGTTCGGCCCTTTGCCGGAATCATCCAGCGGAAGTTGGCTGCTGGCTTCTTCGCCGTCTTTGCCTCTGGCTTCCGGGCTACCCTCGACGGTTTTGCCTTCTCCTTCGCCGAGAACTCCTGTTTGACCTTCGCGGCGATAGCGTCCACATCCACCTTGTGGGCGTGGGCGGCATCACGGAGATTCTTTGCCGAATCGGCCTGGTTGTGACCGGATAGGCTGGCACACGTTGCGCCACACTTTTGGTACTCTTGTGAAGAGTGAGGGCGCGGAAGTTGCGACCACACAAGCACTGCTCCGGCACGCGAATGTCAGGATCACGATGGACCGTTACGTCCAGGCCGTGACACCGGCAAAACGGGAGGCGCAGTCTCGGGTGGTCAGGCTGCTTCAGTTCCCCCAAAATCCGGCCAGTTCCGATTCGTTCCCACCCGTTCCCACGCGGTTGACTGAAGCGGCTGTAACTGGTTGAATCGAAAAGTCGGGCGCATAACTCAGCGGTAGAGTGCCACCTTCACACGGTGG
>DATJSB010000157.1:0-10923 GCA_035504315.1 Occallatibacter sp.
TCTTCGGGCGGGATGATGACTGCGGCTGCGACCTTGTCTTCAGGCTCGAGGCTCAACAGGCGCACGCCCTGCGTGGCGCGGCCGGCCTCGCGAATGGTCTTGGTATCGCAGCGGATGATTTTGCCGAACTGGCTGATGACCATCAGCTCGCTGGTTTCATTGACGAGAAGGATCGATGCGGTTTTGCCGACCTTGGGCGTGGCCTTGAGATTGGTTACGCCCTGCGCGCCGCGCGCCGTCAGGCGGTACTCGTCCACGTCGGTGCGCTTGCCAAATCCGTTCTCAGTGACGGTGAGGATGAGCTGCTGCGTGACGCAGAGCTTGTTATCGAGGGCCTTGATGGCTTTCCATGCGTCGTTAAGCTTCTTCTCCGCCGCATTCACGGCAGCGGCGTCAACCAACTTGTTGCGATTATCCTCGCGAGCTTTGGTGAGTGCTTCTTCGGCATCGGAGTAGGCCTTGCGAAGGGCCGCCAGTTTGACGGTGAGGCCGAGTTTCGCGGCGCATTCGTCACGTTCCTTGTCACGCATGGCGTCGGAGTTGGTGATGGCTGCGCCGATGACGTAATCGCCCTTCTTGAGCGAGATGCCGCGGTTGCCGGCGGCATTGCGGCCCATGGGGCGCAGGCCCGCGCCGCTGCGCTCGGGGTCGTACTCCTCTTCGAAGCGGATGGCCATGCCGTCGCGCGTTGCCAGGAAGACAGTCTGCTTGCCGTTGGTGAGGTCGGCTGAGACCAGGTCGTCTTCTTTGTCGATGGCGATGGCGATGATGCCCCGCGACATTACGTTGGAGAAGTCTTTGAGCGGCGTTTTCTTCACGGTGCCGTTGCGCGTCGCAAAGAACACGTACCGGTCTTCGACTTCAAGATCGCGCACGGGCAGAATGGCGCGCACGTTCTCGCCGGGTTGCAGGTCGAGCAGGCTCTGCATCGACTTGCCCTTGCCCGCTGCGCCCACGTCGGGAATCTCATAGACCTTGAGCCAGTACACGCGGCCGGTGTTGGTAAAGCAAAGCAGATAGGCGTGCGTGGAGTCGACGATGAGCTGCGAGACGAAATCCTCTTCGCGCGTCTTCATGCCCATGCGCCCCGAGCCGCCGCGGCGCTGCTGGCGATAGGTGCTGATGGGCGTGCGCTTCAGGTAGCCCTGGTGCGAGACCGTGACGGCCACCTGCTCGTCGGCGATCAGGTCTTCGAGCTGCAGCTCGGCACTCTCGTCCACAATCTCGGTGCGGCGCTTGTCGCCGTACTTGTCGCGAACCTCTTCGAGCTCCTTCACGATGACGGCGCGCAACTTGGCGTCGCTGGCAAGGATGGATTCATACTCGGCAATCTCTTCGCGGACCACTCCCAAATCTCTGAGAAGCTCGTCGACTGAAAGCTGTGTCAGCTTGTAGAGTTGCATTTCGAGGATGTCGTCGACCTGCCGCAGCGTCAAGCCGCGCTCTTCGCTGGGAAGGCGCTCGCGGCCGAGGTTGATCACGATGTCAGTGCCCTTGCCCCACGCGTACAGATTCTCGCGAGCATCGACGCGTGAGGTCGAACCGCGAATGATCCTGATCACGGTGTCAATGTTGTCGAGCGCAATCTTCCGGCCTTCCAGCATATGCTCGCGCTCGCGGGCCTTGCGCAGCAAATACACGGTGCGGCGCTGCACCACATCGACGCGGTGATCGATGAAGACGCGGATGGCATCGTCCAGACCAAGTTCGCGCGGCTGGCCGTTGACCACCGCGAGAAAGATCATGGAGAAGCTCTCCTGCATCGACGTATTTTTGTAGAGCTGGTTGAGTACAATTTCGGGCTGCGCGCCGCGCTTGAGCTCGATCACGATACGCATGCCGTCGCGATCGCTTTCGTCGCGCACGTCGCCTATGTCGTCGATGACCTTCTCGGTCACCAGCTCGGCGATGCGTTCAATGAGTTTGGACTTGTTTACCTGGTAAGGAATTTCGGTGACGACGAGCGCCAGCTTTTCCTTAGTGATGTTTTCCTGCGCTACACGGGCGCGCATCATAAAGCGGCCGCGGCCGGTCCGATAGGTCTCCACCATGCCGGCGCGGCCATAAAGAATGCCGGCGGTGGGGAAGTCGGGTCCGTGAACATGCTTGAGGACTTCCGCGAGGCCGGCGCTTGGATTGTTCACCAGCGCGATGGTGGCGTTCACAACCTCAGTCAGGTTGTGCGGCGGAATGTTGGTGGCCATGCCCACCGCAATGCCGTTCGACCCGTTGACGATCAGAGTCGGAATCCGCGTGGGCAGCACCGTTGGCTCATCGGTGGTCTCATCGAAATTGGGCGTCATATCGACGGTCTCCATCTCGATGTCTGCCATCATCTCTTCGGCGATGCGCTCCATGCGGCACTCGGTGTACCGATAAGCCGCCGGCGGGTCGCCATCCACTGAGCCGAAGTTGCCCTGTCCATCCACCAGCGGATAACGCAATGACCACGGCTGCGCCATGCGCACCAGCGCGTCGTACACGGACGAGTCGCCATGAGGATGGTACTTCTTGAGACACTCGCCCACCACGCCGGCGCACTTGGAATATCTCTTGTTGTGCTGCAGGCCTTCGCGGTCCATGGCGGTGAGAATGCGCCGGTGCACGGGCTTCAAGCCGTCGCGGGCATCGGGCAAAGCGCGCCCGATAATGACCGACATGGAGTAGGCCAGATAAGAGCGGCGCATCTCCTCTTCGATATTCATGGGGAGAAAACTCGTGCCGCTGCCGGGAGGCGTGCCGCCATCGAGAGGGAGCTGGGGATTCTGATCGTCTGCCATAGAATTTGTGCCTGCGGAAGGCGCACAGAAGGGTCCGGAAGAAGCAGGGCCGGGTCCGCAGGATTACGAGTCTATTTTACGCTCTGCAGAGGGCGTTGAGCAAGGCAGATGAGAAATAATAAAGTGTTTATTTTGTTCTATTTACTGGCGAAGAAACGGAACGGTTGCGGGCTCTGGGCCGATTCCGGTTTGACGCCCCGAACCAGGTCCGATTCCGGGACAGTTTTCCGATTAATTCTGCCGAATTCAGAGCGGTTTATTGCACCAAATTCAGTGCAAACCGCTATGCTTCCGATTCCGGATCTTAATGCGCTGTTCCCTATTCCCAATTTCTAATACATTCCCGGCAGACTGGTCAGGCAGAGCGCTGCCTGCAGCAACACCACGGCGCCGGCCGAGGCCAGCGCCAGGCGGCGGCGCGGAGTGTCAAATGCATCGGCGAAAAGGCCGCCGATGAAGGTGAGCAGGAATGGGAGCGACCAGATCCACGGGCTGCCGGGAGAGCCTGTCATCACCATCACCATGCAAACCAAGGCGCAAAACAGCGGAGCTGTGTTGCCAAAGTAACGCGAGCGGCGGAGCGCGAGGTAGAGAACCAGCGCAGCGGCTGCGGCGATCGAGATGCCAGCCTCGGGCAGGGAGGTGAAGAACCGCAGAGCTGGATCACGCGAAAACCAGAGGAAGCCGGCAGCCGAGCGGAAGACGTAGCTGAACGCGTCGGGCGAGAAGCCGTAACAGATGAAGACGAATACCAGGGCGCCGAACGAGGCCGTCATCGCTATGGGAAGAACCTGGCTGCGCCGGCCCTCGGCAAGCCAGAGCATTGCCCCCAGGCCCAGCAGCGCGGCCACCGGCAGCGCGGCAATGTGCGCGGCAGCGGCTACCCCAAAGATAACCGTGAGCATAATAATGCGCGGCCGCCATTTGCGGCGCGGGCCCTGCATGGCATGGGCAACACCGATGGCGGTGTAAATGCCCCCGTAAACGCCCAGCGCCGCCAGGACCTCAGGATTGGGCGAGAGGCAGGCGCGGAGAATAGCAGGGCAAAAACAGTAGAGGGCAAGGGCCATGTATCCGCCCGGATTGCCGTAGAGACGCCGCGTGACCCACCAGATGCACCCGCCCAGCGCGCAGCCAGCCAGCAAAAACGGCAACCGCAGCAGCAGCAGGATATGAGTCATCTGGTGGCGGAGTTCCCAGGTGCTCAGTTCACTGCCGGCTTCGGGCTGTGTAAAGGACCTCTCGCCCGCGTCCACGGGTTGCACCACCCGGTCTTCAGGCTTGCGGAACAAGTCGAGGAAGCGCTCGCCCAGAAAGTTGAGAGTGAGCGGCAAACCGGCGATGCGATAGGCCAGAATGCCGTCGTGGATGTTGCCGCAGGTGGTGTAGTAACCGGCCAGGGCCGAGGGGCGCTCCCAGGTTTCGCGACCGCATCGGGCGTACTGATAGTCGCGGTCGGTCAGCGTCTGGTGTGCCGTGACCCACAGACCCTGCAGCAGGAATGCCGCCAGAAGGCCGGCGGCAATGCGCTGGGGCAAATTGAAGCGGAAACGGCGAAGAACTCCAAACCGGTGGGTCATCACGATCAAGCGGACCTTACCAGTCTAAATGGTGGTGCTGAATGGAATCAGAATGCGGATCGGCGGCCGGGGCGTTGAGATGTGGGCCGGTGCTATGCTTAACCAGAACCGCTAATGAGCACTGTCTTCACCATCGGCCACTCCGCTCACGCCTGGGAGGCCTTTGCTGCGTTGCTTAAAGAGCACCGCATCGATGTTGTGGTGGATATACGCTCCGCTCCATACTCTCGTTTTGCTCCCCAGTTCGACCACGAGGTTCTTCAACGCAAGCTGGCCGAGGCGGGCGTGAAGCACCTCTTCCTCGGCGCCGAATTGGGAGGCCGTCCCAACGACCCGGAGTGTTACGACAAACAGGGGCATGCGCTTTACGGCCGCATGACGGCGAACCGGGAGTTTCAAACGGGCATTGAGCGCCTGGAGCGGGGAATTGCCAGCTATCGCGTGGCGTTGCTTTGCGGAGAAGAGGACCCGGCGCACTGCCATCGCCGACTGCTGGTGGGGAGGGTGCTGGCAGAGCGCGGCCATGAGCTGATTCACATCCGAGCCGGCGGACGCTTGCAATCGGAACCCGAATTGACTGCCGAGTCCGGCAAGCCGCTGGTGAAAGAGCAGCCCGCATTGTTTGTCGAGTTGGAAGAAGACCAATGGAGATCTACAGCATCGGTTTCACCCAAAAAAGCGCCAGTGAGTTCTTCGGCGCATTGAAGGCCCACGGCATCGAGCGTCTGCTCGACGTGCGTTTGAACAATACCTCGCAGCTTGCCGGATTCGCCAAGCAGTCTGACCTGCCTTACTTCTTGCAGGAAATTTGCGACATCGAGTATGAGCATGAGCCGCTGCTCGCTCCCACGCAGGAGATTCTGGACGCCTTCAAGAAGCACAAGGGGAGTTGGGACGTTTACACCGAAGCGTATCTCGCATTAATTCGCTCCCGGGAGGTCGAGTCGGTTCTCTCCAAAGATAGGTTTCTGAAGAAGACCGTGCTTTTGTGCAGCGAGCCGACTGCCGAGCATTGTCACCGCAGGCTTGCGCTCGAATACCTGCAGGGTCACTGGGAAGGCGTTAGAATTATCCACCTTTAATTTGCAGTTTGGAGGCAACTCCGTCGCCATGCGGCTCGACCAGATTCTTTGCCTCGCCAACTCCTACAAGCATGAAAACCGCTGTGTGGCGGGAATCAGTCTGGTCACCAGTCAATGGGTGCGACTGATAGGAAGGCAGGTCCCCGGTTGCCTTACAGCGAAGGAATCCTGCTATGCAAATGGAAAACCGGCTGCACTCTTGGATATATTCGAGCCCGAGCTCGGCGAGAAATGCGGAACTAACTGCCATCCTGAAGATGTGCACGTGACGGGGACGCCTTGGCGTTTGATCCGCCGCTTTGATGAGCAGTGCGATCTCGAATGCCTCTCAAAACACATCAGCAGGGGACCATCCGTCTTACAGGGATACAACGATCGTGTCTCGGCAGCGAGGGTCATCGAAGTACCAAGGGAGAGGTCGCTTGAGTTGATCGAGCCCGAAGATCTGTGGTGGTGGATTCGCGAGAATAAAGGTAAACGAAAGAATCGCGCCGTTTTTCGAGTAAGTCGCGAAAGCCGCGTCCGTTATGATCTTGCTGTTACCGATCCCGTGTGGCTCGACCAGCTTAACCTTCTGCCCGCTGGCATTTACCCTCACACCCTTTTTTTCCAGAACAAGCCGCCCAGAACACTTCTCACCATGAGCCTCAGCGAACCGTTCGAGGGCTTCCATTACAAACTTGTGGCAGGCGTCGTCACTCTGCCGGGTTGAGAGGGCAGGGGCAGGTCGGCATTGCCCCGCAAACGCAAGCGAGCCGCCCCGAAGGGCGGCTCGCCTGGCTGAAGAAGGCCTTGACGTTTAGTTGAAGATCGCGCCCACGGTGACGTTGACATTTGGAATGATCTGGCATGACTGGACACCGCTGCTATTCGTAACACAATAATTGACCTGTAGAGGCGCCACGCAGTAGTTCGGTCCGGCGGCGGTCCAGTAGGGCGGAGCAGTAATGAGATTGCCCTGGGAGTCACTGGGTTCACAGCTGTAGGACCAGCCTCCGAACGTCCCAGTTTGTCCCCCACTCAAAACTTGCTGCGCCTCAATAAGTACGCCCAGCGTTGTGCCGTTGGGCGCAAGGGTGCCCTCCGGGTAGGTCGATGTGCATACGGAGCCACCGGCGCCACCGCCCAGAGTCCAGCCGGGGCCGCAGTGGAGCACATTCGCAGTTCCCGTGGCCGATGCAGCAGTGACCTCCCAATTCGTGGTGTTCAGGCCTTCGTTGTAAACGGTAAGGGTCGAGAGTAAGGTTTGTGCCGGCTCCTCGCCCGGATAGCACGAGGGAGTCGTAACGCCCGGCCCGGGCACAACCAGGGGGCAGTTAAACGTCGCTGTGGCCGTCTGGATGGTTGGGGTGGTGGAACCACTCACTACTTCTGAAGCTTCGGCAATGATCGTAGCACCGCCGCTCGCGTATGCAGTCACAAGCCCGGCGCTGGACCCCGGAACGCCTCCTGAATTCGTATCGACAGGGAACTGCTCCGGCTCGCTCGATAGCCAGGTCGTATTCGGCGAGTTGGTCACATCCTCAACATAAGGCGGGTTCGCTAGTGTCGCTACTGCCAGGAATTGCCCGGTCAACTGGAAATCGAGCACAGTAATCGAACTCGGAATGATCGTCAGCGAAAGGATGGGCTCCGGCGGCGCGGTGAGCGTGGTCGTTAGCGTGGCCGTGGACGACACCACGCTGCCGTCTGTGTTCGACAACAGCGCCGTGATCGTCGTGGTGCCGACGCTCACGCCGGTCACAAGGCCGCTGTTCGAAACAGTGGCTACGCCGGTAATCGACGACAACCACTGGATGTTCGGATTGGAGGTCACGTCCTCGATCGTACCGGCGCCTGAAGTTCCCAGCGCGATAAAGTTCGCCGTCCCCTTTTCAGCCGAGATCGACTGCGAGCTCGGCAGGATGTTCACCGCGGTCCACTGTTCGGTCGTACCGCCAAGGACTGTGAAGGTTGCCGTTCCGGTTGCAATGTTTTTATCGGCATTGACATAGGTGGCCGTAATGGTCGCCGTGCCCGCCGTCTCGCCCGTGACAATGCCTGCTGCGGAGTTGGTGACCTGAGCGATCGCCATACTGCTTGAGCTGAATGTAGCTATTCCCTGCAGGCTCACGGTTGCACCGGAGGCGGTTGTGCCGACCGCAATAAAGGTTGCTGTATCGCCGGGTGCAGGTACCGATTGCGAGCCGGGAACGATCGTGATTGAGGTGATGTCGTTGTTCGACGATCCATTTCCGGTCACGGTAAAGGTCGCGGTTCCCGTGGCTACGCTGGCATCGGCATTGGTGTACTGCGCCGAGATGGTAGTTGTGCCCTGACCGACAGCTTGAGCAACACCGTCAGAGGCGATGGTGGCGATTTGCGGGCTGCTCGA
The DNA here is from genome assembly GCA_035504315.1 of Occallatibacter sp. Lineage (GTDB taxonomy): Bacteria > Acidobacteriota > Terriglobia > Terriglobales > Acidobacteriaceae > Telmatobacter. The sequence continues at coordinate 7,817 of DATJSB010000157.1, forward strand.
GGCCCAGACCAGATCAGTCAGGCTCTTGGTTACTCCCGAGGCGGTGGTGCCAGTCGCGGTGAAGGTCGCCGTATCGCCGGGAGAAGCTACCGTCTGGGAGGTGGGAATGATGGACACCTGCGTGATGTCGGTATTCGTGGTTCCGCTTCCCGTTACCGTAAAGGTTGCTGTACCGGTCGCAATGGTGTTGTCGGCGTTCTCGTACTGCGCTGTGATGGTCGCCGTCCCCTGGCCCACTGCAGTTGCAACACCGGTCGCAGCAGCGATAGTGGCGATCTGGGTGCTGCTGGATGACCAGGTAACCAGGTTCTGCATGCTCAAAACCGAACCGGATCCGTTGGTGCCGACCGCAACGAAAGTTGCCGTATCGCCTGGCGTGGGAACAGATTGCGCTCCCGGAATGATGGTGATCGAGACGATGTCGGTGTCGGTCGACCCGGTTCCGGTGACGGTGAAGGTTGCGGTTCCCGTCGCAACGGTGGTGTCGGCGTTGGTATAAGTCGCCTCAATTGTGGCCGTTCCCGGTCCAACCGCGGTAACAACTCCCGTTGAGGCGTTCACGGTGGCGATCTGCGTGCTGCTCGTGCTCCATACAACCGTCCCGTTCAGGTTCTCCTGGGCGCCTGCGGCCGTGGTTCCAACCACCGTGTAAGTTGCCGTGTCGCCTGGCGCTTCCACGGTCTGGCTGCCGGGAGTAATGGTCAACTTGGTGATGTCGTTGCCATTCGGGCTGGTGGTGCCGGTGGAAGCTACGGTGATGGTGGAACTCGCAGAAATCACGCCGGTATAGCCCGGGATGCTGGCCGTGATTTGAATCAGGCCGGCGCCTGTAGCGGTGACCATACCCGTGGAGCTGACTGTGGCAACATCGTTAGACGCCGAACTCCAGGTGACCTGATCGGTGAGGTTCTCGGTCGTCGCGGGGCCGCTTCCGTGACTGTAGATTCCGGTGGCCGTGAGCTGGGCTTGCGTGCCGACGTTCATGCTTATGGCCGCAGGCGTGACCTGAAGTGAGTCGACCTGGGCAGAACCGCAGCCCATAATTGGCAACGCAATAACTATGCCTATGAGGAGCAGCGCTCCCGACTTAACACGATCAAACATCGTTGACCTCCGGAATTCCCTGCCGGTATCGGCGCAGGCCATATATCTCATAGAAAACACTCGTAGGCGATGATGCCTCGACTATATTCCACCCGTCAGCGAACCGATTGGGTCCGCGTAGACTCACTGTTCGTGTGGAATAAAGATAGTCAATAAACCCCACATAGTCAATCACTAAACGTGTTATAGACCGCGCGGCTCAAGGGGGTTTAAACTGTTTGGATTGCAGGCCATCGCGCGGTGGCCGCACTGAGTCTCGAATCCCATTTGTGCCCCGTTGACCGAGGCAGCAATGCGCCATCCTCCAGGCACGCTGAGGAAGCGATCCGCACCGGCTTTTCCCGAAGCGAGGGAAACGGCTACACTGCTCCTGATCATGGCACATGCCCGCGACAACACACCGGAACGTCTGGTTAGCGCCGCACGCGCCGACGAGGAACAGGGGTTTGAGCTCAAACTGCGGCCACGCTGGCTGCGCGAGTTCATCGGCCAATCCAAAGCCAAAGAGCAACTGGCGATTGCCCTGGAGGCGGCAAAATCGCGCGGCGAGGCCCTCGACCACGTTCTGCTTTTCGGGCCTCCCGGCCTGGGAAAGACCACCCTGGCCACCATCATTGCCAATGAGCTCGACGTTGGCTTCCAGCAGACCTCGGGTCCGGCGCTGCAGATCCAGGGCGACCTCACCGCCATCCTCACAAATCTCCGCGAGCGCCAGGTGCTGTTCCTTGACGAAATCCACCGTATGCAGCCCGTCCTGGAAGAAAAACTCTATACCGCGCTGGAGGACTACAAACTCGACATCATCATCGGGCAAGGGCCTGCAGCGCGTACCCATGTAATGGAGATCAGACCTTTCACGTTTATTGGCGCCACTACGCGGCCCGGCCTGCTTTCGTCGCCGTTGCGCTCCCGCTTTGGCATTTTGCTGCGGCTTGAGTTCTATAGCGAGGAGGAGTTGAGGGTTATCGTGGAACGGTCGGCCGAGGTGATGCAGATACCGATCGACGCCGACGGCGCGGCCGAGATCGCGCTGCGCAGCCGTGGAACGCCGCGTATCGCCAACCGGCTGCTGCGGCGAGTGCGCGATTACGCGCAGGTGCGCGGATCGGGGAGCATCGACCGGCCTACGGCAAATGCCGCGCTCACCATGCTTGAAGTGGATGCGCATGGATTCGACGAGATCGATCGCCGGCTGATGCTCACGATCATCCAGAAATATGACGGGGGCCCGGTGGGTCTGGGTACCCTGGCGGCGACGCTGGCTGAAGAAGAAGACGCGCTCGAAGAAGTGTACGAGCCGTTCCTCATTCAGATTGGGTTTCTTGACCGCACGCCGCGCGGGCGCGTGGCCACGCGGCTGGCGTACGAGCACTTTGGCATTGCAACGCCGGGACGGCAGGCGGGATTATTTTAGGAAACAAGCAGGGTTGGCGGGGTTAGCCGCTAACCCAGCTCATAGGAGGAATCATGTCACTTACTGAATCAACAATGCTTGAGTTAGGAACCACCGCGCCGGATTTCGCACTTACCGATACGGTAACTGGTAACACAGTCAGGAGGGACGATTTTAAAGGCAAGGATGCGCTGCTGGTGATGTTTATCTGCACCCATTGCCCGTATGTGAAACACCTTGAAAGCACACTCGGCAAGCTTGGCGCCGACTACGCTTCGAAGCCAATTGGCATCGTGGCCATCAGTTCAAACGACGCGGACTCGTATCCGGCAGACGGCCCGGAGGGTTTGAAAGCGCAGGCCCGGGTGCAAGGATTCACATTCCCTTACCTGTACGACGAGACGCAGGACGTGGCGCATGCTTATTCGGCAGCCTGCACACCTGATTTCTTCCTCTTCGACAAAAATCTCAAGCTGGTCTATCGCGGGCAGTATGACTCGAGCCGGCCGGGCAACGGCATACCGGTAACGGGTGAGGATCTGCGCGCTGCGATTGACACAGTACTGGCTGGCAAATCGGTTTCGGCTGACCAGCGCCCGTCGATTGGATG
>DATJSB010000158.1:0-86542 GCA_035504315.1 Occallatibacter sp.
GCGTGGCCTCGATTGGATTCTGGATGTAGCCCACAATCCTGCCGGAGCCTGGGCGCTGCGCGCGGGGCTGCGCAGCCTGCTTGGCGATCAACCGCTAAAGGTGCTCATCTTTGGTTGCCTGCGCGACAAGCCCATTGCGGAAATGGCACAGATTCTGTTTCCGCTTTTCGAACACGTGGTTCTGTCACCGATTCACTCCAGCCGCGCCGCCAGCATCGACGATCTTCTTGCGGCCGCTCGCGCCACGGGAACCAAGGCCGTTGCAACCGAAAGCGTAAGCGACGCACTCCAGAGAGCGGAAGAGCTCGCGGCCGGCGGCCCGGTCGTTGTTTCCGGCTCGGTATACCTGGTGGGCGAGGCGCGGGCCCTGCTCATCGGTGCGAGGCAGAAATCATGAAAGCGCGCCGGCCCAATCCCGTGCCGTGGTTTTACCGCTGGCGGACGAACCTGGTGCAGACCCCGGCTTTAAGTATCGTGACCGGCCTGTGGGGATCGCTTGCCCTGCTGGTTTCGCTGTTTGAGAAAAGCGGCCGCATTCAACACCGCATTGCCCAAAAGTGGGCGCGCATGTGCGTATGGATCGCGGGACCGCGTGTCAACGTGCGCGGCGCACAGAATCTGCGCAAGTGCCCCGTCGCCGTCTACGCTTCGAATCACACTTCGTACATGGATACCCCGGTAGTCTTTTCTTCTCTGCCCTTCCAGTTCAGGATTCTGGCCAAGAAGGAGCTTTGGAAGATTGCATTCATCGGATGGTACCTGAATCGTTCGGGCCAGATCCCGATTGATGTGGGCGGCGGCGCCCATTCCGGGTTCGCCAGTCTTGGCGCCGGCGTCAAGGCGCTGCGCGCGGGCATGCCGCTCTTCGTCTTTCCCGAGGGTGCGCGGACTCCCGATGGGCAGCTTCAGCCGTTCCTCTCCGGTGCCGCGTTCCTCGCCATTCGCGCCCAGGTGCCGCTCATTCCAGTGGCGCTGAGCGGCGTTTACGATTTGCTGCCCATTCACACGCACCACTTCTTCCCGAGTGAGCTCACACTGAGCGTAGGCGTGCCGATCGAGACCAAAGGAATGACGGTGCGCCAGACCGACGAGCTCACCGGGAAACTGCGCTCGGCAATTGAAGCGATGCTTGAGGCCGGCGAACGCGTTGAGACCGAATCGCTGGCGGTTTGATGGTTCCGCGGTGAATTTTGCGTGGGCTTTAAAAGGCAGTTTTCCCCAACCTCGTAATCCAGGCGGACGAGCTTACAAGGAGGGTCCTTCACATGATCATCGAGATGCGCACCTACAAATTGAAGCCAGGCAGGCGCGACGAGTTCCTTGCTGTTTTCCGCAGCAAATCCGTGCCGGCCCACGCTGAGATCGGGATGAAGATCCTCGGCCCCTGGCTTTCGATCGAAGACCCCAACACCTTCTTCTTCATGCGCGGCTTCCCCGATCTTGAATCGCGTGAGCCGATGAAAGCCAAATTTTACGAGGGCGAATTATGGAAACAGGAGCTCGAGCAGCTCCTCATGCCCATGATCGAGGTCTACGACGTGGTGCTGGTCGACGACACCGAAGAATTGATCCACTGGCAGTGACGCACGCGCACCATTCTGAGAGCTGGGGGACTACCGACCCCCTTCCACTGCTGACGACAATGGCTTGCCGCCACTCGGTACACTGTTTTGCTGTCGCCTCCAGTTCCGCTTGCGTCTTTCAGATTGCTGATTGCCCAGAGTAATGGACTCTGCCGGTCCAAAATGTGCACCGAAGGGCTGCTAACCGGTGGGCGAGGACCCGGCCGGAACTCTGATATTCAATCTGTCGGACCACCAAATGAATCGCTTTTGACCAGGGATGCAGTTATCCTTTTTTGACCGGTTGAAAAAGCGACACTCGATCTGATCCGCAAAAGTGGGTGGAGTGTCCGATCTACGCAAAGACATGAAGGACTTGTGCGGCTCCAGAATTGTTTAACCCAGGAACCACTGTGGCTGCTGAATGGCATCTTCCTCAAGAAAATGGCACCTCTCACTAATCTCAACGGGGCGCATGAATTCTGGAACCGCTCTAGGGCCGATGGGTGTATAGTGCTTTTTGCATTTTGAATCCAAAACGAAACTTCTGACCACGATTCTCCCCCGAGAGTTATGCCGACAACCATGAGGGGAAACTATGAAAAAAGTAACAAACCCATTTCTCCAAGTCCTTACTGTGTTTGCTGTAAAATTCTTTGGCTCCCACCTGCACGCAATTGTCGGCGGCATTCAGTTGTGGGGATTGATAATGACAGTACTCGGTCTCTCCACTCGCGGCAGAATACTCCACTTTTCTTTCAATGCACCGTCCCTCCCTGGGGCCTGGCATTGGCCTTGGCTTGGATACTTGTTACTGTTACTCGTCAGCATTCAGATTCTGGCGTCTCTAGGCACCCTATGGCTTCCGGAAATGAATTTTGCCGAAAAGAAATATAACGCTTCTGAAGTTGGTGCGAAGTATCGCACTACCAAGGACGTCACCACGCGTGTTGGTTGGAAAAAGAATCTGTATGCATCCTTGCACCTGTTCTTTGGTGTAGTCAGTGTTATATGGATTCTGAGTATGGTGACGGTTCATTGACATTTCTGCAGGCCGATAATTAGGGTCGCTCTAGTAATTTCGCGGTGTTCTAAAGCCGTCCCTTTTCTTACATGCCCACAACCGGCAAGGACAAGAAGCAGTCTACCCCGGCGCATTGCGGGTCAGCGTCTATCCGAAAATCATCACTCGATAAGCATCCCCTCGCGCCTTCAGCGTGGATGATGCTGCTCAATGCACTGGAATTTCCCTGGCAGGGTTCCAATGCACTCACTGGCAGCTATGCCTGTATTCAGTCCTCCCTGCAAGAATTTGTGTTGTGCGTTGTTATCTCCAAGTGAATTGGCCCTGGGGCGCTTTTTTTGACGCGCTTTTTGCCGCCCGAAGAGGCAGTCCGGCTCCCCTCCGCCGTAGACTGGAATTGCTTATGAATGTGCGGATTGCCATCCCGGTTCCCAGCAGCGACGTCGAATACAACGGTCGTTCGTTGCCGCCGTATGTCGAGGCGCTCGAGGCAGCCGGCGCCTCGGTGGTGGTGGTCGACCTCATTCAGGCGCAACAGAAGGTGGCAAAGCTGCTTGCCGGCGTTCAGGGAATTCTGTTGCCCGGCAGCCGCTTCGATGTAGATCCGGAGCGTTACGGCGAAACCCGCACGCCCGAGTGCGGCGAGGCCGACGACGCCCGTACTGCCGTAGACGAGCTGCTGCTGCAGGATGCTTTCAATCTGAGGAAGCCCATCCTCGCCATCTGCCACGGCACGCAGACCCTGAACGTGTGGCGAAACGGTTCGCTGATCCAGGATCTCAAGACTGAAGTGAATCACCGCCCGGGCCGCACCGTTGTTGATGCACACCCGGTAAAAGTGGCTCAGGGCTCGCGGCTGGCCGCGCTGCTGCCCGACAGTGGCGTCCTGGAAACGGCGGTGAACTCGAGTCACCACCAGGCGATTAGCGTGCCCGGCGACAACCTGCGCGTTACCGCGGTTTCGCCGCATGATGGCGTGATTGAGGCGGTAGAGCTGGATTCGCCCGATCATTTTGTGCTGGCTGTTCAGTGGCACCCCGAACGCACATGTTCAGAGAGCGCGGTCTCAAGGTCGATTTTCAAGACCTTCGTTGAGGCAGCTGCGGCGTGGCAACCCCCGCTCATAGAGGATTCAGTGATGGCGAAATGAACGAGACGGCGCAAATGAGCACAGCGACCGGGAACGCAATCAGGAACGCGCTTGCGGCGGCTGGACTGGAGCCCCTGAATGAGAATGCGATCGGGCAGTTGGGGGTCTATGTTTCGCTTATTCTTCGCTGGAACGCTCGTGTCAATCTGACTGCAATCCGCACGGAAGACGCGATAATCTCTCGTCATCTTGTTGAATCGATTTATGTTAACTCTCGATTACCTGGTTTCGTTCGTACCCTGCTTGATTATGGGTCGGGTGCCGGTCTGCCGGGAATCCCGATCGCAATTTGCCGGCCCGAGATTCATGTGACGCTGGCCGAATCCCACAACAAGAAAGCTGCATTTCTCATGGAGGCTGTTCGGGTTCTGGGTCTCAGCGCGAAGGTCCATTCAGGCCGGGCGGAAGAGCTGAAGTCGAAATTTGATTGCGTGACCTTGCGCGCCGTGGACAAGATGACTGCGGCAGTGAGGTCTGCGGAAGGGTTGGTAGCGCCGGGCGGGTGGCTGGCGCTGATGACAACCGACAGCGCCCTAGAGAAGCTGAAGGCGGTTACCAGCCCCGTGTTTGAGTGGTCTGATGCCGTAAAGCTTCATGGCGGCGAGCGGCGTTTGCTCGCTCTGGGGTTAAAACCTGGATAAGACTGTCCACAGTGCGCCAACCGCTTGGATGGAGTAAGAGGCCTGGTTTAATTGCCCGCAAACTGGGGCTTGCGTTTTTCGAGGAAGGCGCGGATTCCCTCCTGATAGTCGCTGCTGTCGTAAACCTCGCGGCGCAGGGCCTGCAGGCGCTCATAGGTTTCGGGATTCAGCGGATGGGCGTTCGCCAGTACGCGCATCTCCTCTTTGAGGACGCGCACGACGAGCGGCGACGATTGGGCAATCTTTGCGGCCAAGTCCATCGTGAAGGATTCCAGTTCTTCCGCCGGCACAACGTGGTTGACAACGCCCGTGGCTTCGAGCCGGTTGACGGAAACCGGCTCAGCGGTGAAGAGCATCTCTTTGAGGAGGTGGATTCCCGCCACTTTGACGAGGTTGAGAGTCCCGTAGAGGTTGTAGGGCACGCCAAGCTTGGCCGGGGTAATGGCAAAGGTGGAATTGGAGGCGGCAATGATGAGATCGCAGCCGAAGACGAGTTCGCATGCGCCTCCCCAAACTGAGCCTTCAACCATCGCGATTACGGGCGTGGGCAGCGTTTCGATCTTGCGAACGAGCTGGCGGATGGGATCGTTATAGGTCAGAGGGTCCCGGCCATTGGTGGGCAGCTCGTTAACGTCATGGCCGGCCGAGAATACCCGGGCGCCCTTGGGAGCCCGCAAGACTACGGCCCGAACGTCGGCGTTTGCTAATTCGTCAAATGCGGCCGAGATGTCGGTGAGGAGGACGCGGCTGAGCGGATTGACGCGCCGGTGGTTCATCGTGATGGTGCCTATGCACTCGATGATTAAGGTGGACACGTTCATGGCTGCGACCCTCCTGGCTGACGTGAAGATGATAGCGCCTGGGAGCTGAATGGGAATGTGATGGCGGGCGGCGCAATCGATAGCGATTGTTCCACGTGGAACAGAGTCGAAAACGGGACTGCGAGCACTCTCATGTTCCACGTGGAACGCGACCCCCGATCAAGCCTGATGCGCGCAACTCAAAAAATCGATTTGGCGCCTCCGTCGTCCGCTGCAAAGAATCCAGGAAAACACCCGAGTTTTCCACTTTCCGCCGGATCCCAGCATGACCCTCTTCAAGAAAGCTGTTGCCTCCGCAACCCTCTGTGCTACAAACCTTTGCAAACCAAGCCGAGCAAAAATGCTCGGCGGCTTTCCACAGCTCGTCCGAGTTCTCCACAGCGGATTCGACTACCTTCGAACCCGCGCTCCCGTTAGTCTTGATTGCCATGGGCAGGATTCTCGGCGTGGTCAATCAAAAAGGCGGAGTAGGCAAGACCACGACCGCGATCAATCTGTCGGCGTGCCTGGCGATCGAGGGCCTGAATGTGCTGCTCGCAGACTGCGATCCCCAGGCCAACGCCTCTTCGGGTCTAGGCTTCCAGCGCGACGATAATCGCCACTCGATGTACGACGTACTGGTGGGCAACAGCCCTGCCGAACAGGTGATTCTGCCTACCGATGTAGACCATCTTTCGCTTCTTCCCGGCTCAAAGAACCTGACTGGAGCCAATATTGAGCTCGCCGGGCAGGAAGATCGCGCCACCCGGTTACGCGAAGCCTTGCAACCTATCCGCGACAATTACGACCTGATGATTCTCGACTGCCCGCCGGCCCTCGATCTGTTGACCCTGAACGTTCTATGCGCGGCCGAGATCCTGATGGTCCCGATGCAGGCCGAGTATTTTGCTCTCGAGGGCGTATCGGAGCTGATTTCGACTCTCGAACGGGTGCGCGCAGCCTTCAATCCCTCGCTGTCGATCGAAGGCGTCCTTCTTACTATGTATGACGACCGCACCAACCTGGCGCAACAGGTGACCGAGACGCTCCGCCAGCACTTCCGCGAACGACTTTACCGAACCGTGATTCCGCGCAACATCCGGTTGGCAGAAGCCCCAAGCCACGGCAAACCGGTCGCACTCTACGATGGCCGGTCCCGCGGGACCGAGGCCTATTTCGAACTTGCAGGCGAGTTTATGGCGCGAAACGGCATTGAAAATCCCCGTAGCCGGGACCGAAAGACTGCAACCCCAGTCAAGCCGGCAGCCGAGGTTCGCTTTTGGCCCTACTCATAGGAGCATCCGGATAGCCTTCCGGCCCGGTTTGCTCCCGCAGATCGAGAACCCCGATCAAAAAGAGAATAAGATTCATTCACCGCATTTGGGCGGCCTTTTCGAGGAATAGATTCAATGACCACCGCAGCTATCGACACTAAAAGACGTGCACTGGGCAAAGGGCTTGACTCTCTGCTTCCACGCGCACACGTTGGCCCGGTGCCCGCCGCCGAAAATGAGAGCGGCCGGCCCAGGGAAATCCCCATCGAGCTGATTGACCGCAATCCTTTTCAGACCCGCGGCCAGATCAATCAGGACCAGCTTGCCGAACTCGCGGCTTCGATTACCGCAAACGGTGTCGTGCAGCCGGTTTTGGTTCGCCCGCAGGCGAATGGTCGATTCCAGCTGATTGCCGGCGAGCGGCGGTGGAAAGCCTCGGAGCTAGCCGGGAAGAAGACGATCCCGGCAATCCTTCGCCAGGTATCGGACGAGCAGGCGATGGAGATCACGATCGTCGAAAACCTGCAACGGGCCGACCTGAACCCGATGGAGCAGGCAAGGGCCTTTGAAAGACTCTCGCGCGAGTTCCACATGACCCAGGAACAGATGGCGCAACGAACCGGCAAAGACCGGGCGACGGTTGCGAATTTCCTTCGGCTGCTCAAGCTGCCAACTTCTGTGCAGGCCCTGGTCGAGGCAGGCGAGCTGACATTTGGTCACGCACGGGCCCTGCTGGCCTTCGAGCATGCCGAGGAGATTGAAAAAGCGGCGAAGCGTGCGATTTCACTTTCGCTTTCCGTTCGCCAACTTGAAGGCTATGTTCAAGCCCTCCTGCACCCTGAACGCAAGGCTAAAAAGGACCCGGCACCTGAGACTGAGGTCGATCCCAATGTGCGCGATGCCCAGGAGCGGCTGCAAAGGGCGCTGGGGTTGAAGGTAACAATCGAAGACAAGAACGGCCGTGGCCGGGTGATTATCGAGTATTCAAAGCTTGAGGATTTTGATGCGATCATGGAACAGATGGGTGTGGGTGAAGGCGGATAAGGAGTCTCAATGCAAATGGGTTACCTCTCTTGGTTCTCGCTTTAAGCTAATTACAGAAAATCATATAATCTGATTTTATGCAGACCCGCTCCATCAGCGTTACCGAAGCCGCGCGTAACTTCTCTGATTGCGTGAATCGCGTCCGCTACCAGGGCGTGACCTTCATCCTCCATCGCAACGGCGTTCCGGTTGCCCGAATCGTTCCCGAAGGGGAAAGACGGCAACCCATTGCTCGTGAATCTGCACCCGCCGATACCGGTACGGCGTCCGCAGTCGATTCTCCGGTATCAGAACCGATTCGCAACCTATGGTAGGGGGCTTCGTTGCCTTTTGCGCAGAAAGCACGCGACCCCAGCTCTTTAGTGTTTTACCCAGCCGTACTTTCCCGCTTCGAAGCTGCGCCGATCAAGCCGGGGCAGCGCCCGCGCCACCTTATCGGGAAACAGCGGGTAGTGCCGAGCTGCGATCAGCAGCTCCGGTACGCACCAAACGTCTTCCTCGGCGGTCATCCAGTGCAGGTGGTCCACGCGCTTCAGGTTCACAGGCGCCGAATAACTGCGCAGGGTGCGTTCGCGGCGCAGGTTGAAGTAGTGCTCGAAATAGCTCAGCGCCAGTTCGCGCAACGTGCGGTAGACGGGCGCACGAAAACGCAATCCCGCAAAATTCGACTTGGCAATGCCGCCCCACAGGTTGTGCTCGCGGTAGAGAGCGATCACATGGTCGTCGTCACGCACACCCTCCAGATCCATCAACAGCGGTGGATGCCCGTTGACGCGCAGGGCCGCGGACGCCACCAACGCGCCTTCCATGCAGTGTCCCTTGCGCTCGCGCAGCACGCGCGCCGGCGACCAGGCCGTGTTGGCATATTGATAGTCGAGCGCGTCAACGAACTTCTGGATCTGCATCGGCGTCTTGAGCGCACGCAGCGTGTGCAGATCGCTGGCCGAGAGGCCAAAACTCCGCAGCCGCTCCTTCCGCAGAGCGCTGCTCAACCATCCCTCAGGTTTCAAAGGCAATCGTAATCTCCCCTATGCGAGTCCCGGTGATTATAGAACCGGCCGCGCCGGGAGCTGAGCGTAATTCGGCACCATTCGCCGGCTCCCCACTGAAAGATCATGATTGCGGGGACTTGACAGGATACCCAGCACGACCTCCGCGCCGTAACTCTTCTGAGTAACACGGGATGAACTGAACGGCTGCGGAGGCACATTTGGCCTTGCGTCCGCCCGCAACAATCGAAGCTTGCGGCTTGTCTTGTGTTTGACCGCGTTTCCGGATATTGGGCGAATTGCACCCGCAACGATTCTGAAGTTACAAAGCAAATCTGCCGATGAATACTGAGAAGCATAATTCCTGCCGCAGCGCGTTCGCAGGTCAGAGACCGGCCCAGCCACCAACCGTGAGGCGGCGTGCGAGGCGTGTGGGGAACTCAGCGCGCCCTATCGCAATTCCTGGGTAGTGTGTCTTGAGACCGTCGAATTCGAGTCGACGCGACCCCCAGGGAGCGGCGACCTCGCACACAATCTGGAATGGCCGCCGGAACCCAGGAATTGCCGAAAGGAGACTCGACCATGACCGACCGGATCCTCTTTGTAGACGACGACAAGCAAACACTCGATGCCTATAAGCGGCTGATGCATGGGAAATTTAACGTCGAGACTGCGGCCAGCGGTACACAGGCTATAGCTGTCATCCACCTTCTCGGCCCATTTGCGGTTGTTGTTTCAGACATGCGCATGCCGGAGATGAATGGCGCGGAGTTTCTGGCACGGGTGCGCGAGATTGCGCCACATTCGGTGAGGATGCTGCTCACTGGGCACAAAGATCTTGATCGCGCGATCGAAGCCGTAAATGAAGGGCAGATCTTCCGTTATCTCACCAAGCCCTGCAAACAAGATGCGCTGGAGAACGCAATCCTTCTTGGGTTGGCTCGGTACAGATCCAATGTCGAGAACGGCGACCTCATCAAAGAGGCGAAACACCACAGATTTGAAGCTGCCGCCAATTGCCATTCCGAGCCGTCTCCCACGAAATAGACCGCCCCAGCATCGAATGTCTTGTGCCGCCTGCCGGGCAACGGCCAATCTTCCGTTAGCCGCCCGGAATGACGAAACTCGGGCTCAATAGACAAACGTGGCAACTTATCGCTCGTCGAGAAGCGGAGAGGAACAGCAGCGGTTCGCTGTTCAACACGGTTTCTTCGGAGCTGGTCAGGCGGCTTCTGCCTCGGCCATCAGCGCGGGGACGTCGCTCGCCATCTGTTGCCAGGCGGGAATTGAGTCGAGCACTCCCAGAGCTGCTAAATCCTGCTCGAACTGTGTAAGGTCGGATTCCGGATCTGCCTTAGCGGGAACCGGATCGACGCGATGGGCGAGCAGATTCGCGACATAGACTGCGGCAATTGCGTCGAAGCCCTGATGAGGCACGCGAGTGGGCGCGTGGTGTAGCGCCACGGTTTCAACGACTGGATAGGGCAGGCCCCAGATACCGAGGAGATAGGCTCCAATTTCGGCGTGACTGAATCCGCGGGCTCGCTCCTCCACTTTGTAGAGAGGGAGATGTTCATCCGCGGATTGCCGGATGGTTTCAGCGAAGCTTTCGGGGAGCTTCCATGCCTGAATCAGCTTGCCGACATCGTGGAGCATGCTCGACACGAAAGCGACATCGGCGAGATGTTTGGGAACGGGAAGGCGCGCGACAATGTGGGCCGTGATAAGCGCGTGGCGTTGCATCGCGTCGATGGAATAGCCTGGCACATTGGTTCTCGGCGCGAAGACCTTGAAGATCTCCAGGGAGAGCACCAGACACTTCAACGCATTGAGGCCCAGATATCCAACCGCACTCTGAATATTGGCGACCGGCTCTGAGCTGCCGAAGAAGGCGGAGTTTGCCAATTGGAGAATCTTTGCGGAGATGCCAATGTCCTGTTCGACGATGCCGGATATCTTGCGCAGGGAGGAATCGGGGTCGGCGAGCGCTTTGTTCAATGCGTCGTAGATACGCGGCAGGGCCGGGAGATCGCCCAGGGCGCCGACCGTGGAGCGGACGCAACTGTCGGTGAGCAGCGCCTGAAGGTGGCAGGCGCGTTCAATTGCCAGGCGGAGCGTGCCCGCGTCACAGGGCTTGGCGAGAAACTGGTGCGCGATGGGAACGGCGCGCAAAGCCGTGGACATTTCAGTGTGGCCCGACAACACGATACGAATGACCTCAGGATAATGCTCGCGCACCTGCTGGAGGAGCGTCGCTCCGTCCATTTCCGGCATGCGCATGTCGCTGACAATCGCGTCGAAAGGAGAGTGGGCCATCAGGTCAAGGGCAGCCTGGCCCCCGGGCGCGAAAGCCATCTCCCACTCGTTCCTCATGGGCCGCAACATGCGCCGCAGCCCCTCCAGAATCCTGATCTCGTCGTCGACAAACAAGACTCGCTTCATTTTTGTTGGTACTCCTTCGCGGCTACGCCCTGTGAAACCGGCAAACGGATGTGGAAAGTAGTTCCTTTTCCCACTTCGGATTCGAAATTCAGAGTTCCCTTGTGGCGCTCCACAATGACGGAACGGGCGATGGCCAAGCCCTGTCCAGTGCCGCGCCCCACTTCCTTGGTAGTGAAAAAGGGGTCGAAAATTCTGGTGCGGATGCTCTCGGGAATGCCTGAGCCTGTGTCGGCGATGCTGATGTGAACCTTGTCGCCTTCCGCGGCGGTGCGAATCGTGATGCGCCCTTTTCCGCCGCCTTTGACCACATCGGCGATGGCGTGAGCCGCATTGACCAACAGGTTCAGGAAGACCTGGTTCAAGTCGCCCACATTGCAGATCACGAGGGGCAGATCGGCAAACTCGGTCTCCACCTCCGCAACATACTTCCATTCATTTCGTGCCACAGTCATGGTGCTCGCCAGCGCCTTGTTGAGGTCGGCCGGCGCCATCTCTTTGCTCTCGGGATGAGCAAACTCCTTCATGGCGCGCACGATGGTTGCCACCCGGTCCACTCCTTCCATGGTCTGCGTGATGGCCCGGGGAATCTCGTCGAGAAGGTATGCGACGTCCGATTCTTCTTCGACGTGTTGCAGTTGGTCAAGCAGATCGGCGCTCACTGGGCCCAAGGACGCAGCATCGCGGAGCTCGGCAAATTTGCCCAGCAGCGATTGGAGGGAGGCGAAGGAATCTCCAAGGAAACGTGTGTTGTCGCCCACGAATTGAATCGGCGTATTGATTTCGTGGGCGATGCCTGAGGCCAGCCGTCCCACCGATTCCAGCTTTTGCGCTTGGCGCAACTCCATCTCGGCGATGTCGCGGCCGGTGATGTCACGCGCAATGGCCTGGATGCCGACAGGGTTGTCGCCCTGCCAGATCAGGCGAGGGTTTACTTCCAGCCGGACACGGCGGCCGTCTTTCGCCACCACTTCGATCTCGGTTGTAAGCTGTGCTTCTCCAGCCATCATTTGGATGCGGTTCTGCTTTATGACCTCTGCGTATTCGGGGACAACGAGCCGCCAAATATCAGTCTGGGCGGCTTCCTCCTGCGAATATCCGAACGTCTGCTGGGCTGCCCGGTTCAGGGAGGTGAACCGTCCCTCGAGGTCGGTGATGAAGATAATCTCGCTGGCATTCTCAAAGAGCTCGCGATAGCGCCGTTCTTTTTCGCGCAACGCCTGTTCAGCCCGTTTGCTGTCGGTGATGTCGCGGAAATACGCGACCCGTCCGTAATAAGCACCGCTGGCGTCGCGCAGCGGCGCGGTGTAGCGATCGATGCAGCGTCCATCCTTGAATTGGATCTCATCGCGCGACTTTTCCCACTGGTGCGCATAGAGATACTGGATTTGCTCAAAAAAGGCGGCCGGATCCTGCAGATGGGAGGCGATGTACTCCACCATCGCCTTGTCGCTGTCTTGATTCAGCAGGTGCGGCGGAATATTGAAGATCTCGTTAAAGCGCCGGTTGACCTGGAGCAAACGGCCGTTGCTGTCCACCACCATGATGCCGTCAAGCGTGGACTCCGCCTCATTTTCGAGAAGAGCGGTCTTGAACAACAATTCTTCGTGCGCCCGTTTGCTGTCGGTGATGTCGCGGAAATACCAAACCCGGCCGTAGTACCTGCCGCAAACGTCGTGGAGTGGCGCGGTGTAACGATCGATGTATCGCCCGTCTATGGTTTCAATCTCTTCGCGCGCCTTCTCCGACTCGTGCGCGTAGAGATACTTGACTTGCGCGAGAAACCCATCCGGATCCCGGACTTGAGATCGCACGTGATTCAGCAGCAGCCTATCGTCGTCGCCCTCGAGTATATCTTGTGGAATCTTGAAGATTTCGGCAAAGCGCCGGTTGGCCTGGAGACGCCGCCCGTTCCGATCCACCACCAGGATGCCGTCAATGGTGGTCTCTGCTTCAGTTTCAAGAAGAGTGGTTTTGAACAACAGCTCCTGTTGTTCGCGCTTGCGCTCAGTGACGTCCTGCTTGACGGCCACGAAGTGTTGGATGGATCCGTCCGCTGCGCGCACCGGGGTAATGGTCATCTCCTCGTCATACAGGGTGCCGTTTTTGCGGCGATTGACGAGTTCGCCGTGCCAGGTGTCTCCGCGCAGAATGGTTGACCAAAGATCCTGGTAGTATGACGCATTCTGAGTTCCGGACTTGAGTACATTCGGGCGTTGGCCGACGGCCTCTTCCGCGGTATAGCCGGTCAAACGTGTAAAAGCAGGATTCACCCATAGAATCCGCCCGCTGCGGTCGGTGATGACCATGCCATTCGCGGTGGATTCCAGGGCCGCGGTCTGCAGAAGAGTCTGCTGCTCCCTGAGTTTGCGCGCCGTGATGTCATGGGCAATTGCTGCGATGCCAGTGACGCCGCCATTAGTGTCACGGATCGGCGAGATCGTCAGCGATACGCTGACGCGCGTGCCATCCTTGCATACTAACGCGGTCTCGTAGCGGCTCATCTGCTCGCCGCTACCGACAGCATTGAGAATTCGCCTCGCCTCGCTCATGCGCTCGGGGAGGAGCAACACTGAAACGGCTGTCCCGATCACCTCCTCGGCTGTATGGCCGGTCAATTCTCTTGCGCCCTGGTTCCAACTGACCACGGTCCCATCCAAGGTCATTCCGACGATGGCATCAGGAGAGGACTCCACCAGCGAAGCCAGGAAAGCCTTGGCCGCGTCGGCTTGTTTGCGTAGAGTAATGTCTTCAATCTGGGCGATGTGATAGGAGATTTCGCTGTTGGACTGCCTTACGGGCATAATCTTCAGGCGGGCCCACACGATGCTCCCGGATTTGTGGATGAAGCGCTTCTCGAGTTCCACCGCCGCGCTTCCGCCGCGGCTCAGCTCGATTCCCGCATTGCGCGAGCGCTCCATATCTTCCGGATGGGTGAGCTGCGGCCACGTGCCTGCCAGCAGTTCGTCCAACGAGTAGCCCAGCATGGCGCACAGGGCGGCATTGGCATGCATGAAATGGCCGTCGGGGGCAGTCATACACATCCCGTAGGGCGCGTCTTCAAAGGCGGTACGAAACCGGTCTTCGCTCTCGCGCAGCGACTCTTCGGCTCGTTTGCTCTCGATAAACTGTGCCAGGTTGTCGACCGCCGAAGCGAAGGTTTCGAGCGAGGGATAAGTTAACGGCTGGCGTGCGAACACTGCCACAACACCTGCAACACGCTCTTTGACCTTCAGGGGAAAACCGGCAAACGCAACGATCTGCTCCCGTCGTACCCATGCTGCATCCGACAGCCATGACTCTTGCTGCAAGTCGTTGGACAGATACGGTTCGCCATCCTCGGCGATCCGGCTAAAATTGCAATTGCCGATAGGCACATCGACGGTTAGCCTCTCTTTGATGGTTTCCATTCCAGCGCTGGCCTGCAGCTCAAGAACTCTTTTCGTTTCATTGACTGTCCAGACGCCGGCGAAGGCGACCTTCATGCGGTCGGCAAGCAACTGCACAAACTTCTGGATCGCTTGTTCCGGGTTGTCAGATCCGGTGAGCACCGTTCCCACTTCGGCGGCAAGCGCCGACAGGCGAATCCGCTCGGCCATCAGCCTTTCGGCCTGTACCTGTGCGGTAATGTCTTCGTAAAGGGCCAGGAACCCACACGGCTTGCCGTCGATATCCAGGCGAGCGGCAAAAATCCTGACATCCACCAGCGACCCGTCCTTGCGGCAGCGGCGCGTGGTGGCTTCCACGCTCCCTTCTTCCAGGCATTGCCGCTGGAGGTTGACCATATTCGGGTCGATCCCGCCAGGGAAAAGCAGATCGGTCAGACTGGCGCCCTTGGCCTCTTCCCGCGTGTAAAGAAAGAGCCTTTCAAATGCCGCGTTCGACATGACAACACGCTCCTCGGCGTCGAGCACCAGGACGCCAAGAGGCGTGACATCAATCAGAGAATCGAGGTAAGCTGTGCGCTCTTTGAGTTGCTTCTCAGCGCGCTTGCGCTCCGTGATGTCAAGGAAGCTCTCCAGCAAGTGTGTCCGGCCGGAGATGACCACCCGGCGCACGGTCTTGATGATGGAGCGCCGCTCTCCACTGGCGGTCAGCAGGACACGCTCGGAGTTGTCCACGGTTTGGCCAAGATCGGTCACGGGACAGCGGCCCTTCTCAGCCGGGCATACAAATTCATGACACAAACTACCCACGATCTTTTCGCGCGGGGCGCCGACCATCTTCACCGCCACCGAGTTCGCATCTACGAGATGGTGGGTTTCCGGATCGATAATGAAAATGCCCGTTTCCACTCCCTCGAAGAGAGCATGGAGGCGATCCTGACTCTCCTGCAATGGGTCATTGACGAGGCCGCCAGAAGGCGGAGCCAGGTTTTCGCAAGCAGACGCGGTTGCGGGCGGGCCGGGCTGAAGGGCGCAAATATCCATCGCAGTCAGAGGTCTGTTCTGAGGGCAGAGTGCCTTTCCCTTAAGCGCCGGCATGTTTTCCTTATCTGATTTCATCTCTGTCTCAGGACCTCTCTCGGGCTCCGCTCGCATGCGTCGGGCAATCTCTTCCGTACGAAAAGCAAAACGAGGCACAGAGCCGGAGGACGCTTGTCTCCCGAAGTGTTTTATCGGCCACGCAGCGTAATGGATGAGCTGCCATGACCGGAGGGTATCCTGACCCCAACCTCGTTTGGCGTCAGGGCTCATCTTCCCGCGGCGGACTGCCGATAGGAACAACGAGAGTTTGCTGCCGCGCCGAACGGCGGGCAGCCGCCCGGCGCAGTGCATGCTTCCCGTGCAGGCGACTTTTGTCCCGGCAGGGGAGATATCACCGATCGAGAGAACACCAAGCGCTCCCGAACCGAAGGTGGAGATCATGGGCGAGAAGATCCTGTTTGTCGACGATGAGCCCCCCGTTCTCGAAGGCATCGAACGGTCGCTTCGCCGAGAATTTGTGGTGAGCACGGCCGTCGGCGGGCATCGGGGCCTGGCAACTATTCAGGCCAGCGGGCCCTTCGCTGTCGTGATCTCAGATATGCGCATGCCGGAGATGAATGGCGCTGAGTTTTTGGCATTGGTCCGCCAACGCGCGCCTGATACAGTGCGCATGCTGCTTAGCGGGCACGCAGATTTCGACGCCGCGATTGACGCTGTGAACCGGGGAAACATCTACAAATTCCTGACCAAGCCATGCGATAAGACCACCCTTGTGGAGGCGATACGGAGCGGCCTGGCTCAGTATCGCGCTGCTACGGCGCAACGAGAACTGGCGATGAAGGCTCAAGTCATCGAGCAAGCCAGGTCAGATTGGGATGCGCCCGAAGCTAGTGAAATAAGTCACTTGGAAATGGCTACTGGGCTTCCCGGACCAGCGCAGGCGCAAGCCTACCTCGAAGAGCATATCGGCGGCGATCGCCAATCTTATGTACTCATGATCAAGCTCACCATGCTGCACACGGTGGAAGAACGATATGGCGAGAAGGCCGCAGCGGACTACCTGATGTGCGCGGTTCAAGTTCTCGCCCAAGGTCTGCATGAAGATGACCAGCTCTTCCAATGGAGCAGCGACGTCTTGATGGCCGTCATCCGGCGCCACGTCTCATACGCGGCGGTACGCATGGAAGTGTCCCGGCTCCTCATGAATAACCCTCAGCACCTGGTTGAACAAGGTGGAAGAAAAACCATGTTGACCATCGCGATGAACTTCGATCTTCTGCCACTTGCGCAGTTTTCAGCTATTGATGAATTGATGGGGGCTTTCAAAGCGAAGTTGATTGGAGTGGTCTAGGGCCTGTTAACACTACTGGGGCGGTTGGCGTTGCGAGCGAAAATCGGGCCGGACTAGGTCGAGTCCGAAGGCTTTGGTGGTTCCAAGGTCGAGGGCGAGAACGACGTATGGCACGATTTCCACCCCAGCGACCAAGACCTGTCGCTGGGGACCCCGGATTTCCACCCCAGCGACCAAGACCTGTCGCTGGGGACCCCGGATTTCCACCCCAGCGACCAAGACCTGTCGCTGGGGACCCCGGATTTGCGCCGCAACCCCGGGTCCCAAACGTGTGAACTTTGCACGTTTGGGTGGAAGCCCGGGTCCCAAACGTGTGAACTTTGCACGTTTGGGTGGAAGCCTTCGGGCCGAGGCCGGTTTTCCTCATTTCATCGTCCCTCGCCGCTAGCAGACACCCGATATCCACCCCCTGAACTTTGTTCACGGGGACCCCGGGGTATGCGTCACTCCTCATTCCTCGAACTGAGAAAAACTGGCTCCCGGCGCCAGCCACCCCAGTAGTGTTAACAGGCCCTAGTCGTCCAGTGCCCTGGAGATTGGGGCTGCAGGCGTGTGTTCCGGACGTCATGCGGGCGGTCGCGGTCGTTCTGGTTTATCTCCGAAATAGGGGCACAGCAGCTCGTAAGGGCCTGTTCGGCACAACTGAACAGCTTGGTGAAAAAGTGATTCTGCCTTCGCGAAAGGCAGCATGGGCTGAAGCCCGATACTGATTAGGAAGCGTTTGCGGACCGGGACCCAGAGGGTACCCCGCCGTGCCCTTGTTACAAAGCTCCCTCCTGCCGGTCTTTTTCACCAAGCTGCGAAGTCGTGCCCTGACATTTCGTTTCCTTAGGCAGAATTTTTTCCGCAGCCTCTTGAAACCGGCACTACAATTCTTGGCGGCTTGAGAGAATTGCGGGTCAGCCGGGGTTGCTCTTCCATTGCTTTTCTTCGAACCAAGATCAGAGCGCGGGCGTGATTACGATGTTGCGGAATTCGACGTGACCTTTTTCAGACCCCTGCAGATAGATTGGTCCAGGCAAGGCTTCGTGACTATCGAGTGCGCCACCGGTGATTCCGGGGATTTCCTGATTGTCGATGATGGTTTGGCCGTTCTGAACTACGGTTACATTTCGGCCCACCAGTGTGATATCGAATGTCTGCCATTGATCGGGGGTGCGCGGAAGTTCCGGAGTTGGAGCCAGGAATCCATAGATTCCACCGGTATGGTGGCTGGGCGGTTCCGCCTCTGATTCCGTTTCGATCTGCACTTCGTATCGGCCGCGCAGGTAGACGCCGCTGTTCGCAACCTTGCCGCAGTTGAATTCTACGTGCAACTTGAAATCCTGGAATTTGCGGTCTGCAATAAGCTCAGGCCCGTTTCCGGGGCTGACCAGATTTCCGTTCTGGACGGTCCATACGGGAGGCCCGGCACTGCTCATCTTCCAGCCGGTCAGATCGTGGCCATTGAATAGTTGAATCGGTTTGCCCCACTTGGGAGGATGGGTTCTTTTGAGCGCGGGCGCTTTTTCGCCAGTCCATTTCCAAACGGTTCCGTCGGGTCCGTTTACGGTTCCAGAGAGAATGCCGTTAGCGACGCTGCCTTGAAACACCATGTCGTCTTTACTACTTTCTTCTTCCTTGGGCGACACGAACAGGATGTGCCCTGTGGAGATTTCTACCTTGGGGAGCGGCCGTGCATTGCCCCAGCGGCCAACCATCTGCGCTTTCAATTCGCCGCCTTCCTGCCGCACCTCGAGCCAGGAGGGATATTCGCGGTCGGGGGCCTTCAATGTCAGGTCCAAACGCCCCAGGAACGGCTGCACGGATGCCGTCTGGGCACATGCCCAGGTTGAAGCAAACAGCATTGCGATGGCCGCGAGTTTGAAACCCCATTGTGATTTCACGAAGTCAGATCTCCTTTGCTCCTGCTTCAATTTTTCAATTCGCCAGCAAGGTCGCTCGTTGACGGTTGAGGATGGCTCAGAATCAGCGTCGACATCAGCGTTATGACGCGCCGATTTCAGGCTGAAGCAATTGAGCTCACCCAAGTGACTTGATGGCATTGGCCGAAGCATCCCAATATACGGGGCACTTGCGGAAGTAGGATTCATTGGCGAGGTGACAAGCCAGGGCTGCGTTGTTTCCGAAGACAGCATCCTGCAGTACGGGTTTCCGCGAACGGACGGCCGTGAAGAACTTATATAGATGCGGCTTCAGATCGTCGTAGTCGTCTCCGTTGAAGGTTATCGACTCCGGCGCCGGTTCTTGTCCCGGAACTGGATCGTGCTCATCGTGCCACTGCTTGACATAGGGGTCGCGCAAGCGCGCAGGGAAAGATGCGGTGTAATAGCTCGGCGAGAGATCCACACCGGCTTGTGGAGTGTAGCTGACGCTGAATTCACGAAGTTCGATCATTCCCTTGGATCCCTGGAAGCGCGTGACCTCAGCCGATTCGCAACCGAGTGACAAACGCATATAGACCGGAATGCCGTGGTATTCAAAAAGGACCGGGTGTACATCGGGCATATTGCGCCCGTCCTTCCACCGGTAGATGCCTCCGAACGAGGATACGCGATTAGGAACCTCATTGATGCCCAGCACTCGCTGCATGCCGCTGATCAGGTGAACGAGCAAATCTCCGGCTACCCCGGTGCCATACTCTCTCCAGCAACGCCAGCGGGCAAAGACAAGTGGGTCAAAGGATATCTTTGGAGCCGTGCCGAGCCATGCATCCCAGTCGAGATTTTGCGGCGACAAATCCGGTGGGGGAGGATATTCCCACGCGCCGGTGGGATCATTCCGGCCTAAGGTCGCTTCGATCAGATTAAGGTCGCCAATGGCGCCTTGGGCGAACAGTTCGTGTGCTTTTGCGCATAGAACCGAGCTGGTGCGCTGCGCGCCTATCTGCACGATGCGATCGGTCTTTGCGGCGGCGGCCACCATCGCCAGGCCGTCCGCAGGGTTGTGCGACATTGGCTTTTCACAATACACATCTTTGCCCGCTGCCAAAGCATCTACCACCACCTGCTTGTGCCAGTGGTCGGGGACAGCGACAAGGATGGCGTCAATGTCCTTGGCATCGAGCAATTCCTGGTACCGCCGAGTGGTTCGAATTTGCGGGCCGGCAATTTCTTTGGCCAGCTCGTGACGGCCATCGTAGAGGTCGGCCGCGGCTACGCACTTGACTCCTGGAAGTTGGATGGCGGTGGAAAGTAATCCCGATCCTTCCATCCCCACGCCGACGATTCCGAAGCGAACCTGATCGCTGGGAGATGACGATTGCTGAGCTGCATAACCGGGCTCAGGATCGAAAAGCGAAGTTCCTGCAATCACAGAAGCTCCCGCTGCGCCAGCGGTGGCATGGAGGAAATCGCGTCGCGACAATAGAACGCTCTTCATGGTTTTGCCATTCCTTTTTGGTGAGTAGCGCCGATCAAAGAGCGAATATGCAATCTCTGGATATGGTGCCATGCGCCCTACGTATCGACCCACAATCGTCGTGCTTGCCAGGAACGCATGTCAAGGACCTGGGGATGAAAATTAATGGCACCGGCGGAGCAGTATGAAACCGCTTTCCTATTTTCCCTTCCTTCGGAAAGATTCCTTGTGCATTCCCGCCAGCTTGAAAGAGACTCGGGGTATGGCCTACACCATGAAGGATGTCGCCCGGAAAGCTGGTGTATCGCCGGCGACGGTTTCGCGGGTCCTGAACAACACCCACTATATTGCCGACGTGACCAGGGCGCGCGTTCTCGCGGTCGTGGATGAGCTTAGTTATTACAAGAATGTACACGCGCAGCGGCTCGCAACCGGGCAGAGCGATCTTGTGGCGCTGGTGATTTCGGAATTTGCGAATCCGTTTTATCCCGAGGTGATTCGGGGCTTTCAGGCAGCGGCGTGGGACCACGGGCTGGACGTGCTTCTGCTTAACACCGAATACAGCCGGACGCGCACGGATTCGCTGATGCGCAAGCTTGTCGAAAAGGACGTAAGCGGAGTGGCGATTCTGACTTCTTCGATCGAAATGGCCGCCGCGGCGCCCCTGGCGGAGGCAGGCATTTCAATGGTGTTCAGCAACCTGTACTCGGCGGGCAAACTGGTGAGCAACATTAATGTGGACTATAGCCGCGGGATTGCTCAGGCTATCGCGCATGTCGTCCGGCTTGGACATCGCCGGGCTTCGGTGATTGCCGGGCCGGAAGGCAGCCGCACCGCGGAGCATATTAAATTCGCGCTGGTGAAAGGATTGGCCCGGAACAAGCTGCGGACATTTCCGGTCATTCACTGCGACTACCGTATCGATGCGGGCGCCTCTGCTGTGAAGGCCATTCTTGCCGCGCCGGAGATGCCTACGGTGATTTTCTGCGGCAGCGATCTGATTGCCATGGGGGCAATGAGCGCGTTGGAAGAAGCAGGCGTGCGAGTGCCTGAAGAGGTTTCGGTAGTGGGCATCGACAACGTCGCCTTTGCCGGCCTGGCGCGGCCTTCGCTTACTACCATCAATGTGCCGCGCGAAGAGCTGGGCAAGACGGCCTTTCGCGCATTGGAAAAGATGATGGGACTGAAGCGGCACAAAGGGGCAGAATACACGCTTGAAACCGAACTGGTGGTGCGCAAATCCACTGCCCAGGCGTCAGAAAGGCGGCGGCGGAAAAGGAAGTAAGAGCTCGATGGAAGTGATTGCTTAAATCGCCCGATGCAATCAAAGAACGCCCCTCAGGGGTTAAAATCCCGTTCCTTTTGATGACCCAATCGGCACGACTGAAGTCGTGCCCTTTCAAAGCTGGTTGTGCAACCAGTTCCAGGTTATGCGGTTTCGACAGGGCCATGCCGGACTTCATCGAAGGCCATGAAAAGAACCGCGACGAGGGCGAGCACCATTCCTGCCGAATTGTATTTGCTGGGTATCTGCTGGTAGATGAGCAACGAGACGATGATCGTGACGAGGGGGAACATGCCGTTGACCATGGGCACGACCACGATCGCTTTCCCGTACCGAACCGCATAAACGAAGAGCAGGCAACCAACCGCGTTGAGCGACTGAATCATGTAAGTGATTCCGAAGCCGATGCCGGAGCCGGCGTGGATGCCGGGCCCCATCGCCAGGGCTATTGGGCTCAATGCGAGCCCGGTGAGGGTCATGTAGACGAATAGCTCCTCGGCGCTCATCGCATTTGATGACGACTTCATGAAGTAGGCCTGCAAGCCCCACATGAAAAAGATGGCGATGGTCCACACCAGCCAGAGGCTTCCATGCACAGGGCTGTTGGTTGGCTCCTGGAGCGAGACAAGAAAAATTGCCGGCAGAGAGAGAAGAATGCCGGAGAGCGCCAGCGGATAGGTGCGCTCGCGAAGCAGAGCCCAGGAGAGCACAATGGTGACCGCGGGGGATAGGCAGACGATGGGAAAGATCAGATACGCGGGCCCCTGATTCAACACCCGAAACAAGAGGAGTTGCCCGGCGGCGCCGGAGAAGCCAACTGCGCAACCATAAAAGATCGCACGTCCCGAGCGGGTCAGCTTCCAATTGATTTTGCGCAAGGCGATCACGCAGACCGGAATCATGGTCAACGACCAGACGGCATAACCAAGCGTCGGCGGGAAAGGCGGATCGAGACGCTTCTCGGGAATTTCGGTGAGTGCTCCCCAAAGGCCCCACAGCAGTGGTACAGCGATCGACAGCCATAGCCATTTGGGCAATCTCATCAAGTCACGCTCCATTACCAGACTCCGTCTTCGGGCTCCGCTTGCAAATGAGTTACACCGCAGGGTGAATCAATCCACCTTCGTCTTCGACAATGTACGAACAGAGCCGGAAGGAGTCGGGGTCTTCGCCGCGCAGCGCGGCCAGCCTTTCAACGGCAATCTGAATAGGAATGACGTCGATGAGGAACTGCCATCGAGCCGGAATGGCGGGCAGGCACAGCACACAGTCGCCGGCAGTCTCGTCAAGTCGTTGTCCGATGAGGAGTACGCTGGCACCCAGCTTCGTAAGGTCGCGGGCGAGATTGAGGTCTTGCGTGCGCATGTGCTGTGCATCGATCCAGATGCCGATGCGCAGCCCCTGGCGGACGATCTCTTGCGGGCCGTGACGGAAACCGCCCGCGGTGAGTGCGGTTGCAGGCTTTTTTGCGGCCTCTTCCCAAAGCAACCTGGCTTCGTGACAACTGGCGAGGCTGGCGCCGCGAGCTACGAAATAGGTGGGCTCGTTTCCCTCGCCCAGCCAGCCGGATCGCTCGATGGTTTTGCGCCACTGCGGAATGGCTGCTGCAGCGGCGGATAGAGATTCGATCAGCTCCGCCTGAATTGGATGGGCCGAGCGGCCGGTGGCTTCGAGAGCCAGCAATACTCCAGCGAGCGCAATCGCGCTGTAGGTGGTGATTGAGACCGCGTGATCGAAGTCGGTGCTGGTATTCAGAACAATGTCGGAGCCTTGCGCAAGCGGGCTGTCAGCCTGGTTGGTGATCGCAATGAGCGACGCCGAGCGGGCGCGGCATTTTTGAACCAGCTGCACGATCTCAGTACTTTTTCCGCTGCGCGACAGCAGGAGCACGGCAGCGCCTTCAGGCACTTCGGCCGAGTGGAGCAACTCCGATGCATCGATCAATAAAGCGGGAATACCAGCGGCGAGGAATTCTGCCTGCATGGCCATTCCGGCATGCCAACTTGCTCCAATGCCGGTGATCACTAGAGATCTGGCTCTACGCAAAACTGCTGCGGCTCGGTCGAGCGCAGCTTTGCCGGCGCCCATCATGTGCGATAAGGATGCAGCGAGCTGTGCGGGCTGCTTGAGAATGTCGGCAAGAAGCCTGGTTTCTGAAGCGTTCAAAATACCTGTCCCTGTTTCCGAATTCAAGGCGCCTATAGCTCAATAGGAAAGCGGTTTCACGTCTCTGTATACTTGTACGTGAATTGCGCTGTCAAATGTGACTGCGGCTAAAGGAAGGTTCGATGCGAGTGGAGAGATTTGCCTGGTTTTGCGCGATATCGGCGTTGGCGTTGAGCGCCGCTATGGCCTGCGCGCAGAGTGTTCCAGTGGTCACAGGTGACAAGCGTGTTGACAAGCTTCTCAGCCAGATGACGCTGGAAGACAAGCTGAAATTGATTCATGGGACGCAGGAAGATCCCAAGGTCTACCAGGGGCAGGCCGGCTATTTGGGCGGCGTTCCCCGGCTGGGGATTCCGGGGATGCGCTTTGCAGACGGCCCTCCCGGAGTGCTGACCCGTCATCCGTCGCAGGCGGAAACGGCCACCATGGGTGTGGCCGCAACCTTCAGCCGCAAGATTGCTGAAGCCAATGGCCTGGTGATCGGCCGCGAAGATCGTGCCCTGGGCATCGACGTCTCACTGCAGCCCTTCGTCAATATCGATCGCGATATGGAGTACGGCCGCGGCTACAACACCTTCGGCGAAGACCCCTTTCTGACCGGCGAGATTGGCGCCGCGGAGATCAAGGGCATTCAGTCGCAGCATGTGATGGCGCAGGTTAAGCACTATGTCGGATATGACTCGGACGGCAACAGCACATGGATCGACGATCAGACTCTGCACGAGGTCTACGTGGCTCCGTTCGACGCTGCCATCAGGGCGGGCGTGGCTTCGATCATGTGCTCATACAACTTGCTGAATGGCACGTATGCCTGCGGCAATAAGGCCACGCTGACGAAAATCCTGCGCCAGGAAATTGGATTCAAGGGTTTCGTCACCTCCGATTGGGGTGCGACGCACGCGGTCACATTCATCCGCGCCGGCCTGGATATGGAGATGCCGGGCGAGCCACCGCCGGGCGCAGACTCCGGGTCGCTGGCCTCTTACTTCGATGCCCAGCCGATTCCGCCTCCAGCGCCGCCGGCTACGCAGAATGCTGACGAAGGCGATCTGGGCGGCGATATGTTCGGCGGACATATCCCCGAAGAACCCAAACCCGGCCCCGACGATGGTTACAATGCCGACGTCAAGCTGGATCGAGAAAAGATTCTCGCGGCGCTGAAAGACGGCACCGTGAGCGAGGCCGACGTGAACCGCGCAGCCGGCCGCGTGCTCTATGAGATGGTCCAATTCGGTTATCTCGACGGTCTTTCAAAACACGAGATCACCGCGCAATCGATCGAAGCGAATGCCAGGATCATTGAGAAGACCGGCGAAGAAGCCGCGGTGCTGCTGAAGAACGACGACCATGCCTTGCCGCTGAAGGCCGCCGATCTGAGTTCCGTAGTGCTGATCGGCCCCACCGCTTTACAGGTTGACGCAATCGGTATCAACGGCGAGCGCTCAGTAGGTCTGCCGCAACGCCAGATCGGGCCGCTCGATGCCATGACGAAGATCAGCGGCAACGCCAACATCCGTTTTGCAGTCGATGACGACATGACCGGAACGACGATTCCTGCCAGCGCCTTCAGCCACAACGGTGAGCCGGGCCTGGTTCGCTCGGGTGCGGGCGTGGAGACGGTGGACGCGCAGATCGACTTCACGGTGGCCAACGGCAAAGCGCTCCCACCCAACTCCACCTTAATGTGGAAAGGTCAGTTCACCGCGCCCCACGCCGGCCAATACTGGATCTATCTGCAGGCCATGGGCACCAACGCGCGCATCAAGCTGGATGGCAAGGGGCTGTGCGGCACCGGCGCTTCGCAGGGAGGCGTGCATGGTGACATTCTGCAGGCCAACCAGGACAACGCTATCCCCACCACCGATCACTTAGATAATGTGCGCCGCGCTGTGGATCTGACTGCCGGACCGCACGAGATCGAGATCGGTACCAGCCCGGACAGTTCCAATGCGCCGGTCGAGGTGCGTCTCAACTGGTATACCCCGGAGCAACGCAAGGCCGACCACGAAGCGGCGATCGCCGCCGCAAAAAGCGCGAAGATCGCCGTGGTCTTTGTTTGGACTCGCCTGGAGCCGGTCTTCGGCCTGCCCGGCGAGCAGAACAAGCTGGTGGAAGAGGTTGCTGCAGTCAATCCAAACACAATCGTGGTGCTCAACACCAGCCAGCCTGTGGCGCTGCCATGGGTGAACAAGGTGAGGGCCGTGCTCGAAATGTGGTGGCCGGGCGATGAAGGTGGCTGGTCGACGGCCAATCTGCTGCTGGGCAAATCCAGCCCTGCAGGCCGACTGCCCGTGACTTGGGCCAAACGGCTGGAAGACTACGCCGCCACCGATCCCAAATATCCGGAGCGCTCAAAGAGGGGCGTGGACCATAAAACCATTTACAGCGAAGGTGTGAATGAGGGATACCGGTGGTTCGACAAGGAGAATATCGAACCGCTGTTTGCATTCGGTCACGGACTAAGCTACACCAGCTTTGCTTATTCCGGCTTGAAAGTGGATAAGGCTGCGGACGGTGGGCTTGACGTGCAGGTGACGATCAAGAACACCGGCGCGATGGATTCCGACGAAGTTCCGCAGGTTTATCTTGGTGCGCCGAGCGAGATTCCTGCGGGCGTGCAATTCCCGATGCGCGCGCTGGCTGGCTTCGAGCGTGAGTCGATTCCTAGTGGCGCATCGAAGGATGTGACAATCCACGTAGCTCCGCGCCAGCTTCAGTACTGGTCGACGAAAGAAGAAAAGTGGCTGCGGCCTGCGGGAGAACGCACGCTAAGCGTGGGCGCCTCCAGCCGCGACCTGAGGCTGGAGCAGGCCATCGACTGAGAACTCTTGTCCAACCAACAAGAAAGCCGGAATAAAATCTCCGGCTTCGGTCCAATCCGATGCCCGACCCAGACCTTGCTCCTGGCAGATCTTTCTCGCTTCCCATTTCAAGAGCTCACTCGCAAATAGGTCGTGTAGGGTCGCGATCCCAGCCATGTAAACGGCAGCATGTTCACTGGTCCATTCGCGGTCGTCACCTGCCACCGCTGTTCGCTCACGCGCTTGGCCCCTAACAATGCGGCGCGCGTCACCTGCGGCAGCGGCGCTCCTTCTTTCTCTTTGACCGCCATCAGCACCAACGGCCCACGCAGAAGCGCCACTGTGTCGGAGTGCTGTGCATCGAGTGGCTCCAGGCGCATTTTTAACGGAAGCTCCAGTTCGACGCGGTCTCCGTTCTTCCAGGTGCGCCGTATCGCGGCAAACTGTCCCGGTGCCGCCACTCCATTTTGCCGAGTTCCGTTCACGAAAATCTGCGCGCCCTCGACCCATGCCGGGATGCGGAAATTCAGCGTCATATCCGTAGATTGAGAGCTGGTCACGGTAAAGGCCACTCGATCTTCAAAGGGATATTCGCTCTCCTGCATGAGCGAGAGCGCCGTCCCGTTTTCATTCCATTGCAACGTGGAAGGGACGTAGAGATTCACGTACACCGAATGCGGTGCGCGGAAATAGATGTTGATGCGGTAATCGGCCGCCACCTGCGGCAGCGTACCTGAGCAGCAGGCCCAGTGAGCTTCCTTGTAAACACGCTCGGCGTCGAAGTTGTAATCGGAGTAGTAGAAGTTCTTGCCGTTCTCCTGGAGCGGCAGCGCGCCCAGCACGGTGTTATACATCATCCGCTCCATGCTGTCGCCATAGTGCGAATCGCGGGTTACGCGCAGCAGATAGCGTGTGAGCTTGAAGTGCGCGTAGGAGCCGCACGGCGTCTCGAAAGTATGGTGGGTGTTAGTCAGGCTGTCATAAATGTCGTTGCTTCCCGGCGCGCGCAACGTTTCGTCCGGACCCCAGCCGCCGGTCGCATAACTCTGCGCCTCCAGCATGGCGAAGGCGTTGCGAGCGGCGCGCAGATGCTTCTCACTTCCCGCCACCATGTACGCCATCATCGCCGAGCTCAACGAATTCACATGGCTGTACGCGTGTCTACCGTTGAGCACGTTTTCGTTGCGCGACAACGGATCGAACCAGGGTTTGTCGTCAAGGTACTGCAGCCCGAGATCGTAATACTGCCGGCCGGCGCCGCGCTGGTATGCGAGGAACAGATTTTCCGGCATGGTATAGGACTCGTCCCAGGTCCACGAGGCATCCTGCGGATCCTTATCCATGCGCCATCGATGATCGTGTTCCACCGCATGTCCCGGCAACAGGGGCAGCGCTGTTTTTGTAGTCTGATCGAGAATGGCGAGCGCCTGCGGATCTTTTACATAGTCGTGTGAATCGAGCAGCCCCAGCAGCAGCTTGTCGTAGGTATACGCGGGAAAGCGGCTTTTGATGTAGAAATTCGGCGAAATGGTTTCGGCATAAAGGCGGTTGAGCCGCAGTACTTTTTCGCGTGTCGCCTCTTCCCCGGTGATGGCGTAGGTGCGGGCCAGCGCCGATACCCATTGCCCGAAGGTGCAGCCCGGAGCGAAGCCATTGTCGAAACCGGTGCGATAGTCGTAGTCGGGATTGTATTGGTACCACCCGCCGAGATCTTCGCCGGGCGCGTTCATGCCGGCCATTTCGCGGAAGGGCTTCAAGAGGCTGTCGTCACTCAAGGCCATCAGCACTTCATGGGTGTTGAACAGTTGCGCTTCGTGCGGTTCGCTGGCAATCGCGACATCGCCATAACCAAATTCGGCGAGCGTCGCAGGCACGGCTGGCTCAGTGCCCCAAGCACGGTAGCTGCGCATCCCGGCGCCCGCAACCACCGCCATCGAGCCCGCCTGAAGAAATCGCCGGCGCGAAATCGCTCTTCTTTGTCCTGCCGTGGTCATTGTCCGCACCTCCAGACTCATACAATGATTTTGCATTATGAGTGTCGGCTTCGTCAGCGCCATCACACACCCAGTTGCAATCCCACCACATTCTAGTTGGGGAATGCAACCTCCAAAGGGTGGTCTCTTATTGGACTCGCATTCACGGTATGAATATCCTGGGCAGACCTGAACTCAACTGGCAATTGAATGCGGGCAGTCCGGTCCTGCGGAGTATCGTTGAACACTACAAGCAAGCTCTGACTATTCCCGCGCAATAACCTGGGCCGCAGGTTTGTTGACGCTCGAACCGTTGCCGACGTAAAGGAGTGGATTCGTCCGAAATCGCAAATGAACGCTTTCAGGTATTCCCGGCCTTGTCGCTCTCAAAGAGGGCTGGTGTTGCTTGACGCTTCCCTAACTGTGCTGCAAAATGGATGCGCATTCGATCAAACGTGCAGTACCTTCGCGGTGCGTATGGGCGCCGTAAGAAACTCCACTCTAACCATCCGCAATGAGCCGGCGCTGAAAGCGGCGCTCAAGGCCGCCCAAGCAGAGCAGCGGTTCATTGCGAAAAAGGAAGGAACTTGATGGACCGCCGAACGTTTTTGGGTACCGCTACTGCCGCGGCGATAGCTGCCGGGATGAACCCGGTTTCTTCGATGGGTGATGCTCCGGCACTGAAACCGATGGCACTGGGGCTCCTGGTGAGCCCCTTTGGTGCGCCTGAGGCAACAATCAAGCGGGTTCACGATATGGGATTCTCGAACTGCTTCCTGTCGCTCGATGGATACATCGGCAAATTCACCTCGGATGCGGCAAAGCAGATCGGAGAATTGCTGGCCAGGTACGAGCTCGTGGCGACGAGTGTGGAGGTGGTTGGACCGGGGCGGCTCGAGTGGAACTTTCTCGAGGGCCCTTCCACGATTGGGCTGGTGCCGCCGAATACGCGCGCGGCGAGGATCGATGCGCTCAGGCAGGTTTCAGACTTTGCCAAGCTGCTGGGCAT
Organism: Occallatibacter sp.; assembly: GCA_035504315.1. Taxonomy (GTDB): domain Bacteria; phylum Acidobacteriota; class Terriglobia; order Terriglobales; family Acidobacteriaceae; genus Telmatobacter. The sequence continues at coordinate 29,296 of DATJSB010000158.1, forward strand.
CGGGCAGGTGCAGACGCACTGCGGATTCATTCCGGAAAATCCGGAAGATGCTTTGTATCCCGGTGCGGTGGAGGCGATCCGCACGGTGGCGCAGCATTGCCAGGGGAACGGGCAGCACTTTCTGATGGAGACCGGGCAGGAGACGCCTACGACGATGTCGCGGGCGATTCGGGACGTAAACATGCCCAATCTTGGGACTGGTTTGGATACGGCGAACCTGATCCTTTACGGTAAGGCGAATCCGGTGGATGCGGTCGATATTATCGGCACGCATGTGCGCAGTGTTCACGCCAAGGATGGCAAATGGCCAACCGATCCGGACAAGCTCGGCGAAGAGGTTCTGATCGGCAGCGGACTGGTCGACTTCAAGAAGGTGTTCACGAAGCTGCACAAGCTGGGATACACGGGCGCAATCACGATTGAACGTGAGACATCGGGACCGCAGCAGATCGAGGACGTGAAGAACGAGAAGATATACTTGCAGCGGATATTGGATGAAGTATTGGCGTAATTCGCAGGCGTAAAGGCCGGAAATGCGCCGGGTTTCGCTGCAATATTTTTTAAAACGCTTTAGGATTTTGTGCACGGGCTTGAGCCTGGTCTTTGCATTGCGAGGACAAATGAAGCGGCGGGAGTTTATGCAGTCAGCAACGACGGCGGTTTCAGGGATGTTATTGCTCGATCCACGCGCGGTATTTGGTTATGAGGCGAACTCGGCGGTTCTGCACGGTCTGCTGGGATGCGGCAATCGCGGCACCGCGGTCGCCACATCGTTTGCGCAGAACACCTCGGCCCGCGTCATCGCGCTTGCGGATCTGTTCGCCGATAATCTTGCGGCGGGTCAAGATCACTTCAACAAGGTGAACACGGATCTGGGACAGCCGGCAATCGACAGCAAACTGCTGTTTCGCGGCCCTCATGCCTTTGAGCAGCTTGCAGATTCGAAGGAAGTGGACCTGATCCAGATTTCGACGCCGCCATACTTTCATGTGCAGCACCTCGAGGCGGCGGTGGCCTCGGGCAAGCATGTATATTGCGAAAAGCCGGTAGGCGTGGACGTCGCACAGACCAGGCACGCGCTCGAGATCGCGAAAAGGGTGAAGCCGAACCAGAGCGTCGATGTTGGTTTCCAATGCCGGCAAGCCCCGCCCATTGCCGCGCTGGAGGAGAAGATCAAAGGCGGAGCATTGGGAAAGATCGCCGCGATCTCCGGCAACTACTACGCTCCCGCTTCGACGGAGAAGAAGCGCGAAGGCGAGGGGCAGGACGAGTACCGTTTGCGGAACTGGCTGTGGGATCGCGTGCTCTCCGGTGACATTCTTGTTGAACAGAACATTCACATTATTGATTTGTGCAACTGGATGCTGGGCGAGCACCCACTGAAGGCTATCGCCACGGGCGGACGCAACGTGCTTACGCATTATGGCAACTGCTGGGATAACTACCAGGTCGATTTCACCTATCCCAACGATGTGCACTTCTCGTTTGCGTCAACACAGTTTGAGCCCGATAACGTATTCGACGCAGGGCTCAGGCTGTCAGGCGCGAACGGTTCGGCGACCTGTCCATACACCGGTCCGATTGCGATTACAGGCAGCGATGCGTGGTCGTGGCAGGACTCGGAGTCGACGGCGCCGGGATCAGGGAAGTTCGCGGCGAACGGAGCGTTTCTTGACAACCTGAAGTACGCGGATCGCGACAAGGAGCGGACGTTCATTGCGAGCATTGTTTCAGGACCGACTCATAATCAGATTGCCGATGGCGTGGAAACCGCGTTAAGCTGCATCCTCGGGCGCATGGCGGGGTACCAGAAACGTGAGGTGACCTGGGAAGAGATGCTGGCCCAGAAGGAGGATTGGCCGCTCGATTTCAGCCTGGAACAGTTTGCCTGAGAAATTGGCGGCGATAAATCCGGAACTTACAATCTTGCCAGGGTCGACATTCGAAACGTTGTCCCCCGAAAGAATCAAGCGGCAAGATTGCACGGTTTCTGGAGGCAAGCTGGATGCATTGGGGATGTAGTTGTGATTGGCGTAGTGGGACACGGAAATAGGACTGCCGCAGAGATCCTGAACTGTCGCGAAACGGCCAAGGGTTGAAAAACTCGAAGATAACAGGAAATTTGGGTGAACGTATCTACTGTTACGAACCTGAGGATCGCAATAGCGGTGGTTTTCAAAGGGCTTTCCTGTGGGGTTAAGAATCTCCCTAACGTTGCAATTCATTTCGCTGTCCAGCATGCTGGAGCCTGGCAGATCACTGAGGGAGATTCCTGGGTTGCAGATCAATTGGAATGGGAACCAAGGCCTTGGCTCGACGGGATGTGTTTCTGAGAAATCGGAAACACGGCTAAGAGGAGAGCAAACGAGAGAGAGTTCAAGCTGGAGCGTCGGCAATACCGGAGTGGTTTCCCGGCGCCCACGTCGAGGCGCCCGGCGCGCCATGTGTTGCGTGGCTTTTCTCTTTTTTGGGGCGTTGATCCCGTTGACTGTGGCACAGCAGAGCAAACCAGGAAATGATGGGCGGGAGCTGTACCGGCAGGCGAGTGTCCCGGTGGAGGAGCGTATCGATGATCTGCTCAGGCGGATGACGCCGGAAGAAAAAGCGCGACAGCTCGATCTATACGCAGCAGCAGGTACGCTCGAAGACAAGCACACGGGGAAAGATCATGTGGCGTTAGACGCCGCGTTTTTGCCCGACAAGGCCCAGGAGATGTGGGGTTCCCTGGGGGTGGGCGGCATACATGACGTGTATCCGACTTCGGTGCAGTCGAATGCCATCCAGAGTTGGGTGATTGCTCACAATCGGCTTGGGATTCCGGCGCTGTTTATAGAGGAGGGACTGCACGGATTCGATACCGGGACTGTCTTTCCGGCTCCCATCAACCTGGCTGCTACGTGGAACCCTGATATTGCACGGCGAACCGGGAGTGCAATTGCATCCGAAGCCCGTTCGACCGGCGTTGACATGATCCTGGCCCCGGTGCTCGACCTTGCCCGGGAACCGCGTTGGGGCCGCGTCGAAGAAGATTTCGGCGAAGATCCGTATTTAACCGGCCAAATGGGCCTGGCTTATGTACAGGGCGCGCAGGGCGAAAGTTTGAATACGGACCACACCGTGGTTGCCGAACCCAAGCACTTCGCCGGGCACGGCTCTCCCGAAGGCGGCACAAATACGTCGCCGGTGCACATGGGGGAGCGCGAACTGCGGATGACGATGCTGCCCGGATTTGAGCCGGCTGTACGAGAAGGCCATGCGATGGGCGTAATGGCCGCTTATCACGAGATCGATGGCATTCCCATTACTGCCGATCCCTTTCTGCTGAAGAAGGTACTGCGGGAGGAATGGAATTTCCAGGGATTCGTGCTTTCCGATCTCGGCGCAATCAGGCGCCTCTACGACGTGCATCACGTGGCCGCCTCGCCCAAAGATGCATCGTGCATGGCGATCAGGTCGGGCGTGGACATGCAGTTCTACGACTTCGATCACGCAGTTTTCCAGAAAGCGCTGGTCGATTGTGTGCGCGAGGGCAGCCTGGCCGAAGCCGATCTCGATCGTGCGGTCAGGTCCGTTCTCCGCGTCAAATTCGAGCTTGGGCTCTTCGATCATCCGTTGGTCGATACCGCGCTGCATGCCAAAGTAGACAGGTCGCCGGAACACTTGGCGCTTTCGCTCGAGTCGGCCCGCGAGTCGATGACCCTGCTGAAAAATGAAGGCAACCTGCTGCCGCTCTCCAAGTCCGTGGGAAAGATTGCCGTCATTGGCCCCAATGGCAACGTGGCGCGGTATGGCGACTACGAAAAAGAAGAGAATGGGCTGCACATCAGCATTCTCGATGGCATCCGCAAGCTGGTTCCGCAGGCAACCGTCACTTTCGACGACGGAAAAGATATTGCTGCCGCAGTCGCCAAGGCGAAAGACGCCGATGTGGTGATTCTGGCGCTGGGCGAATGGCAGGGAATCTCAGGCGAGGGTTTCGATCGTTCGAACCTTGACCTGCCTGGGAACCAGGAGCTTTTGCTTGAAAACATTGCCGCAACCGGCAAACCGATCGTTCTCGTGCTCGAAAACGGAAGGCCGTTGACCATCGGCTGGGCCAAAGAGCACATCCCGGCAATCCTCGAGGCCTGGTACCCAGGCGAATTTGGTGGACAGGCGGTTGCCGAGACACTCTTTGGCGACAACAATCCAGCCGGCCGGTTGACGATCACCTTCCCGCGCAGTGTGGGACAACTGCCCGACTTCTATAACTTCGATCCTTCACGCGTGCACAAATATGTGGATGACGACGGCAAGCCGCTGTTTCCCTTTGGGTTCGGCCTGAGCTATACCACGTTCCGTTATGACCATCTCGTCGCGCAGGCACCTCCTCAGGGAAGCAAGGCCGACGTTATAGTCACGGTAGATGTGACGAATACCGGCGACAAAGCAGGCGACGAAGTAGCGCAACTTTATGCCCGCGAGGACGTGAGCAGTGTTGAGACGCCGGATCGATCGTTGAAGGAATTCTCCCGGATTCACCTTAAGCCGCACGAAACAACCACGGTCACGTTCCATGTTCCGCAGGATCAGCTTGCGGTCTGGAACCAGGAAGGGAAGTGGGTGGTGGAGGCGGGAAATTACACGGTGTGGGCTGGCGGTTCTTCTGAAGCCTCTCTGAGCGCCGGGTTCTTTCTTCATCCTTAAAAAAGGACGGCGTTTGCCCTGCGACAAATTGCACTGAGAGATACAGGGGCGCGAAGCACGAAAACAGGAGAAGTATGAAAATCGCAGTTCGACTTGCTTGGCTGGCAATGGTGGTGAGCACTGTTTTAGCTGCTCAGGGACAACCAACGAAAGACGCGGTCGATTACGTGTCTCCGAATATCGGGGGCATTGGCCAACTGCTGACCGCAACGATTCCCTATGTTCAGCGCCCTCACGGGATGGCGCGGCTCGCTCCGGTTGTCACGCCAGGAATCACGGACCGCTATCTGGCAGATAAAATCTATGGTTTTCCTGCCGGTCCTGCACTCCTGATGGCTTCCGTCGGACAAACCGGCACCAAGCCAGAAGTCTACGCTTCTGCCTTCGATCATGATTTTGAGATCGCAACGCCTTATTATTACGAAGCTGACCTCCAGACATGGGGAATCAAGGCGGAATTCACGGCCGCCACGGAAGCCGCGTACTATCGGTTCACTTTTCCCGCAAGTTCTCATGCGCGTCTTGCGCTGAGTTTGGTCAATGACGCGGAGTTCACCGTAGCCGGAGATGACGCGATTCAAGGTAGCACCCGCGCTGATGGGACGGTGGTGCGCCTCGAACAAACGGGTCCCGAGACCCGGGAGTATTTCTATGCCGAGTTTTCCCGGCCTCTCAATTCCTGGCAGACCTGGCAAAACGGCAAAGTGAGCCGGGAGCAAAACCAATCAGGCGATGACGTAGGATTTGTGACGGATTCGGCCACTACAGCCGGAGAGACCATTGAAGTAAAGGTGGGAATCTCCTATATCAGTGCGGAACAGGCCCGGCGCAATCTGGAACGGGATATTCCCGGCTGGAAATTCGATCAGGCGAAAGCGGCGGCACGCGCTGCATGGAACGATGCTCTGGGCGCGGTTCAAGTGGTTGGAGGAACCGAGCGCCAGCGGACGATCTTCTACACCGCACTCTATCGCTCGCTCGGCCGGATGACGGACATCACTGAAGACGGCAGGTATTTGAGCGGCTACGATCACAAGATACATGATGCGGAGGGCCACGACTTCTACGTCGATGACGGTCTCTGGGATACATACCGGTCATTGCATCCCCTGCAAATGTTGCTCGATGCGCATCAGCAGGAGGACATGATTCGCTCCTACATCCGCATGTATCAGCAAAGCGGCTGGATGCCGTCATTCCCTTCGGTGGCAGGCGAACAGCCGGTGATGATCGGCCACCACGCTGCCATCTTCATCCTGGACGCCTATACCAAGGGGTATCGCGACTTTGACGTCGCCGAGGCCTACGCCGCCATGCGCAAAAATGCCACCCAGGCAACCATGCTGCCCTGGAGCCGCGGCCCGCTGACAGATCTCGACCGGAGCTACTTCGACAAAGGCTTCTTTCCGGCCCTTGCCTGGGGTGAAAAAGAGACGGAGCCGCAGGTGACTCCCGAGAGGCGCCAGTCCGTATCGGTCACGCTTGAAAACAGCTATGACGACTGGTGTGTCGCGCAGTTGGCCAAGGTGCTCGGCAAAAGGGAAGACGCAGAGTATTTCACCAAGCTTGCGCACAATTATGAGAACGTATTCAATCCAGCCATCGGTTTTATGGCGCCCAAGAGCGCAGACGGCCAATGGGTGAGCCATTTCGATCCGAAGCTGGGCGGCGGAAATGGCGGCCGCGACTATTTTACAGAAGTCAATTCCTGGCAATACACGTTCAGTGTGCAGCATGATGTGGCGGGCCTGATTCATCTGATGGGCGGCCGCGATGCCTTCAATGCAAAACTCGATCAACTGTTTGTGGAGCAGTACGGGACCTCCAAGTTCAATTTCCTCGCCCAGTTTCCGGACGCAACCGGCCTGGTGGGCCAGTACTCACAAGGGAACGAACCAGGCTTCCATATTCCGTATCTCTACGACTTCTCTGGACAGCCGTGGAAGACGCAGCAGCGCGTTCGTCAACTGATGGATGTATGGTACGGTGACGGGCCGCTGGGCATTCCCGGTGACGATGACGGAGGCGAAACCTCTTCCTGGTTTGTACTTAGCGCAATGGGGTTCTATCAAGTCTGTCCGGGCAGCCCTGTATACGAAATCGGCAGCCCCATCTTTGCGCGGACCACGATCCGTATGGGAAATGGCAAGCTGTTCACAATCGTCGCGAACCATGTTTCCGCGCGCAATAAGTACATCCAGTCGGCTCAACTCAACGGCAAGCCGCTCAATCGCGCATGGTTCCGTCATGCCGAAATTGCCGATGGAGGAACGCTGGTGCTGGAAATGGCTGACCATCCTAATCTGCAATGGGGCAGCGCGCCGCAACTCGCGCCCCCCTCAATGAGCGACGAGAATCAAGCGGCTTCAGCAACGGAATAATGAATTCGCATGGGTAGAATGACGTGAAGGAGCAGGAAATGAAACCGGATAGTTCGCGTCTTCAGTCGCGCCGGAATCTGTTGGCTGTGGGGACCGCGGCTGGCCTCGCCGGTTTTTTGGCAACTCCGGCCGCACTGCCGGCTGCTCCGGTCAACAAGGAACAATCGAAGGAACAATCGGCTTCCCTCGAAACCAATGTGAAAGACTTCGGCGCGCGCGGAGACGGAGCCAGCGATGAGACAGCCGCATTTCAACGAGCCCTTGATTCCACGCACCGCGCAGGCGGGGGCACGGTCTATGCGCCCCCCGGTCGCTATCTCTTTCGCGATGTTCTCAACATCCCTGAAGGAGTGACGTTGCGCGGATCGTTCGGCTGTGTGCCTTCGCACACGGGAATGCGCGACCACGGCCAACCCAAACCCGGCGACGATGGCACCGTGTTCCTCGCGACCGCTGGCCGCGGCAAAGAAGACGGCCAGCCGTTCATCACACTGAACACCAACAGCTCCCTGGCCGGCCTGACCATCTATTACCCCGAGCAGGTCACCGATGCGGCGCCAATCGCGTATCCCTGGACGATTGCCATGCGGGGCAAAAATCCGGCAGCATTCGATCTGGAGTTGCTCAATCCCTATCAGGGCATCGATGCCAGCCGCAATGAACGCCACAACGCACGAAACATTAGTGGGCAGCCCCTGCGACGCGGAATCTTTATCGATGCCATTTATGACATCGGCCGTGTGGAGAATGTTCACTTCAATCCCTGGTGGAGCGGACATGGCCCCGTCTATCAATGGCAGCTCGAGAATGGCGAGGCATTCATCCTCGGTCGCGCAGATTGGGAATATGTCCTCAATACCTTCTGCTACGGCTATCGCGTCGGATACAAGTTCATTCACACTGACACCGGCGAATGTAATGGCAACTTCCTGGGCATCGGCGCCGACAATTGCAATCGGGCGGTGCTGGTTGAGCAGAGCGCGCCGTATGGGATCCTCATTACAAACGGAGAATTCACCTCGTTCACGGGTGACGATCCGACGATGGTTGAAGTGTTGGAGACCAACAATGGAGTGGTCCGGTTCTGCAATAGCGCGTTCTGGGGCCCATGCAACCAGGTCGCAAAGATCGCAGGTCAGGGTACAGTCGGATTCAGTGACTGCACCTTTGTCGAGTGGCGAAACGATCGCGCTGCGATCCAGGTTTCTTCAGGCAGCGTGCTGATCCGCGGCTGTGAGTTCCGGCAGAACCATCCGCACATCTCTCTCGATAATGGTGTGGACCGGGCAGTCATCACCGGCAATATATTCACAGGCCCGGCCCAGATTCGGAACGCAGCCACTAAAGACGTGCAGATTGGATTGAATGCGGCCTCTGAGCGCGGCGCATAGACTTGGGGCGCGGGGTGGTGCGTGCAGCGCGATACTGTTCTATATGGATACGGAATCGCGACCGAGGATGAGCATGAGACGAAACACAATCGCCGCACTTGCAATTCTTGCTGCGATTGCCACGAAGGGAGCCTGGGCCCAGGTACCTTCTGAGAAAACCACTGCCTGGCGAGATGGCAGTTTTCACGTCGATACGGCCGCAGTCATCAGCCGTTCCGCCATAATTCTCGGCAAGGCGAATACGCTGGCTAAAGAGGCGATGCCCCTGGGCAATGGCCGTCTCGGTGTTGCCGTTTGGTCGGCAGACGGGTTGACAGCGCAGTTGAATCGTGCCGACACGTTGCCCGACCGTCTCTCTCCGGGTCAGGTTGTGATTTCAGGTCTTGCCTCGTTGACCAATGCCGCGGACTATGCGGGCCGACTCGATCTTTATAACGGCGAGTTCCGCGAACAGGGCGGAGGAATGACCGCGGTTGCCTACGTACAACCGGATAAAGACGTGCTGGTGGTTGATGTAACCGGGGCGAAGCCAGACGAATCTCAAACAATCTTGCTGAGATTATGGCCGCCTCGCGAGCCCCACGCCGTGGTCAATGGAACGGTGGGCGCCCTGTCCGAAGCTTGGATCGACAACAAGAATCCCGAGTCGTCCGGCCGCCATTTCGGATCGCTTTCCGCTATCACAGCGGATGGTCGCAGCGTATCTGCGAAGATTGTCGATTCGCGCACGATCTCGATTTCCTTTGAGCCATATCCAGACGGTCATTTTCGCATCCTGGCCGCCGCTCCACATTTTGACGGCAGTGGCGACGCCGCCAGCATCGTCCGCCATACGCTCGCAGCAGTCGCGCCAGGCGCCCACAGAGCATGGTGGCATCAGTTCTGGAATCGTGCAGCGCTCATCAAGGTGCACTCCAGCGATGGCGCCGGCGACTACATGGAAAACCTCCGCAACATTTACCTGTACTCTGCGGCTGCAGAGCGAGGAGTGGAGTATCCGGGTTCTCAGGCGGGCGTCGCCGACATGCTGTCGTCGGCGCGCGATCGACATCGTTGGGATTCGTCTGCGTTCTGGCATTGGAACCTTCGCATGCAAGTGGCGGCGAATATCGGAGCGGGCCTGCCGGAGTTGAACGCTCCGTATTTCAATCTTTACCGCGAGAATCTACCCAGCATTGAGGACTGGACGAAGCGGTACATGGATGGGCGCCCCGGCGCATGCATTCCAGAGACGATGCGATTCAATGGCCGCGGCATCGAGTACGAATCGAGTTGGAAACCGATCAGCATCGGGCGCGATTGCGATGCGGGTTTCCATCCCTACTACAATGCGCGCACGCTTTCCACTGGCGCCGAGGTTTCGCTGTGGATCTGGCAGCAGTATCTGGCGACCAAGGATCGCGCATTCCTGGCCGCGAACTATCCGGTAATGGCAGCGTCGGCACGCTTTCTGGTTGCGCATCAGAAGCGCGGTCCCGACGGCCTGTTGCACACCAATCCCTCCAATGCACACGAGACACAATGGGATGTAACCGATCCCACCACGGACATCGCGGCGGCCCGGGCTCTCTATCCAGCGACCATCGAAGCCGCCACAACGTTGGGCAAAGATCCAGAGCTAATTCAGGACTTGCAAAAAGCGATTCCTGAAATTCCGCCGCTGCCGCGCACGGAAGCGTCGGGTGCAAAGACATTGCTCTCTGTGCCGGACGATGCCGCCGGCGCGGATGTGATCGCGGAATCGTACCTTCCCAGCGCCCAGAATCATAACGCTGAAAACATCGGCCTCGAACCCGTGTGGCCGTACGATCTTATCGGTGACACATCGCCACTGTTCCCCCTCGCAAAGCGCACGTATGAACATCGCTTGTTCAAGGGCGTGGCCGACTGGAGCTTCGATCCCATTCAGGCAGCGCGGCTCGATCTCGGCGACGAGGTGGGTTCTACGCTGCTTACCATCACCGAGCGCTCACAGCACACAGCAAATGGCTTCGCAAACTGGGATAGTGAATACGGTGAGTTCTATATCGAAGAGACGGGAATAGTTGCCGATGCGCTCGAGGAAGCCCTGGTGCAGGATTACGACGGAGTAATCCGGATTGCACCCGCCATTCCTCCGGGCTGGGATTTCGACGGCAGCGTCTTTGTGCGCGGAAGGACAAAAGTGGATGTAGAAGCACGCGACGGCCAGGTAGTGACTGCGGTTATCGAGGCCGGGACTCGAGCGCTGCTCCGCGTTCGCAACCCCTGGCCGGGTCAATCGGTAGATGTAATTGCTGGTGCAACCGGGACGAAGGTCGTCAGCGGCGTCTCGACCCAGGAATTGACTTTTCAAGCCGTGGCGGGAACCAATTATCTCATCCAGAAGCACGACGCGCCGGTAACGAGGCTTCCCTTTGCTCCAGTAAGAGGCAATGCCGCGAATGAAGCGAGGAAGCTTGGACCGGTACAAATTGGACTCTTCCGTGGTGAATCCGCGCAATGACTGAGATGAGAATTAGGATGGAGTTCGGCTGGGCGTGAGAACCAGGATTAAACACCTGAGAAACCGCGTGGCGCGAATATTCCGCCTGGCGACGACGTTGCCTCTCGTTGCGGTGCTCGTCCAAGCGCAAACCGCATCCTGGGTTGGCACATGGGCTACTGCGCCTATGCGTGGAGATGCTGACGCGCATCTCGCTGGAAAGACGCTGCGTCAGATCGTGCATATCGGTGCCGGCGGCGACCATTTGCGGATTCAAATCTCGAACTTGTTTGGCGAGCATCCCCTGCGCGTTGAGAAAGAAGTGCAGAGGTCCACAGGGTAGAGGTCGTGGGCGCGATAAGGGAGCAATAAGAGTTACCAATCATTCCTGGGCGCTGAATGACGCCATTTCTGCCACGCTCGAAGGGTTGGGTTCTAAATCGTATGTTGTTGGAAAAAGTTAGTAATAATCACTTCCCGATGCGGAAGGTGAGAATGCGTCCGAACACCAATGTTTATGCGGATTCCGGCGAGCTGATCCGTTTCTGTAGGCGCGCGGGAGACTCGGAATTGGAACCTGACGAAATGCTCATCGAAGCGTTGCAGCGGTTGGTCTGGATGGAGCCATTGCGGCGCACACATGAGTGCGTCTTTGCTGTACTGGCGTTCGAGGGTGAGCCCGTCGACCCTCGGATCTGAGATGTGCACTAATTGCGGGGGCAGCAGTAAACGGCGGATGACTTCCCCACGAAGAGTGTTGTGTCACGGCGGCGCCTTTTGCGATGGGTGGTAAAGGGTGAATTGCCAAAAGCGACTCGAACGAAGTCACCTTTCAAACCCCTCGAATCAGCGCAATATCTTTCGACGCGGCCCACTGCTCAATATCCCTTCCCGTAAGGGCCACGGCCATCAGCTCAGGAAACTGATCGGGCGTGCAGCCGAAAACCGGACAGCGCATGGCTGCAATCCTGGCCGCGTGCTCGGCCTGGAAGGCCGGATGCCCATCGTCGGAAAGCGCAAGCAGCACAATCACCTTCACGCCGCTTTGCTTGAGTGCTGCAACGCGGGCCAGCATCGACTCAGCATTGCCGCCTTCGTACAGATCGGTAATAAGCACGAGGTGCGTTTTGGCTGGATGCTCGATGTGCTGTTCGCAATAGGCGAGAGCGCTGTTGATATCGGTTCCTCCGCCGAGCTGCACGCCAAAGAGTACGTCGACGGGATCGGCCAGTTGCTCCGTGAGGTCGACAACCGCAGTATCGAAGCAGATGAGTTGCGTATGAAGGCCGGGCAGCGAAGCAAGCACCGCCGCAAAGATCGACGAATACACAACCGACGTGGCCATGGAACCGGACTGGTCGACACAGAGCATCACGTGATCGAGATTGGTGCGGGTGCGAGTGCGGCGTTGATAGCCGACCAGAGTTTCCGGAACAACCGTGCCGTGCTCAGGCTGATAATGCCGCAGATTCGCGAGGATGGTTCGTCCCCAGTCGATATCCGAGTGCCTGGGGCGGCGGGTTCGCTGAGCGCGATTGATGGCTCCGGTCACAATCTCAACTGTCTTATGTTCAAGCCTCGCCAAAAGCTCGTCCACCACCTTGCGCACAACCATTCGCGCTGTTTCTTTCGTCTTTTCGGGAATAGCCGACCTGAGCGAGATGAGATCGGCAACCAGGTGCACGTCGGCCTCGAGGGTGGACAGGAACTCCGGCTCGAGCATGAGCGATTTCAAATTGAGCCGCTCGAAGGCATCGCGCTGGATTACCTGCACAACCGGCGCTGGAAAGAAGTCGCGAATGTCGCCGAGCCAGCGCGAGACGCGCGGGGCTGACGCGCCAAGCCCTCCACGGCCTTTCTTCGGTGATGAGCACTCGTACAGAGCGCTGAGGGCTGCGGAAAGGCGGCGATCTTCCTGCGACAACTCGCCGCTTTCGTCGCCGAGCGCCAGAGTCCACCGGCGCAGCCTCTCTTTTTCGCTTAATATCTGCGCGCTCAACCTGGTTCTCCTGTACCTGCCGAGATGCCAAGGATTTGATAGAGCAAAGGCAGGGCCCGCTCAAAGCTGTCGCAGGCCGCGCCCGGTTCTGCCTGCGCGACAGGCGCCGCGGAATGTCTTCCGCGCACGATCTGTTCCATCACGCGTTTGCGCGCCACTGCGTCGAAGCCGGAGAAGCTTCTGCGCAACAGGGGCAGCGACTCGATGAAATCGTCTCCGTTCAGTTCGCAGAGCCACTCGTCGAGCAACTGGAGCAGCGGCTGATCCTGCAGCAAAACCTCAGAACCGCCGGCCAGAAAGTTTTCAAGAAACGCTCCCGCCCGCTGCGGAGTTTCACCGCGGGTGTGCAATGAAAACGCAGAGCTCACAAGTTCGAGGTTCCACGCTATTTCGTCATGCAAGCGGCGCAGGCTCAAGCCGGCCACCTGTGCGGCCACTTGATCGTCGCCAACCATCGCTGCAAGCTGCTGCCGCCACGACTCGAGCAACGCAGGGTCGGCAGCCAGGTGCAAGACTTCGTCGTACTCGCGCATGGCGCCGACCCGCGCCAATGCCGCATCATCGTCGAGGTTGTGCGAGGCAAGCCTGACGCCGGAGTTGACCTCAACACTGAGAGCGTGAATCAGCGACCGCAATTCAGCTTCAGGCAGATCTCGCGCGGTGCCGTAGCGAAGCACGCGGGCCAACGGTACCACGGCCCGCATCAGCTCAGTCACTTCGCTCGCCTGGACCGCCGTTTCCTGCAGGCGCTCAATGCAGGCGCGCGCAGCTACAGGTAAATCGGCCACAAGCGCCGCGCGAATTAGTTCGGCCTGCTCTGAGATGGAAGTCGATTTCACCGCGCGTTCGAGTTGTCTGTTTGAAGCGGCCTGCTCAATGGTGCCGCCGTAGACCAGTGCCTCAGCGAGCGAAACAGAGAGCTCGGGAACCCAGCGAATGTGCCAGACTTCGCGAAATGTGCCGCGGCCGCTCTCTGCCTCAACCAACTTTCCCCATGAAACATTGAGAATCAGCAGACGGTGCAGGAGCGTGGACTTTATCAGACCTGCCTCGCTGCGCAAATCGACGCGTAGTTCGGTTTCAATGTCTTCGGGTTTGAGCCGCGTTTTTTTTTGCCACAAGGCCAGGTCGCGCGCCAGCGGCATCTGCGGAACGCTCTCGTCGATCTCTCCTACCAGCTCGCCGATGTAGAGCTTGCGCTCAATCAGCCGGAGCGGAACCTCCTCGCCGTGGAAGAGCGTAGCGAGCGCCGACTCACGCATCTCTTCGAGCCCCGGCACCGGGCGATGGCGCATTGACGCCAGAGTGAGGCACAATCGCGCGGCCTCAATGGCCGAAGCAGTGGATGCAGCGTACCCCTCCTGTCGCAAAAGAGCAGTGGTCCTGGCTTGCCATTGCGCGGCAAACTCCGCAGCGCCAGTTGGCCTTGCGCCGGAATATAAACTCCACAGATGGCTGTACCACCCGGGCGAAATCACGCCGGCTCCATATCCCGATCCGGCGCTCAGACGGCTGTTGGTCCACGGCACCCAGGTCACTTCAACTTTTTCGCACGCCAAGTCCTTCACCAGCATGCGATCTTCAGCGGCACTTGCTTTGCGTCGCAGTTCACAAACGTGCCACGCGCCAACGATTGCAGCAATTGGCCCTTCGCACTCCTTCAGCGCCTGGCGGACGTGAATGCGCATCCACGCCTCACGCTGGGCGTCGCGCTGCTGCGAGCGCTCGCTGCGAGTTATCGATGAGTCGGCTCGCATCTCCGTCATGGCCTTCTCAATTGCGGCAAACACTGCCAGCGAGCTCGAAGCATCTTCATCGTGGCCATTGCTGCCGAGCCTGCCCTGTTCGATCAGTGCGTTCCATAACGCCTCACCATCGGAATAGCCCGCGGCTGCGGCCAGTGAATCGAGCGGGTCAGAATCGACCGGGTCAGGGTCGCGCGAGTCAGGGTCATGTTCAATCTCAATTTCTTCGGGGCCTTTTTCCTTTTGCTCAATCAGCCGGTGAATCGAGATGCCGGCGGGCCAATCGATGAATCGAACCGGCTTGTTGCGAGCAATTGCCCAGCGCATAGCCTGCCATTCCGGTGAGAATTCGGCAAACGGGCAGAAGAAGGCTGCATTGGCATCGGCGCTCGAGTGAACCAGCAGCGCAACCGGCGGTTTCATGCCTGGCGCGCCGGCAAACTGAATCAGGCCGTCGGCTTCGGGCGGTCCTTCGATGAGTACGCACGCAGGTTCGAGCGCGTCAAGTGCGCGCTTAAGCAGTGCAGCCGAGCCCGGCCCGTGATGCCGGATGCCGAAGATGTGCAGCCGTTCATCCATTGGCGATCACATCACCTCGCGGATGGCGCGGTACAAGTCGCCCCAGTTATCGCGCGTTCGAACCACGTTTTCGAGATACTCTTCGAGGGCAACCGTGTCCTGCACGGGATCTTTCACCACCGCCCCTACAAGGTTAGTGGCTACGCTTTGCGCATCCATTGAGCCGTTGCCAAAGTGCGCCGCTTCAGCCCACGCGCTCACGCCCACTGAGATTGCTTCGCCGGTTGAGAGCGAACCCGACGAGGTTTTCAACTTGGTTTTGCCGCTCAGCGTCTTACCGTCGCGCAGTTCGCGGAACATGACAACAATGCGCGCCAGCTCTTTTTCAGCGGGCTCAATGGGCGGCAGCTTCAGGGCAACGCCAATCTCGCTTACTCGTTTCACAACAATCCCCGTTTCCTCTTCAAGCGTCGCCGGCGAGGGCAGAACCACGACATTGAAGCGGCGCTTCAGTGCCGAGGAGAGATCGTTAACGCCCTTGTCGCGATTGTTGGCCGTGGCAATCACGTTAAAACCCTCGACCGCGTCAATGCTGAGGTTCAGTTCCGGCACCGGCAGCGTCTTTTCTGAGAGAACGGTGATCAACGTGTCCTGGACGTCAGAGCCCATGCGCGTCAGCTCTTCAAGCCGAACGATTGTGCCCTCTTCCATGGCACGGGTGAGCGGCGTCTTCACCAGCGCATCGGCTGAAGGACCTTTCGCCAACAGCAGCGCATAGTTCCATCCATAGCGGATCTGGTTCTCATCGGTGCCGGCCGTGCATTGAATGATGCGTTGCGACGAACCGGAGATGGCAGCGGCCAGGTGCTCCGAAACCCACGACTTTGCAGTTCCCGGCAGCCCCAGCAGCAGCAGGGCGCGATCGGTGGCCAGGGTGGCGACGGCCGTCTCAACGAGACGACGGTTGCCAATGTACTTGGCCGAGATGGCAGCGCCATTCTTCGCCTTACCTCCGAGGAGATAGGTCACGACGGCCTGCGGTGAAAGCTTCCACTTGGGCGGCCGCGGCCGATCGTCCCCCGCTGCAAGCGCCTCGAGTTCGCCCGCGTAAATCTCTTCTGCCGATAATCGCAATCTGTCACTGCTCATGCCGTTTTCTCCAATGATTCGAGAATTTCGAGCAACATCAAACCTTTGTCATTTCTGTCCGCAGGCAGCGGCTCAATCTGGCCGCGAAGAAAGTTGCGCAGTTCCGGTGGACAAAGCGCGCAAAGGACCTGCACCAGTTCTGTACCCGGTTTCTTCTCTTCTTGAAGCTGCGTGGTCCAGGCTTTCGACTGCAGCACTTCACGCATTACATTTGCGGGCAACGGGCCTTCCAGTTGCCTGTGCAGCCAGCTCCACGCAGGGAAGGGCAGCGGCGGCAGCCACTTTTTTGGCCTGAGGATCGCCTGCGCCCATTGCGCGCGCTCGGCAGAATCATAGAGCGAGGCGTCCTCAAAATTCGAGTCGCTCATCTTTCCCCACGCATCAGGTAGCTCGTCGGCGATGGTTCCCAGCAGGTCGAACCGCTTTTCTCGTGTAGCCATGAGCGCGAGCGCGAAGAGCAGGTTCTCATCCTTCATCGCGCCATCTACAAGCGCCTCGCAATCGGCCACTTCACAGGCGCGAGCCAGCTCAGTAATCGTTACACCCGCAAATTGTTCCTGAATCCAACGCGCCGCTTCGTGCTCTTTCACGGTTGCGGGCAGTTCCAGTTTGAGTGCCTGCTTCTTTTTGAGCAGCCCTGATTTCGATCGCTCAATTCTCTCCATGCACGCGGCGAGAGAGGGGTTCTCTGCGGCGGAACCGGAAAGCGCAGCCAGAAATCTTTGCACCGTGGTTCTTACGCGGGCCGCGCGATCTTTGCGAATTGTCTCAAGAAATCCTTTGTCGTCTGCCGACAATCCAGTTTGCAGAGTTGCGATCAACTGCGCACGGTTATCGGCGTCTTCAGCGTTCCAGGTCTTCTCAAGCAGCAGCCGCGCACCTTTCGGGTCGCGCTTGCGCATCTCGCGCAGAAACTTTGCACGTATGCGCGGCGTAGCCTCAGTCCAGGTCTCCGCGTTGAGCTCGACGGCATCGAAATACCCGCGAGGCGCCGATGAGCTGGTCTCACGCTGCGCCCAATATTGCGCAGTCACTCCTAATCGATCGGCATGTTTTCTTACTAATCCCTCCAATTTCGGCAAGTCGAAGGGATGCGGCCGTAGCCGTTTCGCCTCCAATGCCAGCGCCAACGCTCTCGCCGTGTCCTCAGTGCAGCGGTCAAGCAAGCGCAGAATGTGCGCGCGCATGGCCTGCGGCAAGATCGGCCTTTCGTCGTGCGGCCACGTCTCCATGGCATATTCCGCCGGTTGTGCGGGCTGAGTAAATCGCAACGCCTGTCCTGCAAGGCTAAGTGCGTTGAGCAGCGCGTGGTCACGATCGCCGCCAAGCGCTTCCAAATCCGCGTCCAGCGATCCTCTGCGTGCGCCGCTCATCAGGAAGGGCACAACCCGCGATTTAAGCTCGGCAGCGTTCATTCGGCCACCCACCTGCCCAACGCAGTTTGTGCAAAACAGGGCCGGAAGAGATGCCCATTCCAGAGTCCAAAGCCATCGAAGCTCTCAAGAGCAAGCAACGGCGCGGCATTGCAGCTCTGCGTGGCAGCAAGCGGAAGCGCGGGGCCAACACCATCGCTCGAAGTGAGAAAAAGGGTTTCGCCATTGCGCTTCAACTGCGCCGCACCAAACGCGATGGGCCACGTGCTGAGCCACGGCACCGCTGCAAGCGCATCTTCATACTCATCCATCGCGGCAGCCAGCGGCTTATCGGGAAGACGAAAGTCCACCATGCACTCCTCGGCCGAAGTCGTGACTTCCGCCGTTGTAGTTACTTCTTTGACAAGCGTCCGGAGCGGTCGCGCGGAGGGATAAAACACCAGCGTCGCTCCCAGCTTTTCGCCCGGCTGATAGGCCGGACGTGTTGGCCCGCCCGCGACGGGAACAAAGTCGATAAGCACGGCCGCCCTTGGCCCTTCGGCAGAGTCATCACGCCACAACCACGATTCAAGGCGGCGGAGCCTGTCGGGCTGCACCTCGCTAAGCGTGGCCAGCACGCGCCATGTGCCGCTGACTGTCAGCGTGCCTTCCTCAGTGAGCAAGGCCTCGCGCGACTGCGTCCAGCCCCCCTCTCTACGCACGTCGGCGCGCAGTTCGCTGCTCAGGCTCTCCTGGCGGCGATAGGCCTCAGCCAGCAGATGAAGCTGGCCCAACTGTTCGAGCGCTGCAGTGGAGCGGGCCTGCTCAGGCAGCGCATAAAGGCGAGCCGGCAGACCGTCGACGCGGGAGGCAAGCCCGGATGCCTTCGCATCCACCAGCCGCTGTGCAATCGGCCTGCACAATTTGCCGGCGTTCACGGCAAATGCCGCCAACCCGTTGTCGATCTGGTCAGCGATCCAGCGATCGAGATCGTCGAGGCCGCCAAGGATCGCCTCTTCTCGCTCGCGTCGGTTGCGGTCGCGCGCGGCTGCAGCACGCGCCTCGGCTTTGGGATCGACTTCTTCTGCAACCGGGGCCGCGGCGTCGGCGAGATTCTTGAGAGCGAGTGCACTTGCGGAGTCGTCTTTGCCTGCAGTCCCTGCGCCCGGCCTGCGCCGCCTCGTCCATTCCTGCACCCACTCCGGGGCTTGGGCGGCGGCAAATGCGATTTTGCCTTCTGAGCGCATCCACATAAGCGCAAGGCTGTGCTTGCACGGGAATTTTCGGCTGGGACAGGTGCATTTGTAGCCGGCGTCGACCTCTGAGGCGACCACGCGGTACGGGGAGGAGCCTGACCCCTGGCACTCGCCCCAGATCAGGCCTGCGTCATCGCACGAGAGCCCTGACCATCCCGACGGCTTCACCAGTTTTCGCGCCGCCAGCAGCGAGGCCTGGTCGGGCGCGATTGCTTCAATCTTCTCCAGGCTGATTGGGGCCATCAGCCAGATTCTAACCCGGCCGGCACAATGAGGCGCTTGATTGCCATGGCGCTGGATTTGTTGACCGGCACTCTCACGTCACCATCTGATAACGGAACTTCTTTGGGCGAAGCAAATTCGCAGAAACGGATGATTGACTTTGCCTGGTAGACACAACTTGGCGATTCGCGGGAAGTCGAAGACCTGGTTCCATAGGTCATACTTTTCTGGTGCAAAGAATTCAGTTTCCTCTTGCGGTCGCGTTAGCCTGTTTAACTATCTGTTGCTCAGCAGGTGCGCAAGATTGGCGGGTCGCGGTGACCAATGCGGCGGTCGAAACACCTGGCGTACGGATCGTCGTGCTCGATTTGGCAAGCGGACATCTGCTCGCATCCCGCGAACTCGGCAACGCAGCCCGCACGCTGGCTGCACCTGGATCGACGCTCAAGCCGCTCATTCTTTATCAGCTTGTCGCCGCCAGGCGATGGGATCCGGCGGCCCGTGTAGCTTGCGATCGCAAGCTGGTCATTGGCGGCCATCGGCTGGCGTGCACGCATCCGCCGGCGCCTCCATTTGATGCCCGCGAGGCGCTCATGTGGTCTTGCAACAGTTACTTCGCCGCAGTGGCGCGCACGCTCGCGCCGGGAGATTTGGGGCTCCTGCTTCGTTCCACCGGCTTGCTGAGCGCAACCGGGCTTGCACCTTCTGAGGCAATTGCCGAGTTTCACGAACCGCAAACGATGGAAGGCAAGCAACTGGCTCTTCTGGGTGTGGAAGGCGTGCGCGTGACGCCGCTCGAGCTGGCCGCTGCCTATCGCTGGCTGGCCCTTGAGCTCGCCACGCATCCTGACACTGATGCGGCGCAGGTAGTACACGACGGACTCGCCAATTCAGCCAGCTTCGGCATGGCCGATGCAGCGAGCCTGGGCGGCGTTTCCATTCTGGGCAAGACTGGAACCGCCGAAGGAGTAGCGTCAAGCCAGTCGCATGGATGGTTTGCGGGCCTGGCGCCGGTGCGAAAGCCGAAGGTCGTGATTGTGGTGTATCTGCCGGTGGGCCGGGGAGCGGACGCAGCGCGCGTCGCAGGTGAGATTCTGGCTCATGTGGCTTTGGAGCGGCAATGACTTCAAATGGGATGGTGCGAACGCTCGCGAGCTTGTTCGTTGCGGGCTGCGTGATGGGTATGGGTGCGCGGCAAGGCACGCCTTCCAGCGGCACCGCTGCCTCGTCTGCCCGCGCACCGCGTGAGACCCTCAGTATTGGCATGTGGACGCTTTGGCGCGATAGCGAAGTTACGCTCGCGCCACCGGGCGCGGAGCACAAACCTACTCTGCGTACCTGTGCAAAATGCGCGACCCTGGTCTTTCGAGAGCCTTTTCACGCTAAGGCGGTGGGAGATGGCCTGACCCTTACCGGTGCGGGAAAAACCGGGAATGCGCGGCGCCTCGAGGTTTCAGGAGGAGTCACTTTAACAGCACACGGCGAGTCGGTAACGCTTAAGTCTCCGGTCACCATTTCAGCCGATGCCGGCGCACTCGTTATCGTGGTCGCTCTCCCAATAGAAACCTACGTCGAGCGCGTAGTGGCCAGCGAAAGTAGCTCCGCAGACAGTGCGGAATCGCTCAAGGCTCTTGCCATTGCGGTGAGAAGTTTTGCACTGCACGAGACGCACGGCCATGCCGCCTACGATCTGTGCGACTCAACTCACTGCCAACTTCTGCATTGGGGCGCGAACGGAGGGCGCGAGGCAGCAGCGCATGCCGCAGTGCTTGCCACTGCCAGCGAAACACTGTGGTTCCACGGACAGCGTGCGCTGGCTTACTTCGGCAAAGATTGTGGCGGGCGAACGGCCTCGTCTGGCGAGGTCTGGCCGCGTGGCAAATCGGTCGCGTATCTGCCGTCGCAGCCCGATCCGTTTTGTACGCGGGACGGCGGAAGAGACTGGGCCTCGGAGATTCCCCGAGCCGACTTGACGGCTGCGCTGGCGTCGCACGGACTGGCGCAAGCGGGCTGGCAGAACCTGGCCATTGCGCGACGTGGCGAGTCAGGTCGTGCAGTCACACTGCGGCTCGACGGGCGCGAAATCCCTGCAGAAGATTTCCGTCTCGCAGTCGGCGAGTCGCTGGGATGGAACAAGATTCCGAGTACGTGGTTCGAGGTCAGCCGCGAGGGTAACGGTTTCGCGTTTCACGGGCGCGGATGGGGCAACGGCGTTGGTTTGTGCCAGAAGGGCGCAGCAGAGATGGCGGCCGAGGGCTGCACGTCCCGAGAGATTCTTGCGCAGTACTTTCCTGGCGCGATTGCAGCCGATGAGGCAAGCGGGCGCGAGTGGGCGAACCTCGCGGGCAGCGGATTTGTTCTCGAAACTCTCGACGCTTCCGACGCCACATTCCTCCCCGATCTGAGCCGCGCGCGCGCCGAAGCAACGCAACGCTCGGGCCTGAATGTTTCTTCGCCGATCACCGTTCGCGCCTTCGCATCTACCGATGCTTATCGCGCAGCAACGCTTGCGGAGGGCTGGGTAGCCGCATTTACTGAGGGAGATTGGATCGGAACGCAGCCCCTCCGGGTCTTAGCGTCGCGAGATTTGCTCGCTGATACTATGCGCCACGAGTTTCTCCACGCACTTGTCGAAAGCCAAGCAGGCCCACGGACCCCGCTCTGGCTGCGCGAGGGACTGGTTGAAGTGTGGAGCGAGGCGGACGCTGCAGTGGAGGGCGCGATCGCAAGAAAACCCGCCCCGTTACTCATGCCCGACGCGGTCGATTCAGCACTCGCCCACGCCTCAACTGAGACCGAGTCAGAGCAAGCCCATCGCGCCTCTGAGTGGTACGCCGCCGAGTTGCTCGCTCGTTATGGCAGAAACCAGGTGATCGACTGGCTGCACTCAGGCGTTCCCACCCGCGCTGTCGCCAGTCTCCGGCAGCGGTGAGTCGGGCATCGCTTCTACATGCGGTTTCGTGCGCGCCATCAGCACCGCGTACCAGCCCATTAATAAAATCCACGCGACGAATGTGAGCAAATCAGGCACGTCGTCCCAAAATGTATTCACCCAAGCCGTCTGCGTTGACTTTCCCCCGGTCACTACTGCCTTGATCAAGTCAGGCAGGCCCACACCCACAATCACTGCAACGATGACGCCAACCCACCAGAGCCAGCTATACATTACGCTGAAGACCCGCCTCCACGGCAGCTTTAAACTCCACCGCGCGGAAGCAGCAGCCAGCGGGATGAGCAAAGCGGGAATAATGATCCAGTCAATGACCCATCCTGCAATCTCGTGATGCCAAAGGCTGCGCAGCAACCACAGCCCGACTGCCGCGGCAAGCCAAACCAGCGCACTCAATGCCCCCCAAACCGGCCGCACCCATTTTTCCTCCTGCCGCGTCATCGCCCGAATCATTCCCATCTGCAGCACGAAAGCTGCAGTCATCATCGCGATCGCAAAAGGGGCAATGATCCAGCCGCTGCTACGAAGCCTCTCGGGCAGCGCATCGGCGACGAAATCGAATAGCCATGACACGGCAATCCAACCGGCCCAACCTGCAATCCACTTCTTGCTCGACCTTAAATAGCCGAATAGACTCACAATCAATTCTGCAGCGGCAAACTGCGTCTCAAGCCCCAGCAACACCGCGGCCCATGCCAACACCAGCACCCAGCTCGCGATCGCCAGCAAATACGCTCCCGCCAGCTTGATGCTGACAGCCCACACCTGGTGCGAAACTGTGCCCGAGGGTTCGGCTGTAAAGAAATGCTGAGGTAGCAACACTCCCACCAGCGCCGCAACTGCAACGGCAATCCACCACCGCCAGTCCAGTAAAAGGCGAAGCGATTTTCTCCACGGCAACCGCCAACCCCACTGCGCCGATGCAACGGCATGCGGAAGCACCTTTGCCGGAGCAACAATCCATCTGAAGATCCAGATCAGAGTTGTGATCCAAAGCTGAATATGCACAAACGAAAACAACGTAGCCCTAAGATGCACCGGGGCGCGCGAGTTCAAATATCCCGACCACGAAATAGTCCGGTCGTCGCATATATCCAGTAACACCCACGCCAGACCCACAATCGCAATCCAAACCAGCAGTGTCAGCGCGCCGTGAATCAATCCAGCGCGGTCCTGCTCGTCGTGCACAAGTTTACGCATCGCCCCGGCTTCGAGCACCAAAAACGCTGCAAGCAACACCAGTGGAACCAGCAACGTGATACCCACCTGCCACGCGTATTTGTCGGGTAGGCGCGTCCATGCAATACCCGCCAGGATGATTAGAAGCGTTGCCCAGCACTGCGCCGCGACCCACCCAGCGCTCAAGGTAAGCCTGCGCAACAAGTCACTCCACTCGCTTGTCCCTGCTTGATTGCTAACGGCTGCGGATTCGCTCACTGCAGCACCTCCAGCGTTGCGGGATCGGTCGTCGATTGAACGCCCGGCTGGTACATGGGGCCGGCCTGCGCCGGACTGATTTGGAACTTGCCGGGATTCACGACCTTGAGCAGATAAACATACTCGGTGCGCGGCCCGAAGTCAGTGTTGAAGAACGCAGCGCGATCGTCGTGGAACTCCTTGCGCGTAAACCAGTCGTTCCACCACGCGGGTTTGCTGTTGAGCTGGTAAAGCCCTGACTCAGGCAGGAACTCTGTGCCCGCCGGAATCGGATCTTCGGCAAGCAGGTATTTCCATGCCGTGCCATTCAGCGCCAGCCGCACGGCCACAATGTCACCCACGTGCACGGGTCCGTTGAGCGGAACCAGATCGTATGTGATGGCATCGGCAGGTTTGTCTTGCCGCTTCTTGAGCAGGTAATAGTCGCGCGTGATATTCAGCGAGAGCTGGCCTTGCTGGAATGCTTTGCGGTCTGCCGTATACCAATTGCTTTCAGCCGACCAGTAGGTAATGCCGTTGCCACTCTTGCGGATGGTAACCTGCCCGCCGTTCCCTGCCTGCGCCGCTGCTATCTGCACCTGCCACGGCTGCGCGAATACATCGTCGGAGCCAAAGTGGCGCTTGCCCACGCTAACGCCGTTGACCAGCACTTCAACGTCACTGCTGTTGGCGAGTTCGCCGCTCAACGAGAGGTAATCCACCAATCCCTGGATCACCATCGACGTTTGCTTGGTGGAGTACCAGTAGTCGCCATCGCGATGCTCGGCCAGCCAGCGCGCGGCCTTTGGCATCAGACCGCTGGTGCGATCTTCAAGCGCCAGCAGCTTGAGCGCGAATGCTGTTGTCTCCGCCGACGTGTCGTCCCAATACTCCAGCAACCCGTCGTAGGTGCCTTCCCAATTCGCGCCAAAGTCTGTCACCTTGGCTTTCTTCTCGAGCAACATCGCCGCATCGCGAGCCCGGCTGTCTCCAGCAGCGGCCATGGCAATACCGGCCAGCGCCAGGCCCTCGTCGCTAAGCTTGTCGCGACTGCTCCACACAAGATCGAGCGCGTCCTTGGGCGCTCCACCGGTGGTGGCCAGTGCATAAACCGAGTAGGCGCGCAGATCGGGAATCATATTCGGGTGCGCATTGAGCGTCGAGAGCAGCCAGGCGCGCCCTTTGTCCACGCGTTGATCGTCGACCGCGTAGCCGGCGGACTTTGCCTGATCCAGTCCGTTCACCACGTACGCCGTCATAAACACGCGGCTCTGGTCGTCGGGCCACCATCCCCAGCCGCCATCGTCGTGCTGGAATCCATAGAGCCTCTCAAGCCCGGCGTTCACCATGTCGTTGAGCGTGGCCTTGTCGATTGGCGATTTCAGATGCAGCTTATCCACGGCCTGCGACACGATGACATCGGGCAAAAAGCTGGACATGGTCTGTTCGGTGCAGCCCCACGGATAACTAGTGAGGTAGTCGAGCGCGTCAAACACTGTGCCGGCAACCGACGGCGACACGGTAATTGTGAGCCCGTGCGAACCGGCGTCGGAATTCGGCGGGTAGCTGTAGTTCCACTGGTTCTGTCCGGAGCCAGAGAAGACTACTCCCGTGCCCGCGGCCCGCTGCTTAACGCCGTAAGGCAGAACCGGCAGCGTCATCTCGAGCGCGTCAGACTCTTCATTGGTGAGTGCCTTGGCCGTGAGCACCGCGTTGCCCGGCACGCGCGACTTCACGCGCCAGTCCACATAGCTCTCGCCCTTTGCGGGAATACTGATCTTCTGCGTTTGCCCGTTCATTATGTCTATGCCGCTTACGTCGAGCGCAAACGTTACGTCCTTTGTGCTCTCAAGATAATTGTGCGCAATTACCCGTAGCACGGTTTCGTCGCCCTGGCGGAAGAACCGCGGAGCTGCCAGGCGCACGATCAGGTTCTTGCGCACCAGCACGCGCGTTACAACACCGCCCGCCTTTCCGTCATCGGTCATGGCGCGAATGGTTGTTCGCCAGGTAGTCAATGCATCTGGGAAGTTGAATTCCACGCGGGCATGGCCGTCAGCGCCGGTGCGCACGTTCGGGTTCCAGTACGCCGTGTCGGGAAACGCCTTGCGCACCTTCGGCACTACCAGATCCGAACCCGGTTTCACCTGCGCCATGCGGGGATGGTACAGACCCTTGTCGAGCGAAGACAGCAGCGGGCTCTTTGTACCGGCCTCGCCCGAGAAGAAGAATTCAAACGAAGTCTGCGGCTCAAGATCAACCTCGCGCTTCGGGTAGAACGCCCCAACAATATCCCAGCTCGTATCGGGCCGCACAGAGTAGAGCGCCTCATCCACCTCGCCAAAGCTCAGATCGGCCTCAACCGGCTTGCCCGTCGAATCCACCGCCAACACATCGTAGCTCGCTTTATCGCCTGGTTCGTACTGCGTCTTTGCGGGAGTCGCCGTGACGGTCAGGGTACGCTCCACGAGCGGCACCTTCAGATTCTTCTGGGCCGTCATGATTTGATCGTCGTGAACAATCATTGCAGTCACGAATAAGTTTGGCTGTGCCTCTCTTGTAATCGGCACATCGAAAGCAGCGCTTGTTCCCATCACGTGAATCACCCTGCGCGATTGCACGCTGTCGCCCTCAGTCCCCACCACGGCCCAACTCTCAGACAATCCGGTCACCAGCAGCAGGTGCGCGGTGTCGCCTACCTGGTAGCTCTTTTTGTCGGCCACAATCTTTGCCTGCGAATTGGCCTGGTACCGCGCGCCCGCACCGTTCCATATCCATACCCAGGTCTGGCCCTGTACCGTGCGATTCTCAGGTGTTTGCGCTGCCGCGGTAATCTCAAAATCTCCGCTGCCAGCCAGCGGCAGATCGACGAGCACCGTCCCATCCGCTCCAGTGGTTACATCCTGGCTTGCCGCGTTCGTCTGCGCTTTCCGCTGTGTGCTTGAATCCCAGGTTTGCAGCGCAGTGATATGCACCTGCGTCTGCAACGGTTTCGAATCGTAATCCTGCGCTGTCACCTTCACGTGCGCAGGCTTGCCTGTTTCAAAAATGTAGCTCGTCGGCTCTACGCTCACGCGGAACGATCCATACGTCGCCAGAACCGTGGTGTGCCCGCTCACCTCGCGATTCGCCGTGTCGGTCACACGCGCCTCGATGCGATAGTCCTGATCGTTGTGCTTGTCGTCGACCGCCGTGGGCAGCGTTACCGTCAGCCGTCCATTCACATCGAGCACGCCGTGTTGCTCCTGCTGCTCGTTTCCGGCATATTCGTCGTCCTGCTCGTAAGAGCCTTCAGGCTCTGCCTCGCCGGCCTCGCCGCTGTCGTCCTCTTCGTCCTCATCCCACCACCAATGCTGCGAGTTGTGCACAACATACGTCACCTTGGCGCCGGCCACCGGCTCGCCAAAAAAGTACCGCGCCTCAATCACCGCCTGAATCGGAGTTCCCTGAAGCAAATGTGCCACCGGCGCCTTGACCGTCACCTGGTACTCCGGCTTCTTGTATTCCTCCACGTAGAATTGACCCCACCCGGGTTGGTTCCCGCCGAAATCGATGTTGTAGTAACCAAGCGCCGCATCCGTCGCCAAATCGAAATCCGCCGTCACCGTCCCGTGCGCCGATACAAGAAGTTCTTTGTTAAATACCACTTTTTGATCTGGCCCCGTGACACGCATCGTGAGCGTGCGTTCGTCGGGCAGCACGAGAGTGTCGTTTTGCTCCTTTCGCACAATTGCCTTGATGTAGACCTTGTGCCCCGGCCGGTAAACAGGCCGGTCGGTATAGATATATGCACGCTCCCGCTGCGCGCTATTCCAGTCAAAGCCATAACCGAACGGCGTCACCATCGCCGCATCCGCGCCGTGCCGCGCCAGTATCCAGAGATTCTCCGGCTCCGCAGCCTGTGCGCCGCCCCGCAGGTTCGAAGCAAGCGTTGCCAGGCCGTCTTGGTCGCTCTTGCCCGACGATTGCTGCTTCCCATCGGCCCACAATGTCACGTCAGCGCCGTCAACCGGCGCGCCTGTCTTGCGATCAGCGACGTAGAGGTAAGCCTGCCCACTCAGCGACCGCTCGATCACGGCGATCTTCGTCACAATCGCGACGGTGTACGCCTTGTAGGTTCCTTCGGTGGCTTCAATCAGGTACACGCCTTCGCCCAGGCCATCGATGGGCAGTTGCTGCGTCTCGCTCACAATGGCCGGCGGCGTCTCCAACTTCCATCGCGCTACAAGCTGGCTCTCGTTCAGCAACGGAATCCGCGCGAATTGCGACACCCCCACCACCCGGCTGCGTTTGCCCAGCTTGGCCTGGCTCTCGCGGAAGCTGTCGCGTGCATCGTCAGTGAATTGGCCTCGGAAAAACCGCCGCACCAGCCACCAGAGATGCGCCTTGAAGTCGTGCAGTCTCTCCAGCAGCGTGCGCTGGTCAATCTGTTCCGCCGGCGAGTAGCTGTGTACGTCAAAGCTGTGTACGTCCTTTAATCCGGCGAAGAACTTCTCTGCATCGCGCACCTTGTAAACGCGAAACTCCAGCTCCGGCACGTTCTTTGCATAAAGCTGGATCTTGACGCTCTCGCCCGGCGCGAATGTGCGCGAGGTTGAGAGCGAAAATGATCGCGGCAGGTCTTTGCTTGCGGCGCGCGCTGCGCCAGCGGCGCACAACAGCAAAAACAATGCGGCCAGCAGAGGCTTGCGAAGCGGGAGATTCCGGTCGTTCATTCGGTTCCTCGCAATATGTTCCAACGGTAGACGCCAAGAAAGTTTGGATTGCCGCGTAGCGGGCGCCATTGCGGTTCAGGGTGGTCGAGCAACTCGTTAAGCGTAACGCGTCGTAACTCCCCGGGATGGCCGTGGTCGGGCCCGGTGTCGTAGACCACCTCGGCACTGTTGCCGGTTCGCACCACAATCATCGAATGCCACGGCGAGGATTGACCGAATTGGCGATAAAAGAGCAGATCTCCCGGCAGCGCCGCGCGCACATCCCGGCTCACAAAATACGCATTGCGCTCGACAAGCGTTTTGGCGTCGGCGAACTGCGCGAAGGCATCATCGCTCACGTCGGCAGGATCGAATGTTCCCGGTCTCACGCGAAAAAGCTCGGCACCCATCGGGGTGTGCGGATAACTCCAGGCCTGAATTTCGCCTGGCGGCGCCGCTACCTCAATCCTGGTCGACTCAAACCAGCCTTCGTCGTGGCGCTTCAGTGCCTCGCGATAGGCGTAGCGCAGCAGGCTCGCGCAATCGGTGATCTCGGCAGGGACCTCGGCCTTTGGCCGAGCCGCCTGGTACTCGGCTATCAACGTGAACCAGCGGCGAAAAGCGGCCTGGTCCGCCGGATCGCTCAGGCGCAGAAAATCGGGTGTCCCGTCGCCAAAGCGGTCGCCCCAATCGGATCGCGGTCGCGATTGGGCCATTGCCTGCGGGGCCGGCCCGCCCCAATGCCGGGTGAAGGAATGAACAAGTTTCTGCCGAGCCGGCCCCACGCCCATAATGAGGAGAGCTGCAATGCCGACGCCGGCAAGCACTGCGGAAACAATTCTCAACCTTGGGTGGCGGCTGCATGCTGCCGCTTGGCCAAACGGCGAATTGGCGCTCGCGTTCACTTTGCAGTGAGAATCGGGATCGCACCTATCCTACGTCATTTCCATCGAATACTGGCGTTCCGATTGGTCTTCCTGGGCGCACTTTTTCACCTCGGCCACGTCAGCTTACCAATATTGATCGAGTTGACCATGTCCGCAATCAGCTCGTCGCCCTCAATCATCAGGAAGGCCGCCTGCAAAAAATGCGGCCGCCGGCGGCAAAGCCAGCGCACAGGGCAGTAGACGTAGATTGGGCAGCGTCAGTGTTGTCGACCACAGGTGATGGTCCTCGAATCTCATTGGGGATTCAAGTCGAGCTTTCAATCTCCGTTGACGGCGGGCTCCGCCTGCAACTGCATTGCCGTCGCCGGGCGACGCAGGTTAACAAATGACCGCGGAACACGTGCTGACTTCGCGCAGGAGAGAATTGTTGCCGCAATCAAGCGCATGTCCGACCAAAACGTCGCACGTGACATGTAGCGCACGTCCATGCGCGCCTTCAAGGGGCGAATGTGTTGGGTGTAAAACGTCTCCAACTGGCTGGGATGGACACAGCTCAGGATCTCTTCCTCACCGCGAAAGGCGAGCGTTGCCGCGCCGGTGATGCCCGGTCGATAAGGCATATTCATGAGGGCCGCGTACCGAGGCAGTTTCGGTCGGGGACCGACGAGGCTCATGTCTCCCCTGAGGATGTTGAAGAACTGCGGCAATTCGTCAAGCTTCAGCTTTCGCAGCCACCGGCCCACTTTGGTTATACGCAGATCGCCATCCATGGTGAGCCCGGGTCCCACGCTGGTCGGCTGCGGGACTGCCATGCTGCGGATCTTGTAAATGGAAAATCGACGGCCACGGCGGCCTACTCGCTTTTGGACAAACAGTGCCGGCCCGGAAGAGGTCAGGCGGACCGCGACCACCATGGCCAGCATCGGAATCGCAAATATTGCGAGAACTAACAAAGCAACCAGAATATCGAAAGCGCGCTTGGACGCCGAAAGGCTCCAGGGGCTCCCCTCGCAGCGGCTCACGACGGCTTCCGCGGAGTACGAGGCGATCCCTCGGTGCGTTCGCGGCGGGATGGACGAGTGTCCAATTGCGACAGTTCCAGATTCGCAAACCTGACTTGCCAGACTCATAACGAAATTACCCCTAAATGATGGATTCCCTAGGGACTGTTAACACTCCCGGCGCCAGCCGCCCCAGTAGTGTTAACAGGCCCTGGAGAACGGTGTTCCCCCACATGAGATAGAAGGGAAAGTTGTTGGCGACCTTATCGGCAGGTCCGCGCTCTTTCTTGAATGCGCGAAGATCCAGTTCTTCTGACTTCGACAAACCGCCCTCCAGTCTCGTGATTCTTCATTCAACTCTTGCTTTGCTGCACTGCCTTTCAGGGACGTGATGGAATGGTGAGAACTCCAGACAATCGCCCGACGCCCCTTCCGGACTCGTTGCGCGAGCTTGCAGGGACGCGCAGGCGAACTCGACTTGGCCCGATACGCTACTTGAGAACAGCGACCACCGCGGCGCCAAGCGAGACTTGCGAGAACAACTGGGCCCAATTGAGAAATCCGCGCATTGCTCCGAGGTGAATGCCCTTTTCAGGAATCACGATGGTATCGCCGGGATTGAGGCGGAGCCGTCCAAGTCTCGAATCGAAGACCGACTGGTCCATTGAACGGCTCGTAACAGACCCATCGGCGCGCAGGATAAAAGCCTGCCGGGTATCCGCATCGCGAGTGGGCCCGCCGGCGAGCCGCAGATAGTCGCTCACACGGGCGTCACTACGGTAGAGGAATGCGTCCTGATCAAAAACCGCTCCGATAACCTGGACCGTGGCAGGTCGCGCCGGAACAACAAACCTGTCGCCATCCTCAAGCGGCAGGTCAGGCAGGGCGCCGTCTCCCTCGCTTTGCGGATTCAGATTGAGGACGATTCTCCCGTTGGAATGAAACTGACGTAGCTTTGCGATCAATATGCGGTCGATGTTCTCAACCTGGCTCTGCTGCACTCCCGCCGCGCCGTCGGCACCGCTCAGGCCCACCATGGACATCGAGTTTCGGGCCAGTTCGTTGTCAAGCCGGTCGATGAATTCGTCGAATCGCTGCTGCTCAAGCTTCTGCGTCGACTGGCGGGTGAAGTCGGCGCCAAAGAGATAGGCATGGCTGGTCAAACCACCGGCGCGGGCAACAAGCGAACGCAGTGTTTCGCCGGGCCTGACGCTATAGACACCGGCATGGGCGAATTCGCCCTCCAGACGAACGTATTGCGTCTGCCTTTCGAGCGGAAGATGAATGTCGTCCTGTGAAAACACCGTGACCACATCGCCTGGGAGCAAGTCGAGATTCTGTGAAGGATCCTGGTCGAGCACCAATTTTCCAAGGTCGAAGGGAATTAGCGAGGTTGTCATCGTGGAGGGGTCCAGCCGCTCGATGACCGCGTAGTCCCAGTTCGTCTCAGAATCGGGCCGATGCACCAGCGGCTGCCGCTCGTCCCCGCTCTCCAATTCCGGCCTTGTCATCGGCTCGGACGAACTCATCGGCGTGGTGTTGCCGCGATCGCCAGGGGGACGTGAAGGCGGCGCGCCCGACGAACTCAATTGCCATTCCTGCTGCTCAGCCGGCGACGAGCTATGGACCCCTTTCTGCAGATTGACAGAATATGCGCGATCCCCGCCGGGGCTCTGAGAAATGGCTTCGACGGAGGGAGAAAACTCAGGCTCGGGGAATCCGAGTTGAGCCCGCCGCCACCAATAGTCGCGGGCCAGGAGCGAATCACGATCGGGCATAAGCTCTCTCAAGCGCATGCCCGGATGCCAGCGGAATCGCCCCGGATTGGCCACCGACCCGCGCAACGTGACCGTGTCTCGATAGCTTGGAATAATGGCATCGACATGTACAACATCGCCATCCGCGAGCACGGTATCGAGCCCGGATGCGCCGGGCACGATATTGAGCTCTCTGCGCGTGCCGTTGTCCGCGATCCGTTCAATGGAAATTCTGGTCCCGGAGGCCAGTACCGTGCGGCCGCCCGCAGCGTCGAGCAACTCCCCAACCGTTTCCCGTCCGCGCAACTCGAAGATTGCCTGCTCACGAACGCTTCCGAGCAGAGCCACCTGAGGCCCCGCTGCTGGTATGTAAAGAATGTCTCCCGATTGCAGCGCCGCGTCGCCGGTTTTATCGCCCTTGGTCAACAATGCGTAAAGGTCGAAATCCGTGGTGACTCTGCCTTCACGCCTGAGCTCGAGGTGGCGCATAGATCCGGACGCGGCCGGACCGCCGCTTGCAAACACCGCATTCACCAGGGTGCTGAGGGCGCTGACCGTGTATTCACCCGGATTGCGGGCCCGGCCAGCAACATAAATCTGGATGGAGTGAATCTCGCCCACGTCAACTGTCAGCTGATAGTTTCTGTAAACCTGGTCGATGGCGGCGCGCAGATGGCTGGCAACCTCGGCAAAGCGCAGCCCGGTAACATGCACTGCGCCCACTTTTGGCAAATAGATGTCACCTTCGCGGCTTACCCGGAGATCGGCGCTAACGTTTAGCTGACCCCAGATGCGAACACGCAGCTCATCGTCCGCGCCAATCACCATGTCCGGTGAAGCGGGCGCGTTGTCAAGGGGGCCAAAATTGGACGTCTGCGTAGCGAAGAGTTTTGCCCCATAAATGGGTAGGAGATCTCCCATATCGGCGGCTACAAATCGCTGAAACTCGGTAGGCGGCTCTGGTGGAACGAGGCCCGCGGGAACTCGGCCGTTCTTAGTCTGTTCCTGCGGCAACCCCCTCTCGGAATAGCCCGTGCCTCCCGATAAGCTCGAAGATGCCGATGGCTCCTGCCCCTGCCCCGCTGCCGGAGTTTGCGATTGAGGCAAACCCTGCAGCGAAAACCTTGACTCTGTGTCCTCTGTCGGCGTGGCTTGCTGCTGTTGCTGCATCTGGCAGGTGTACGACTCTGGATCGTCCTGCGGAAAACACTGCGCGCACAATGGCGATGCAGGAATTACCACGATCGCGGCGAGGACGAGGGCGATCCTGGCCGGGCGGCAGCGATCGGAGAGAAGCGGCGAATTGTTTGTCATAAGCATCCCAGTTCCTGTTTAGCGCAGCCAGCACATAAAACGCGCGGAGGATTGTTTTTTGTGAAGCCCGCTGTCCCAATTTCGGACCGCAGCGCCAGGCGCGTCCCAAAATCGGTTTCGCATACAAAATCGTTCTCGAATTCCACCCTTGCTTCCATTGCCTCCTCGCTAATCTGAGTGCAGTCTCACCGGCGCGTGAACCGGTGATCCTGCATCCGGTGAGCGCCAGCACGAGCGAACTCTTCACCGCTCACAGGGAAAGGCAAAGTAAGGAGAGTAAGGGTGGCGACCGAAATCAAGGAATCGATACACGCATCCGAAACAGCCCCCGGAACATTGATTCTCCTGATGCGAGTGGCGATCAAGCGGAACAGGCAGATCGGGATTGCGTCGGCTGCCATCGTTTTGCTGGCTGCGCTAGCCGCGGGGTTGCTGCCCAATCGATACACAGCCACCGCAGTGGTTCTGCCGCCGCAAAGCGGCGATTCAACGGGCGCTGCGATGCTGTCGCAACTCGGCAACCTGGGAGCCATGGCCTCAATGGGCGCATTAGGCCTGAAAAACCCCAACGATTTGCAGGTAGGTCTTTTGAAGAGCCAAACCGTGGAGGATGCGCTAGTGAATCGGTTTCATCTGCAGACGGTCTATCATCGCAAATACCTTTCATCGGCGCGCAAACGCCTTGAGCATGCCGCGAAGATTGAAAGCGGACTGAAGGATGGGCTTCTCCGCATCTCGGTGACCGACAAAGACCCGGGACAAGCAGCGGCACTTGCCAATGGCTGGGTGGATGAGTATCGGCGCTTCGCCGCGACACTTGCGATTAGCGAAGCATCGCAGCGAAGACTCTTTTTCGAGCGGGAGATGGAAGCCTCGCACGCAGCTCTTGCCGCGGCCGAGGAAAGCATGAAGCAGACTGAGCAGCGCACGGGAGTATTTACGATCGAGGGTCAAGCAGGCGCCATGATCGAATCTGCCGCCCTGCTGCGCGGTCAGATCGCCGCTAAGCAGGTTGAGATTCGGGGCATGCATGAGTTCGCGGCGGCGCGGAATCCGGACCTGATTATCGCCGAGCAGGAGCTGGCAAGCCTTCAGGGGCAACTCTCGGCAATGGATCTATCAGCCGACCGGCAGAACGGCGATCTGGTGGCCCTGAAAGGAAAAGTCACCCAAGACGGCCTGGACTACGAACGCGCTCTGCGCGAGGTCAAGTACCGCGAAACGGTGCTGGAGATATTGAGCCGACAGTATGAAGCAGCCAAGGTTGACGAAGCACGGCAGGGGCCTCTGATTCAAATCGTCGACCCGGCCAGCGTTCCTGATCGGCCCAGTTCGCTCTATAGGGTCTGGATCATGGCAGGAGCATTCGTATTCGCTGTGCCCTTTGCGCTGTTGATTGCGCTGGTGGCCGAGGCGGTCAGCCTGCTGCGCTGCCAGCGCCGCCGCTGCAGCTCATGGGCGCTGGCATTTGAACATGCGCTGAGCGGAGTACTGCGATGAAAGCGCTGCAAGCACTGGGCGTGGACGGCCCCGTTTCCTTCACATTTCTAGCCAGGGTTGTGAACATTTTGGGCAGCACCGGTACGGTTCTGCTCATCGTTCGCTTTCTCACCCCGGTCGAGCAGGGGTACTACTACACGCTGCTCAGTCTGGTTGCTCTGGAAATGATCTTTGAACTGGGCTTTTCGTTCGTGGTGCAGCAGTTGGCAGCCCACGAGTGCATTCATCTGACGATCAATATGGACGGCAGCGTGAGCGGCGACGCGGGGGCGCAGGCACGCCTGGCATCGATAATCCAGCTCAGTGTGCGCTGGTACAGGGGAACCGCCTTGATCATGGGCATGCTCCTGGCGCCGCTCGGTCTGGTCTTTTTTGCCCGTCATGCGACACACACGACGGCGCAGGTGGCGTTCCAGGGGCCGTGGCTGTTGGCGGTAGCGGCAGCGATGAGCGGTCTGCTGTGCACCCCCTTCTACTCCTTTCTTGATGGATGCGGGCAGGTGCGCGCTGTGGCCGCGATGCGATTGCGACAGGCGGGGGCGAGCACTGCGCTGGCTTGGTCCGCGATGGTACTCCATCATGGACTCTTCGCCCCGTGCCTCGTAATTGTAGGACGGACGGGCATGGGCTTTCTCTTTCTCGTTGCCAATCGGCGCTTTCTTTTGGGCCTGCTCAAGTATCCGGTCCGTGGCGGAGGAATTTGCTGGGCTCGAGATGTGTTGCCGTTCCAATGGCGCATCGCAGTGAGCTGGATGTGCTCCTACTTCACGATCCAACTGTTCATTCCCATCCTTTTTGCAACGTGCGGACCGGTCCAGGCCGGACAGATGGGGATGTCGCTCAGTATCACCGGCTACATGTCGGCCCTGGTACTGCCTTGGGTTTCGACCAAGGCCACGCCGTTCGGCCGACTGGTCGCGCAACGTCAGTTTCAGGGGCTCGACCAGCTATTCCGGCGCACTTTGGGTCAATCGCTGGCGGTGTTTGCGTTGATCGCGCTGTGCGCGTGTGTGGGGGCCGCGCTACTGCCCGCAATAGCGCCGCGACTGGCGGCGCGCATGGTTTCTCCGCGGCTGTTCGCGGTGCTGGTCGTGGCGGCCGGCGCCAAATCCGTGGTGGAGAGCCTGGCCACTCTGCTGCGCTCCTTCAAACGTGAGCCGTTTCTTCTGCAATCGCTGGCGGTCGCGGCGCTCACGCTCGCACTAGCTGCGCTGGTCGCGCCGCGATGGGGAGACGCCGGCGTCACTTTCAGCTATCTGGGCGTGACGGCGGGCGTCGCGTTGCCCTCGGCATTAACCATCTTCGAGCGTGCCCGCCGAGGATACCTGTCGATGGCACCGCGAGCCTTGATCGGAGGCAGCGCAAGATGAAAGCCAAGCTCTCAGGCGATGCATTCGCAGACACACTTGTTCAGCGGATTTCCGGGGCGGTTCTGATATCGATCGCGTTCGGGCTGACCGTTTTTGACGCGGCTGACATTTCCCTCGCTCCTGGTCAGTGCTCGCTGCTAATGCTGGCGGCGATGGCGATTATCGCGTTTGCCATTCTTAAGACCCCGAGAGGAGTGACGAGCCTGATCGGCATCCTGTTTCTCGGAACACTGATCTTTGTCGCCGCGCGGCCGCTGCTTGCGCTTGTGTTGCAGGACGAGACCGTGTACACCCTGTGCTGGGGCACGACAGTTGACGCCAGCGCGGGATCCGTCTACCGTCTCCTGGCGTTCTGGACCATCGGCGTATCGAGCCTCTTCGGCGGATACTTTCTCGTTTTCAGCCATAACCGCCGCGGTATGGAGGGGTGGAGCAACCGGAACAGAATCTGCTGCAAGCAGGCATTCATCGCTGCGCTTCTAATCGTAGTGCTGCTGCTGCCGATAATGGCGAAATCGCGTCTTGATGCTTTTGCCAGCGGCGGTTACGAAGCGCTCTATTCCAATCAGGCGCAATATTCATTTAGCGCGTTGCGTCTGGTCGATTTTCTCGAGCCGCTGCTGTTTGCGCTGGCGGTCCTCATCGATGACAAGCGATACACGCGTCTGATGGCCGCCACCATCATTGGTTATATCCTTACCGGAGCTCTCGCGGGGCGAAGGATGGAGGCTGGGACGTGGCTTCTTGTCGCAGTCTGGTATCTTTCCGCAATCCAGCGCAAGCGCATCCGGCTCGTGTGGCTGGTTGGCGGTCTGGCCGCCACCGCGCTTCTCTTCCAATCGATGGAGATGTTGCGCGGCGGCGACGGTACGGACAACCCGATCTTAGTTCAGTTCTTCCTCAACCAAGGCATTACGTTCCTGCTTCCTGCGCTCTCGTGGCAGCTGCCCGCTCCGCCAATCCATTCGATTATCGGCTCCATTCTTCCGATGGGTGCTTTCTATAGCCTCTCTGGCATGGGCACGGCTGAGACAGCAAGCGTCGGCGCCTATGTCTGCTCGCAGAGCAGTCCCGCACTGTTCGCCGCCGGTTACGGGCTTGGCTCCAGCGTTTATCTCGAAGCTCTATATGCCTGCGGTCAAATAATGGCGCTTTATGCCGCCGCTTGCGGAATGCTGGGGTTCCTGCTGCGCAAGTGGGAGGAGCGTGCGTCCAGCAGCCGTATTGCGCTGTTCTTCCTGTGTGTATCGCTGCCCTCGCTGGTCTCGATCCAGCGCGGATCTCTGAGCACGGTAACGTCGCAACTCCTTTATCTCTCGGCATTCATGGCCATCATGTATGTCTTCAATCTCATAACACGGATTTGCGAATTTTCGAGCGTTGCTATGGAGGGCCTTCATGGCGCGAATTAGCGTACTCTTGCCTGTTTACAATGTCCAAGCCTATGTTGCGGAAGCCATCGCGAGCATCCAGGCTCAAACGATCTCCGACCTCGATATTGTGATCGTCGACGACGGCTCTACTGACGGGACGCTGCAAATCGTTGAGCGGATTGCCGCCGGAGATCCACGCATTTTGATTGTTCGCGCGAACCGCAATTTGGGGCTTCCATCGGCACTTAACCTTGGCCTCTCCTATTGCCGCGCACCCTTTATTGCCCGCATGGACGGGGACGACATCGCCCTGTCGACGAGACTTGAAAAGCAACTCCGGTTTCTTGAAGAGAATCCTGGCATCGTTCTCGTCGGCTGTGCGACGAGGGCGATCGACAGGCATGGGAATCCGATTCTTGGGCTTGGCATTTCGCGAAAACCCACCGGCGACGAGGAAGTTGCCCGAACCGCACTGGTGGCTTCTCCTTGTCTCCACATCTGGCTGGCGCGCGCAGAGCTCTACCGCACTCTCGGGGGATACAGGGAATTGCCGGTTGCGGAAGATTACGACTTTCTGCTCCGGGCACTGACTGCGGGATACCGCATCACAAACCTTGCCGAGCCACTGATGTTGATCCGAACGCGTCCCGGCAATTTGTCGTCGCGCCTTGAGCAGCGGAAGGCCCACTATTACATTGCCAAGCTGTATCGCGAGCGCCGGCACAATGGTCGGGACAGCTTCACCCCGAAAAGCTACGAGATGGCCGTCCGATGCGGCAGATTGGAGGACGGCGCCTATCGTCTTGCTACCCGCTGCGCGCGCAGTGCGCTTCGCGGGCACAATCGTGTGCTGCGGATTCTACTGCTGGCTTTCTCTGCCGCGTTGTCGCCCTGGCAGGCGCGCTATTTCCTTGACCGCGTCCGGTTCAAGCTTGCGTTGCGGACGGCGGCAGACGTGTCCTGAATCTAATTCGGACAAGCGTAACCACGCGATATTCAGGCGAGGGTTTGATGAAGATCTGCTTTCTCATTCACGACATGACGGCGCGCGCGGGCTCGGAGCGCGCGCAGGCCAATCTGGCCAATGCGCTCGCCGCGCGCGGAGATTCTATTTCGATCTGGTCATGCTACCGCCAGAACCGTTCTCCCGGATTTCCGCTTTCCAGCGGGGTGGAAGTAGTCTACGGGTCCCGAAACCCGCTGCCGTGGTTCCTGGATTACCCACGGATAATGTGTTCTTTCGCTCTCTTCGTGCTGCGCAGTCGGCCGCGCTGGATTGTCTGCACGGACGCCAACCGGCTGGTTCTGGCTCTGTTTGCCGCGTGTCTGCCCGGCGTGCGGCTGGCGGTCTGGGAGCACTTCGCGCTTTCGCACAGCATCACGAAAATCCGCGGTAGGGCGACGAGGTGGGCATCGGCCGTGCTCGCCTCGCGCATTATAACCCTGACCGAGCGCGACAGGGAGTTATATGGGCGGCTGTTCGCGCCAACTTGTCCTGTTAGTGCGATTCCCAACGTAATCAAGCTGTCCACGCTTGGGCGCGCCAATCGCCGCCGCCAAATTCTTGCACTTGGCCGGCTGGTCCCGCAGAAGGGTTTCGATCTCTTATTGAAGGCCTGGGCACTTGCCGCCGGCCGCCTGCGCGATTGGTCGCTTCGCATTGTCGGAGACGGGCATCTGCGCGACGAGTTAATGCGCACGACGGCCGCTCTCGGAATCGAGCAGACCGTCACATTCGCGCCGTTCACTGAAGATCCGTTTTCTCTCTTTGCCCAATGCGGAATTTTTGTTCTCAGCTCGCGATTCGAAGGCTTGCCCTTTGTCCTGGTCGAGGCGATGACATGCGGGACTCCCTGCATTAGTTTCGATTGCCCCAACGGACCGCGCGAGTTGATCCGCGATGGCATCAACGGTGTGCTGGTTCCGGCTGAACGGGTCGATGCGCTCGCCGATGCCATGG
Source organism: Occallatibacter sp. (assembly GCA_035504315.1). Classification (GTDB taxonomy): domain Bacteria; phylum Acidobacteriota; class Terriglobia; order Terriglobales; family Acidobacteriaceae; genus Telmatobacter. The sequence goes on from DATJSB010000158.1 coordinate 68,682, forward strand.
TGAGACTCGGCGAAGACACCGCGTTGCGCCAGAGGCTGGGGGAGGTTGCGCGCAACGTCTCGGAACAATTTTCGGAGGCACGCGTCGCGACGAAGTGGCAGGAGCTTCTCGGTGACTGAAATCACTTTTGGCGGAGAATTCGCTGCCATGGCCGCGACCGGTCGTGCCGAGTTTCGGAAGAGACGCTCCTTCCATATGATTCACGATCCACTCATTCGTCTCAGAAAGCGGATTCCCCGAGCCTCTCAGGCGGCTCGCGAATTTGTCCCGGCGGCGCCAATGAACCGGCTGGCCGCGTACCAGGTCTTGCCGGACGCCTTGCCAACTGCATCGCAGCCGCGAATGTCGCTCTCATAGAAAGGACGCATTATGCCGTTGGTTTCCATCATTACCCCGGTGTATAACGGCGCTCGCTGGCTCCATGAAACTCTGGCGTCTGTCCAGGCGCAGACGCTCACCGACTGGGAGCACATTCTTGTCGATGACGGATCGGAAGATGCTTCGATCACCATTATCGAAGAGGCTGCGCGTCTGGATCCGCGCGTTCATTTGCTCCACACAACGCGCAACGGCGGCCCCGCTGCCGCCCGCAACCTCGCGATCGAAGCCGCGCGCGGCAGGTTCATCGCCTTTGTGGATGCGGACGATCTTTGGCTTCCGGAGAAGCTGGAACGTTCGTTGAGCTGGATGACCGCGCAAGGATACGCCTTTATTTATCATGATTACCGGATTATCTCGCAAGACGGCTCGCGCGTAGGCGCGCTCATCGCCGGCCCCGAGGAACTGAACCTGCATACTCTTCACACGCAACGCGGCACGGGCTGCTTGAGTGTGGTTGTCGATCGTGAGCAGATTCCCGGGCTCCGCTTTCCTGACGGCTGCCGTCATCTGCACGAGGACTTCTGCGCGTGGCTCTCGCTCATACAACAGGGATACATCGGCCACCGGCTGCCTGCTGACCTGGCCCGCTATCGCATGACTGCGTATGGCCGTTCAGCCAACAAGCTAAGCGGAGCCTTGAAGGTCTGGAGAATCTATCGCAGGTTTTCGAGGCTTTCGCTCACCCGCGCTGCTTCGTGGTGGCTTCAATACGCGTGGAATGCTTCGCGACTCTATCGTCACGCGCGTCCGGAGTAATTTCGGGAGACGGGACGCATCAGGAATTCCGTTTCCGCAAGAATTCGTGCTATCCCAGGTCTCAAAGTCGAGACCTGGGGCACCCAGGTTTAATGCTTTATTTACGAAACCACAAAGACCCGGCGCTACACCGCCATCACTTTGACGCCGCACGCCTCGAATGCGCTCACCGCTTCATCCGCGATGCCGTCGTCGGTAATCAGCAGGTCCACCTCGCGCAGCGGGCAAATGACGGCCGGACTCACCATGCCCACCTTGCTCGAGTCGGCCACCACCACCACCTCGCGCGCCTGCCGCGCCATCACGCGAAATACCGCCGCTTCCTCCGGCTCAATCATGGTTGCGCCGCGCTCAGCGTCCACGCCGGTTACGCTCAGGAACAGCCGGTCGAGCACAAACATATTCAGAGTCTCAATTGTCGCCGGCCCCACCAGGCTGAATGCTCCGGCCCAGCGCATCGTTCCGCCGGTCAATGTGGTGTCGAGTCCGGTCACCGAACTCAGCTCCATGCCGATGTTCACCGCGTTGGTCACAATGCGAATGCCGCGCCGGTGCTGCAGCTGCCTCGCAATCAGCGTTGTGGTTGTTCCTGCGGCAAGCCCGATGGTCTCATGCTCCTTCACCATCGCCGCGGCGGCGTGGGCAATGCGCTGCTTCTCGGCGGCGAAACGGTCCTCGCGCACATGGAATGACGCATCGAAGCGGAACGGCTCGTACACCGCCTTACCCGTGAGCATCGCGCCGCCGTGCGTGCGGTATACCAGTCCCTGTTGTTCCAGTCGTGTGAGATCGCGGCGAATGCTGGCCGGCGAGGCCGTCAGCTCAGCGGTCAGATCCTCCACTGAGGTCTTTCCGTGACGTAGCAGCAGCCTCAAAATCTCTTTGGCTCGTTTATCGGTCTTGGACGACATGATGCTCGATCACTTTACCGCGAGCCTCATCTCTCAGCGGCGCTCCGGTCATTGTACGAGAGCCTTGCCATTCCTGGCAGCCGCTTCCAGCGCCCGCCGGAGCTTTCGCACGTCGTCTTCCCGCACAACAAAGCGTGCCAGCCCGTCGGGATGCGTGCCAAAGCTCACCGCGTGATTCCAGTAGGTCACCGGGCTCATCATCCGCGCTCGCAGCGCCGCATGCACCTCATTGACGCCGGTGGTCTGCACAAATTCACGCACGTTGCTCGAGCGGATTCCGCCGGCGCCAACCAGTTGCACCCGGCCGCGGGCATTCTCCACAAGCCGGGCAATCGATGCTGCGCCGCGCAACCCATCAGGTGCGCCCCCCGACGTCAATATACGGTCGGCGCCGGTTGCAATCACGGCTTCGAGCGCCTGTTCCAGGTCGGCCGTCACGTCAAACGCGCGATGGAAGGTTACCTTCATCGGCCGCGCTGCCGCCACCAGCTCCCCGGTTCGTTCCACGTCCACCTTTCCATCGAGAGTGAGCACACCCAGCACCACTCCGGCGGCGCCCAGTCCCCGCGCCTCCATCACGTCCTCGTGCATCACGTCGAACTCATCGCGGGTGTAGCAAAAGTCGCCGCCGCGGGGCCGGACCATCGTAAACACATCGATTTTTACGGCCCGAATCACCTGCCGCAGCAGTCCGGCGCTGGGGGTAATGCCGCCCTCGACCAGGGCCGAGCAAAGTTCAAGCCGTTCCGCACCACCCGCCTGCGCCGCAATCGCCGATTCCACCGAATCGACACATATTTCAAGAATCATGATTACCCGATTCCGTTTTCCTTTTCCGGTGCCGTTATCCCAAGTTAAACAATTGAGAGCCGCCGCGCAAAGCAATTTCTTCGCACCATTCCGGCTGCCGCAGCCCTGGGGCCGCAACAGCCGGAATATCCCGGTCGTTTAGAAGTTGTAATGCAACGAGAACTGCAGATGCCGCTCAGTGGAGCGCGGACCCTGCAGGGACACATTGCCAAAGGTTGAATCCGTAATGCCGGTATCCGGATTGCCATAGCTGACAATGTTGAATGCGTTGAAGGCGTCGAAGCGGAAGCCGATGGTCTGCTCCCTGAAGGTATGGAAATCCTTGAACGCCGACAGATCGGTATTAAAGAATCCGGGCCCGCGCACCGCACCGTTGCTTTCACTGCCGAACACGTTGTTCGCCGGAATGCCAAATGCGCAGACTCCGTTGTCGACGCCCGGAGTCAGGCACGGCGTTGCCGACGGATCGGTCCCGAACCAGTTGGCATTGCTGCGATTCGCTACTTTGAGCGGACGGTACTGATTTACGCGGCTGTCGCCGTAGCTGTTGGAGTTGTTGCCTGGTCCGGTAATCGTCTCAGGGAAGCCCGAGTAGCCCACGATCGCCGTCGACAACTTCCAGCCGCCCGCCACTTCGTCCATAACCCGGTTGGAATTACCCAGGAACATCTGCCCGCGGCCCAGGGGTAAAGCATACACTGCGGTTGCCGAGATGTTGTGGTGCACGTCGTATCCCGCCGGGCCGTAGTCGGCTGCGCTGTTGTAGTAATTCTCGAACGCACCGCTGAAGCCGTTCACGTTCAGCGCGTAGTTGCCCAGACTGTTGGTCATCGCCTTGCCCCAGGTGTAATTCACCGTGTACTCGAGGCCGTGGTTCAAACGCTGGCGCAGCACCGCCTGCAACGCGTTGTAGTTCATCATTGCGCGCGATTCAGTAATCAGGAGCCCACCGCTGCCGCCCACGCCAAGCGCTGAATCGACTCCGTTCACGCCAAGGTATTGGCTGTTATAAAAGGGGGCCGAGGCTTGATCGTTGTTCACGGTCCACTGGTTTACGTTGCCGTAGTCTTCAATGTGCTGTCCCATCTCTGCCACGTACCCTGCTTGCAGCGAAAGCGTTTGAGTAAGGGCATATTCCGCGGTCAGGTTCCACTCTTGCACGTATGCGGGCTGGATATTCTGCGGATAAGCAGTGTATCCATTGTTCGAACTGCTGTACTGAACAGTCGTATCCGATCCCGTGAAACCTTCCTCGGCAGTATTGGGCGTTGGGACCGAGGTCTTAGTTGGCGCGCTGACTGAGAAGCCGGCCGCCTGCAGGAATGGCGCAATCGCCGTCAGCCGCTGATTGAACGAATTGCCCTCGAAGAAGCTGTTTACGCCGTAACCACCGCGAAGAACAAACCGATCGGTGGCTTGATAGGCGAAGCCGAAGTGGGGCATCCACTGCCGGAAGTTCGGCTGGTAGCAGGCCAGGTTGCTGCACAGCGTGGCGTCAGGCAAAGCCCCAGTGGGCAGGTGGCCGGCATACATAATCTGGCCGGTTGTCAGGTTGATGTTCCCGGTCCTGTCCTGCTCCTCGACCCAGGGCTCGTCGTACTCGTAACGAATTCCGAAGATCAGCGACAGATTGGGTAGCACCTTGACGTTATCCTGCGCAAACCCGGCCACGCGCCACTGCCGCTGTCCGACATTCACGCTCGAAAGGGTTACGCCTCCAGACGATACGCGATCAAGCACAAAGTCGGCCGGACCCCAACCGCTGGCGATTGTGGCATACGGGCTCGAGGTGAAGTTTCCGCTGTAGTTGAGCGAACCCAGGTAGCCGTCATTGTTGCCGGTGGGGTAGTTGTTCTGGTAGCGGTGCGCGTCGATGCCCATGCTCAGAAAGTGCTTGCCCCGCTGCCACGTAAAAATGTCGGTGTAGGTATACGTGTTGTCGATAACTCCGCCGTTATAGGCCGGCGTGCCGACATCGCTTATGTCGCCGTTCACGCCCTGATTGGTAAAGCCGTTGTACCTTTGGTTGGGAAAGGAGATGCCCACTTTGGCGTTGCCGGCGGTCCCGAACTCTCCGGTTGAGTCCACCGGATAGCCCTGGTTCCAATCGGTGCGCGTGAACCCGATACGCGCCGCATTCACCATGTTAGACGAGAAGGTGTGGGTCCATGTGAGACCCGTCAGCCACGTCGGATAGAGATTCACGCCGGGAAATGTAATCGCCAGCACCGGAACCGATCCGTCGTACGCATGCGAGATGGAGTAGAACCCGGTGAGCTTGTCGGTCGCGCGCATGTCGTACTCAATCTTCACGTCGCCCTGGTTGTTGCCCTTGTAGCTCGAAGTGGGCGCTTCGTAATTGTTGGCCGCAATTCCATCCGTCGGCGTCACGCAAGCGCCTCCAGCCGGCGTTTGAGGGTTGTCGCCGCCGCAATCGGGATAAAGCTTGGAGTTCGAAAACAGAAACTTGGCAACCGGGTTCACGATCGGAACGTTCTGGTTGTTTGTGTACGGGGCGAAGTTGTTGAGAGAGTCGTAGAGCTGAATCGGATTCGGGCCCGAGAGCAGGACCGAGAAATCGCCATTGCGCATCTGGTCGGTAATAACACTTGCCGTGTTCAGACCGCCGACGTGCCACCGTGAGCCAAGATAGTCGCCAAAAAAGAAAAGCTTGTTATGCAGAATCGGGCCGCCGACGGTGCCACCGAACTGGGAGAAGGAATACGGGCTGACGGGAAGGCCTTGCTGACCATGCGAATAGGAGTTAGCGTCGAACCGGTAGTCCTGCACGAACCCGTATGCCGAGCCGTGGAACTGGTTGGTGCCGTTCTTCAGCACGAGTTCAACGGCCGCGCCATTTACGTTTCCCTGATCGGTGGGCGAATCGGCCGTCACCACCTTCATCTCCTCAACTGAAGCAGGCGCCGGGCTGTACGAGATCAGGTTGTTGTACGTCTCGTTCATGTCGATGCCATCGAGCGTGTAGTTGTTAGCCTGCGCGCGGTTGCCGTTGAAGTTCGGCGTGTCGACGAAATACGTGCTCCGCTCAAAGCTCGTCGTACCCGAGGTGCCTGCTGTGTCGATCGAGCCCGGCATATACAGGGTCACCGCCGAGAAATCCAACCCGTTCAGCGGCAGATTCGAGATAGTGTTCGCGGTGAAAATGCTGCCTATGGTCGGGTTGTCGGTGTTCAGGATCGGCGCCGACGCCGATACGCTCACGGTAGCCGTCGTGCTTCCTACCACCATGCGCACATTGAAATTCGCTACCTGCTGCACCTCGAGCGAGAAGGGCGGTATCGTCGACTTCTCGAATCCAGCCGCGTCCACCGTCACCTGGTAATGCCCGATGGGAAGGAAATCGATGCGGAACAGACCATCGCTATTGGTAGTCGCCTGCGTGCTAACATTCGTGTCCAGGTTGCTTGCCACAACGGTCGCCCCTTGCACCACCGCGCCGCTCGGGTCTGTCACTTCGCCGGTGATCGTACCGGTCACGTTCTGGCCTCTCGCCGTAGTTACGCACGCCAGTACCGCCAGCGTGCACACCAGGAAAAACCGGAATGCATTCTTCTTCATCGTGGTCCTCACTTGAAATTTGGGTTCGCGTTGGTATTTGTACTTGCCGGTTCGCTGATTCTCGGGCTTCGAGTTGATGAAACGGCTGCGCGGGCCGATGCCCCAGCATGTTTATCGACCGATGGAAAGCATTCTTTTGCTTTGCGAACTGAGATTAGCTCCAAAATGATCAAAATGTCAATCAAAATGATCGTTTTGATCATTTCATGAACACATATTGAACAGAATCAGCCTCTTACGACGCAGGGCATTTTGATCACGGGCGCACGCCGGACCCGCCTGTCCTACCATCCCGCCAACAAAAAGGCCCCATTTCCGGGGCCTCTTGATCGGTTCTTTCTCTCCCGAGAGCGTTTCTGATCACCGTCCACCGTCCACCGTCCACCGTTCACTGTCCACTGTTCACTGTCCCGTTCGGGCTCCAGCTCACAACGTGATAGATGGCCGGCCACTGCCCAATGTTCCTGAACGCATGAAGGCTGTTTGACGCATTGAACACCACCGATCCCGCCTCAACCCTCACCCACTGCCCGTCCGTGAGCGTCTCGCAAATCCCTTCCTTCAATATGATCAGCTCTTCATTCACATGCTTGTGCGGCGGATGCGCCATCTCGCCCGGATTCAGCATGCCCACGTGCATTTCGAGTCGATCCACCGTTGCCGTGGGCTGATCGCAAACAAACGCGTGCGCTCCAACCTCGCTCTTGACCGGCTTCAGATCGTCCCAGTGAAACACCGCCGGCCCCAGAATTGTTTTGCGATCGTTGGCCGGCTTCTGTCCATCCGCATTTGGTTCCTGCGCCGCCGTCGACGCCGCAGTTATGGTTCCCGCCAGCGCAGCAAATCCAACCATCGCATCGCGTCTCGTCATCGTCATCTCGATTCTCCTCTGCCGGGCATCTCCACTGGCTCGGCAACTCGCTATTCTTCCAGCTTCACGCGCGTCGCATTCACCTGCGCAGTAATTGACAACTCCGCCGCCAGCAGGCATTGTTCCTGGTCCTGGGCCACGTGGGTGCGGTTCACAATGTCGGCCACAAACTGCGGCCCGAAGGGCAGCGGCATGTTATTGCAGTCAACGGAACGCGCCACATCCTTGTCGACCATGAACAGATTGTTCCCTCTATGAGACACGGCTACATCCGCGTACTTGCGCACTTCGATGTATCCATCCGTGCCGAGGATGAACAGCCGTCCGTCGCCCCACGTTCCCAGCCCATCGGGTGTAAACCAGTCGAGTCGCACGTAGCCAAATCCCTTGTTGCCGCGCAGCACCATGTCGCCGAAATCCTGAAACTCGGGATGTTCGGGATGCCGGATATTGGCCACCTGCGACTCCACCACTTCGGCCCTAGTCGATCCCGTATAAAACAGAAACTGATCGACCTGGTGCGAGCCGATGTCGCACAGGATTCCTCCGAACTGCCGCTCATGCCAGAACCATTCCGGCCTGCCCGAGCCGCCGCCCGCCAATCCGCCATGCTGGTTGATCTGGTGGGGCGCAATGTTGATGGTCTGAATCACTTTTCCGATGGCGCCCTGCTTCACCAGCTCGCCCGCATATACCGCCGCCTTCACTTCAAGCAATTCGCTGTACATGATGGCGTAGATGCGGCCTGTTTCCTTGATCGTCGTGCGCACCTCGGCCAGTTGCTCGAGGGTCGTGATGCCCGGCTTGTCAGAGAGAAAGTCCTTGCCCTGTTTCATCGCTTTCACGCCGATCGGCGCGCGTTCGTTGGCAATCTGCGAGCTCAGTACCAGCTGGATGGAGGGATCGTCGAGAACTTCCTCCTGCGTTTTGACGATCTTCACGTCGGGGAACTGCGTCTTGAAGGCCGCCAGCTTGTCTTCTTCGCCGCCCCACGCGGAAACCAGTTCACCGCCGCCGCGCTGGACCGCGCCGACCATGCCATAGATATGATCGTGGCTCATGCCGCAGACGCCGAACTTGATGTGGTACTTGGGCGGCTCGGCATCCTGTTCAGGCAGTACAGCGCTCTCCATCGCATAGCCGCGGCCAGGCCTTCCGCCGGGCAATCCCGCCAGCGCCATTGCGCTCTCCGGCATTCCCGCCACCATTGCAGCCGATCCGATCCATCCCGCGCGTCTAAGAAACTCGCGCCGGCCTGACCCGCTCCAGTTCATAATCCCTCCACGCCATAAGCCGATTGCGCAGCTGCCGAGAACGTCAAACTGCGCCTTTCGCAGCATATAGGATGGAGTTATTTCGCGTCCCAAACTAATATTGACATGATGATACTGTGTGATCGGAGACCCGAGGAAAGTGATGGGTGAAAATCTCTTTGATCTGCACGGCCGGATTGCAGTTGTTTGCGGAGGAACCACAGGCCTGGGCCATGCCATTGCCCTGGGACTCGCCGACGCCGGAGCCGACGTCGTAACCACTTCGCGGCGCTTGGAGCAGGTTGAAAAATCGGCCGCCGAAATCGAGGCCCTGGGGCGCCGCGCTTTGCGCGTCACCAGCGACGTGACCAACCGCGCCTCACTGCAGGCCATGCACGACGCCGTCCTGGCGGAATTCGGCAAGATCGACATCCTGGTGAACGCCGCCGGCACCACGCACAAAGCTGAAACTCTCAAAGTGAGCGAGGCCGACTGGTCGCGCGTGATTGAAACCAACCTCACCGGCACCTTGCGCGCCTGCCAGATCTTCGGACTGACGATGGTGGCCGCCGGCTACGGACGCATTGTGAATATAGCGTCGCTCAGCACCTTCGTTGGCTTTGCCGATGTGGCTGCCTACTGCGCCAGCAAGGCAGCTATCACCTCGCTCACCAAAGTGCTGGCCATCGAACTCGCGCATACCGGGGTCAATGTCAACGCCATCGCACCCGGCGTCTTTCCCACCGAGCTCAACGCCCGCCTGGTCAAAGGCACGCCTCGCGGCGAGGAGCTTTTGCTGCGCACGCCCATGGGCCGCTTCGGCAAGCCGCACGAGCTGGCCGGCGCCGCCGTGTTCCTTTCGTCTCAAGCCGCATCGTTTATCACCGGAGAAGTAATTGCCGTCGACGGCGGATTTTTGGCCAGCGGCGTGAACCAATAGCACCGTTCTTTAATTCGCGTTCGCTTCCGTTCTATAATTCGCTTTCGCTTCTTCGGAGCGCCGCAGCGATGAAAATCCGCAACGCCCAAGTCAACATCACTTCGCCGGGGCGCAACTTTGTCACGCTTAAGATTGAGACCGACGAAGACATCTACGGACTCGGCGACGGCACCCTCAACGGCCGCGAACTCGCCGTCGCCAGCTACCTATCCGATCACATCGTTCCCTGCCTCATCGGGCGCGACCCTTTTCAAACCGAAGACATCTGGCAATATCTCTATCGCGGGGCCTATTGGCGCCGTGGGCCAGTCACCATGGCCGCCATCGCCGCCGTCGACGTGGCGCTTTGGGATATCAAGGGCAAGGCCCTCAACACTCCCTTGTACAACCTGCTTGGCGGGCGCAGCCGCGAAGGCGTGATGGTCTATGCCCACGCCAACGGCAGGGATATCGATCAGGCCCTCGAAGACGTAAGGCGGCTTCGTCTCGCGGGCTATCGCGCCATCCGCGTTCAGAGCGGATTTCCGGGGCTCAAGTCAACTTACGGTGTGCCTAAAAGCGCGGGCCGCTACGAGCCCGCCGAGCGCGGCCTGCCGCATGAGTACGAATGGGCCGCGGAACCCTATCTGCGCCATGTGCCCAAGCTCTTCGCGCGCGTCCGCGAGAACTTTGGTGAGGATCTCCTGCTGCTCCACGATTGTCATCACCGTCTCAAACCCATTGAAGCCGCTCGACTCGGTAAGGATCTCGAACCCTTCCATCTTTACTGGATGGAAGACCCGGTGCCGGCGGAGTTGCAGGAGGGTTACCGCATCATTCGCGAGCACACCACCACGCCGATCGCTACAGGCGAGGTCTTCAATTCAATCTGGGATGCCCACGATCTCGTCCGCAACCAGTGGATCGACTACCTCAGAATGCCCATTGTGCACGGCGGCGGCATCACGCATTTGAAGAAAGCCGCCGACTTCGCAGCGCTCTATCACGTGCGCATCGGCTTTCATGGCGCCACCGACCTCTCGCCCGTAACCATGGCCGCGGCTCTTCACTTCTCGACTGCGATTCACAATTTCGGTATCCAGGAGCACATGCCGCACACCGATGAAACCGACGCCGTCTTCCCGCACCACTACACATTCAAAGATGGATTCATGCTCCCCGGCGACGCGCCTGGCCTCGGCGTCGATCTCGATGAAGACCTGGCCGCGCAGTATCCCTACCAGCGCGCGTATCTGCCCATCAACCGCAAGCTCGATGGCACACTAACCGACTGGTAGCCGGCTGCACAGACGATGGGTGCCCCATCCTTTTCACAGCCTCATCGTGAAAAGGGCGGAAAGCTGGGTGCCCTAGGTCTCGATTCTGAGACCTGGGAAACCTCCAACCTTCATCAGGCCCTGTCTATCTTCACCGCCCGTCCTGACCGGCACGACTCGTAGATCGCCCTCACCAGTTCGAGCGCGCGATACCCTTCAACTCCCGATGAACTCGGCGCTCGTCCCCTGGTGCACGCCTCGCCGAAGTCAATGAATTGCCGCTCAAATGGAGCCAGCGAAATCGCCATTGGATCCGAAGCTCCCGACTTTGCATCGCGCGAGATCGGTGCGACTTCGCCTTCATCGTCTGTCACGTCCCACGTTGCCAATTGGTCGCCGGTCACGATTGCCGAACCCTTCGTGCCGTGAATCTCAAGCCGCTCGGGATAACCCGGCCACAACGCCGTCGCAGCCTGGATCACTCCGGTTGCACCGTTCGCGTAGCGCATCACCGCGCACAGAATGTCTTCCGACTCGATCTTGTGCGTCGCGCCAAGCTGCCAGTACCCGAACACCTCGTCGACCGCGCCAATAAGGTACAGCAACAGGTCAACCTGGTGGATCGCCTGGCTGATCAGCGCTCCTCCGCCTTCAACAGCCCAACTGCCTTTCACCGGCCGCGCATAATACTCATCCGAGCGATGCCACTTTACGTACGCATCTGCCTGCAAAATCCGCCCCAGCCGCCCGGCTGCAATCGCCCGCTTCAAAAACATGATTGACTCGTCGAAGCGGTGCTGGCTCACCACGCCAAGCTGAATACCAGCGGCTCGCGCTGCCGTAAGCATTTGCGCAGCGGTTTCGAGGTCCACCGCCATCGGCTTCTGCACCTGCACGTGTTTCCCGTACTTCGCGCCGAGCCCTACAGCTTCGAGCCGATATGCGGGAAACGTGCACACGTCGAGGTAATCCACATCGCGGCGCTGCGCAAGCTCTCCGGGCGTAGCCACAAACTCCGCGCCCCACGCGCTGGCAAATCTCTTGCCCTTTTCCGCAGTGCGGTCGGTGCACGCCGTTAATTCAAAACCGATATTCTTGTATGCCTGCGCGTGCTTGACGGCAATTGCGCCCGTTCCAATAATGCCAACCTTCATCTACCCAATCCCTCAAGCGCGCCGACTCGCCGGGGTGCCCCATCCTAACCACGTTTTTGTATCTGTGGTTAGGGTGGGAAAGCACTCCCGCCAGTTCTCCCGCACCCGCGCTAACTCGCTAACACGCGCGCAGCGCGGCCAACTTGCTAACCTGCTAACACGCGCGCAGCGCGGCTAACTCGCTAACTCGCTGCTCTCTCACATCTCTTCGTCGTCGCCTATAGGCATCCCCGGTGGCGCTTCAACCGGTTTCGAAGGCACGAATTTCTCCGGCGCTCTCTCGAACTGCTGAATGCGGTCGATCATCGCTGCCCGATGTATCGCCTCTGCCGAGTCGCTCGGCGCAGCCGAACTCGTCCATTGCTTCAGCAGGTCTTCTATGTGCCAGCTCACAATGGCCCGCGCCTGGCTCGATGCCGCTGGATTCACCGCCAGCGCCAGCATCGCCTCCAGAGCGCGGAACTCCACCGCCCGGGCCACCTCCGACGACATTGTGTGCCCGCCCTCCGTACGCTCCGCCGTCGTCTTTGAGATCGTCTCCAGCAGCCCGCGCAAAGACGGCGCACCCGGTTCCCGCATGTGGTACTCAACCAAACGCGAGGCACGCGCCGGGTTCAGCAACACCCCGAGCGTCAAATCCGCCGACGCCTCCGCCGCCGCAACGGGATCGAACGTCAGCCCCGTCTCCGATGGCAACGACTCCTGCGTTCGAGGGTCCCCGGGCGGATGCGGCGGGAGTATCGCGAGCAGACTCTCAGGCAGCGTCAACGTCTCCGGCTCCAGCGTCTTCATCACCGCGGCAATCGCCTTCTCCTGTTCCTCCGGCGCCACAATCGCAGGATTCGGCTGTCCATCTCCGCGCAGGTTGTAGCGATAGTCGAGCCCGCCGATGAGCTTGATCGCCGCCTCAGTCTGATACCGATGCAGCAGGTACAGCGGAACCAGCGTCTCCTCAAGCTGCGCCATCGGCGTTCCCGGCTTGATGGCGTCTTCGCCGAATTGCTCGAGCGCCACCGAGCGAATCTTCAGCATGCGCTCGAGTTCATCGGCCGCGTCGGGACCGTTGTCCCAGAGATGGGCTTTCGGGTGCGCGCCACCGGCGGGCCGCGCGTCCTCGTCCGTGATATAAATCTGCCCCGCCTTGTCGGCGTCGCTCAGGATCTTGTTCAGCGCCGCATCTTCGTCTGCGCCCGGCGCGAACTGCCGGTATCCGTAGTCGATCGTCACCTTATCCCAAGCGCCGATGCTATTCGCGTACGCATGCGAGAGATCGGTCTTTCCATCGGCATCGAGCGTGATGTAAGGATGCGGATAATCCATCACGCTGTCGCCCTGCTTCACGCTCGAGGCGGCGAAGTTGTGCGCCAGTCCCAGCGTATGCCCGGTTTCGTGCGCAGCAAGTTGCCGGATGCGCTGGAGCACCATCTCCAGCATCGGGTTGTTTTGATCGGTATAGGTTTTGCCTGCGGCATAAGGCGCGAGCAGCGCTTCGGCAATCAGATAATCCTGGCGGGCGCGCAAACTGCCCAGCGTTACGTTTCCCTTGAGAATCTCGCCGGTGCGGGGATCGGCAATCGCGTCGCCGTAGCTCCATCCACGCGTGTAGCGATGCACCCACTGGATGATGTTGTAGCGAACATCCATCGGGTCGGCGCCCTCCGGCAGCAGATCCACGCGGAAGGTCCCCTTGGCCCATCCCGCCGCCTGAAAGGCCTGGTCCCACCAGCTTGCGCCCTCGCGCAGCGCCGAGCGGATCGGCTCAGGCGCGCCGCGGTCGACATAATATTGGAGCGGCGTTACGGCTTCGCAGTTCGTCACGCAATTGGGGTCTTTCTTAATGAGCCGGTGACGCAGAATCCAATGCTCATCGAGCGAATCGCCCAGCGGCGCGGTGTAGTCGCGAAACCAGAGATCGAAATAACCCGACCGCGGGTTGAACTTCCTCGGCTTGAATGTGCCGTCCAGCGGCGGGAGTTCAATAAACATCTGCCGCTCGCGCACGGTGAGAGAATGCGAGTCGGGAGTCACGTCCGAGACGAACTTCCCCTTGAGCGGTCCCTCGGCAGTAAACGTCAGTTCGGCCTCAACCACGGTGTTCTTCGGGAAGGCCTTGGTATCTTCGGGCACAATCGTCGAGCGGCTCTGATCGAGCTTGTAGCTGTCGCTGGGTCCTGCGTCCTGCTGCGCCGATGCGATGGATTCGGCAACGTGGTGAGCGTCGTGCAGAAAGAAGTCAGTGGCATCGACCAGCACCGCCGAGCCATCGGGCGACTCGCCCTCGACTTTGAAGCCCCACAGCACCGACTCAGGGAACGACTGCGTTACGGCAAGCTGCTCATCCGCATTCTGCGATCCAGTCCTGAATCGCTGGTTTGGTTCAACCAGCAATACTTTGGGCCCGGTTCGCTCAAACCGCACCACCGCGCCTTCAGAGATTTGCCCGCGGTCGAGGCCGAGATCGTTTGAGCCTGTTCCATAAGGCAGCGAAACCGCATACAGCAAATCGGGCGTTCGGCCTTCCGCACTCAGATTCGGAATCTCGAGATAAAGCTTGCCGCTCTTCGCGTCCCAGTCGAGAGGCAGAAATCCTGCGAGGCGCTTCATTCCAGCGGTCTTCTGGGCAATGGTTGCCGTCGAGTCAGGTTTGGCTGCGGACTGCGAGGCAAGAGTGGAGGAAAAAATGAAGGCAACGAGAAGAGGAAACGGCAGGGAAGTCGGGAAGCAGCGCATAGATTCCCTTATAGTTGCGCATCAAGAATGGTTCAAGCAAAACGCGTGTTTTGGAGCGCGAAGGAATGCAAATCCGGGGCAAAAACAATCAGAGAATCTTCTTTTTCAGAGATTCTGCCAGCTGCTGCGCAAACAGATGACAATGATAAAAGCTTTATTATCTGCAACTTCATCAAAGCAGCCGGCGCAAAAAACAGAAATGAAGGGGCGGGTTGCTGTTTTTTTCAGCCGGCGCAAAGCGCCAGTCCGGCACCGCCCGAAACGCTGAGGCGGACCGGACCCACGGGAACACTATCCGCCGCCATGGGGAACACTCGTGCAGATTTCGAGCCGGCGAGCCGCGGAGCGCCTTGACTTTTCCGCTTCGACAGTGGTCTAACATTGTGCGTTAGGAGTCACAAGCTCGATATGGCGTCGGTAAATGCCGGAATCCTCAAAACCAGTCGCCGCCTTTGCTGAACGCGAATCGCCTGAAGGACAGCATGGGGCGAAATCGATTCCGACTCACTCTCCCGTTACTTTTTTTCATTGCTTGTCCACTCTTAGCCAGTGGCCCCACCGGGACCATCACTGGAACAATCACTGATCCAAGCGGTGCGGTGATCCCCAAGGCGCGTCGATCCATACCATGACTTCGAACTCGCCGCCTGCGGCGCCAACAACAGCCACTTCTGCCCAACGGGAAACTTCGGCGCCGTTTTATCGTTGAACGCCGATCAGAACAAACCGCCCCGCCAAATTCAGTTGAGCTTCAGGTAACTTTTCTGATCGCGCTCATTCCTGTCGCAGCGCCAGCATCGGGTCGACCTTTGCTGCTCGCCGCGCTGGAAGCCAGCAGCCGAGCGCCGCGGTGAGAGTAACCAGTGCAACCTCCATCCAAATGCCGCCGGGCTTTCCGGATTCGAGTCCCGGAAGCATCCCGCGCAGAATCCGCATCAGAGCCAGCGTTGTGCCCAACCCGGAGGCCAGCCCGATCATGGCGGTCAGAAATCCCTGGCGAAAGACCAATGCCTCAACGCTCGCGCGCGTGGCTCCCAGCGCAATGCGAATGCCAATTTCCTGCGTCCGGCGCGAAGTGACATAAGTGGCGACCCCGTAAACGCCCGCGGCCGCCATGGCCAGGGCCAGGCAGCCGGTGAGAGCCAGGAGGAACATAACGAAGCGCCGGTCGGCGAGAGAGTCGTCAATGAGGGTTTGCATCGAGGCGCTGAAGAAGACAGGCTGGTTTGGATCGACTCCGGCGACCACCTGGCGAATGGCTTTTTGAATATCGGCGTCGGGTCGGTTGCTTCGTACCACAAGGAACACGGCCCTATGCAAAGCCCCGGCGGCGAGATAGACGCTGGCCTGTTGCTGCGGCCCATCCATCGACCTGTGCCGGCTGCTGGATACGACACCAACGACCCGCTTCCAGTCATTCGGTCTCTCAGGAGAGCAAAAGACGCAGACCTGCTTGCCTATAGCGCTCTCGCCCGGCCACAGACTTTTCGCAACCAGGTCACTGACGATGACTGAGTCGCTCGAGTCGTTCATGTCTTCATCGTTCAGCCATCGCCCCTGCAGCAACCGAATCCCCATGGTCTGCAGGTAGCCCGCACTTACCACGTCGATTTCCGCACCGATCTGGCCGCCTTGCGATGCTCCGCCTGCGCGGTTGCCCACCATTCCGCCGGTATTCTCGCCGCTGAAAGGCAGGGCATCGTCGGTTCCTGCGCTGTCGACTCCGGGAACGGTGCGAACCAAATCCAAAACACGACGGTAGAACGCGCCCCATTCTTCAGGAGTCGAATAGCGCACCGGATCAGGAACTGTTACGAATGCGATGACACGTTTGGCATCGAAGCCGGGGTCGGTTCCCAGCAGTGCGGCAAAACTTGCCAGAAGTTGCCCGCCAACCACGACCAGAGCCAGGGCTAACGCTACTTCCAACGCAACCAGGGCGCCGCGAACGCGGTCGCTTCTGCCGGCGATTCCGGTGTGCGAGCGCAGATCATGGTTGGCATTGGCTCGCGTTAAACCTGCCCTGAAGGCAGGAATCATCCCAAACAAAACACCGTTGGCCAGCGCAACGGCCAGCGAGAAGACAAGAATCCGCCAGTCGGCATGTGCTGCGCCCAGGCGAGGTACGCTCACCGGCGCGATGCCCGGCAAAGCTCTCCAGGCAACCACCGTAAGCACGTAACCTCCCACTCCTCCAAGCACCGCCAGCACGCAGCTTTCGGTAAGCAGTTGGCGAACGATGCGCGACCTGCTCGCGCCCAGGGCCATGCGAACGGTAATCTCGCGATGGCGCATAATCCCCCGCGCCAGCAGAAGGTTCGCGACGTTGGCACAACCGATGAGCAGAAACATCATGGCTGCTGCCATCAGGATCCACAAAGCGTTCCTGGCGTTGCCCAGCATTCGCTCGCGGAGCAATCCCACCCGCAGAATGTGGTCCCGATTTGTTGCGGGAAACTCACGGCTGAGATCGGCGCTGATGGTGGCAAGGTCCTGCTGAGCCTCGGTGAGCGAAACGCCTGGCCGCAGCCTGGCCACCACGCCCATTGCTGCTGTAGGCGCTTGAGGCTTGCCGCTCCGAAACGGCGCCCAAAAATCAACGTAAGGAGAAGGAGTGTGGACCGCCGCGCGACGAAACGGAAAATCAAATTCCCGCGGCATGACCCCGATGATGAGGCAGCTTTGGCCGTCGATTGTTACGCTGTGCCCCACAATCCCCGGGTCTGCATTGAATCGCCGAACCCAGAGCCCATAGCTGAGGATCATCTCGTTGGCATGGCCAGGTTGATCTTCTTCAGGAAGAATGTTGCGCCCCAGCATCGGCGTAACGCCGAGAGTGGGAAAGAGATTGGCAGTTACGCGCAGGCCGTACAACGCTTCGGGAGGCGCCGTGCCATTTCCTGCAAGATTGAACAACTCGTTGCGGTAAACAGCAACCGAAGCAAGGGTGCGAGTTCGTCGAGCGATCTCCTGAGCGTCGCTCCAGAAGGCCCAGTCGGAATGCGCCGGCTCGAACTTGGGGAAGTCGGTTCTGATCTGCACGAGTTCGGAGGGGCGAGAGTACGGCAAAGGGGTAATAAGCACCGATCTGACTGCGGTAAAGACCACCGCCGTCGCTCCCACGCTCAATGCGATCGACAGCAGCGCAATCCCGGTAGGGGCAGGCGTTCGCCGGAACAGACGAAAGGCGAGTTGGATGTCGCGCAGCATCGGTATCCCT